>JAZRGR010000188.1:0-25011 GCA_045644345.1 Faecousia sp. | reverse complement strand
CATGGATGAGATCATTGCCAACATCGGCCCCACTGCCCACATCCTCGCCCATATCAAGCCCATCTATAATTTCAAAGCGGCGGAATGAACAGTTAAATTCCGAGTTGTCGTTCTGTTTGCAAATGTGACACGGGGACGGGTCCGATGTTACATCTTTGACAAGGGGATGCGTTTCCTTTGATTTCGAGATGTAACAGCGGACCCGTCCCCATGTCACATCGGTGCAGCATATTCCGATTTATCGACGAGATTCTGTAGGGGCGATGCTGTGTCATCGCCCGAGGCACTTGTGGTTTGCACAAGACCTATTTCATCGGATAAACCGATGGAATGGTAGGGACTAAGGCTTCTCCTTGAGGAGAAGCTGTCGAGCGGAGCGAGACTGATGAGGTGTGCGGTAAAATGTTGCGTATTTATAGTAATCTACGGCGAATTCGAAACATTTTCCACCTCATCCGCCCCTTCGGGGCACCTTCTCCTCAAGGAGAAGGCTTTGGTCTGTGCAAATCTCAAACAGACCGACAAATCGGGAATTTTCCCTTTTTTCATCCGAAAAAAAACACAAGGGCTTTCTTTCGGAGAGAAAGTCCTTGTGGTTTAAATGAATAGTTATACAATGATAGAAATAACAGATACAAAAATTACAGACGGATACGACCACCCAGGATCTTGCCGGTTGCAGTCAGACGCTCTGCATCACGTCCGCGAGGCTCCAACACCCCACGGGCACCCAGAACCATAAGAATGGCAAGGTAGGTATCCCAGCCCAGAGGTGCGGCACCGCGCTCCATCTCGGAAATCTTCTGTCTGCTCTTACCCACAGCATCACCAAGCTCAGCCTGAGACATATGCATCTTCTTACGATATGCGGGTAACTCCTGTACTAAGGTACGGATCAATTCTTTCTGTTGTTCTGTCTGTACAAATTGCGGCATTGTGCTCCCCCAGCTTTCGTTATGAATTTAGATTAAAGTAAGACGAATGGTAAAATCACGCTCTTTAACACCAATCTGAACAGATTATACCATAATATACATTTTTTGTAAATAGTTAAGATGAAAAATTTTTCGTATTTACAGAATTTTTACCCAAAATACCCCTTCCAATACAGTACCCCGAAGAAACCTGCAAAGGCAAGCAGAATCAAAATAAGGATCATAATAATCCAAAATCCTGCGCCACGGGACTTCTTGTCACTATCATTATCTTCCTCCGGTTCCTGTACCGCAGGCTCCTGTTTGATCTCAGTTGGGATGGGTTCCCCGTTTTGGTGGGCTTGGATCCGCCGTTGCAATTCCTCCAGGATCATACCGGTCTCTCGCATCATATCTATGGGGAAGCCTATGTCCGGCACAGCAGGCTCATTCACCTTAGGTGCGGATTTGGACAATTCTTCCTCCAGCGAAGATAGATCCTCCGGCTCTGCAGGTGCCAGGGAGGGTTGCAGAACGATTGCATCAACAGGATCCTCCATAACTTGCTGCCGGTCACGCTCTGACTGTTCGATCCATGCCCCGAAGGGAGACAGCAGCTCCTCTAACTCTCTGAGAGACGGATCCTCGGAGTCAGGCTCGAACTCCTGCTCCACGCCTTCTTGACCATCCCTATCCTGCTCTGCAACATGGGTCTCTGCCTCCGTATCCTCAATAACAGGTGCGGGCAACTCCTCCTCGACCGCACTGCTCTGCACTACAGCAATGGCAGGCGGTTCAGAAGCAGGGGTATTCTCTTTAGGCGAAGGGATCTCAGTAGCCTCTGTCGCAGGCACTGCAGGTTGTGTAAGCGGTTTCATGTTCTGACGTAAGAAAGGAGGAACCATGTCCCCTGTCTCTGCGTCAGTGTGTCCTATAGGCTGTCTGCAGTAAGCACAGAACTGCGCCTCTCCGGGGTTCTTCATCCCGCAGGAGCATGTGACCCAGCCGGCCTCCTGTGCTGTAAGGAGCCGCTGTCCGCTCTGACTGCGCCAGATCATCCCGTCTGTAAAGAGCACATCCTCGACCTCGATATCCAGACTGTGTACCTTGCCCTGTGGTAGGAATATGACCTGCTCCTCACCAAAATCTCGATGAGGCTGTCCCCCACATTCAATCAGTGGCACATAACGGAGCTTGTACAGTATATCCCCCGCATCATCCTTGCCGGTAATGTGCAGGAACACACTGTGTATCGTCGTATCCCACCTGTTTACCAGTCGCATCTGTACAAATGCCGCACCGCTGCCCCGTTGGACTGCCAGGCCGTAGCCGTAGACGTATACAGGACTGTCCGGCTGGATCCGGACCGGCTTCCTCATGGGATAATATTCGAATTTATCCGTCTGAAACATTGCTCCTCCTTTCTGCAGAGACCTACTCTGCAAGTATCATTACTGCCATTTATTTTATCACGATATGTATCTAAAATCAACAGGCAGAATTTATTTTTTCTCATTTTCTTTCATATTTTTTCTTTCAAAGCCTCGTTCTCCCCGAATAAAAAAGGAGGAGCTCTTTAGAAAGCTCCTCCAAAATGCCTAACTCTTTAAGGAAATTTCAGCTTCGGCTTGATCCGCAGGATATATAGGATCTCCAGCCGTCCGATCAAGATATCATAGATCCGGAAACTGATATTGCCGGCAACTACCATAACAGCCAGCATCCATCTGCCGATCTGTGCAAACTCATCCTTGAGCTGAGGGATGGGGAATACGTAGAGCATGATCCCATAGGCAGCAAAGAGCACAGCGTTAAAGTATACTATCTTCCATATGACGCTCAGGGGTAATCTGCCCAAATACTTGCGAATCATGGGATAATTGCCGTAGGCAATAAACAAGACCGCGCACTCCTTCATAGGTGCCAGCAGGAGCCCCAGGATCCCTACGGCGACATACCAGATCATCCCCCATTTGTCCCCTCGTTCCATATAAACAGGGATCAGAACCAGGGATGCCAGAATGGGACAGGCGATGCTTGCCACAGAGATGGTGCCTCCCATGAACAGACAGACCAACGCCAGTGCGCCAAGAACACCGCACAGTGCTATAGCTGAGGCTTTGGGTGATCTTTTCATTGCTTGCTGACCGTTGTGCCCTTAAGCAGGCCGTATTTCACATCCCACAGCTTTTGAGACAGGTCTACATAGTAGCTATGAGGATTGTCGAACCGCTTGACCTCATCCCACAGGGTATCCACCTGCTTGATACAGTAGTCACGGATTTCCTCCAGAGTAGGCAGCTTGTACACCAGCTCGCCATTGAGGAATATGGGTACCTGCAGCTCCTTAGCAGTGAAGTCGTAGACCTCCTTCTGCTTCCAGGTTGCCTCGGGATCGAAAATCAGCAGATTCTTGCTATCGTCTACCGTCTCGTCATAGACCGTCAGATAGTCTGCAATGGCCTTACCCGTATCGTTACCGTAGAACCGCCACAGCTTCTTGTAGTGGGGCGTGGTGATCTTGCCTACATTCTCCGACACCTTGATCTTGGGCATGACGGTGCCGTCCTCATTCTCTACGGCAACCAGCTTATATACGCCACCGAATACAGGCTCGCTCCGAGCTGTGATCAGTCGCTCGCCTACACCGAACAGGTCGATCTGTGCCCCCTGCCGCAGCAGATCCTGGATCAGATATTCATCCAGGGAGTTAGATACCGAGATCTTGCACTCGGTCCAGCCTGCATCGTCCAGCATCTTGCGTGCCTTCTGGGACAGGTAGGTCATGTCACCGGAGTCCAGGCGGATGCCGCACTTGGTAATGCCCAGGGGCTTAAGAACCTCGTTGAAGGCACGGATGGCATTGGGAACACCGCTCTTAAGGGTATTATAGGTGTCTACCAGTAGGGTAGCATTGTGGGGATACTGCTGGCAGTAGGTCTTGAATGCCTCGTACTCTGTATCAAACATCTGCACCCAGGAATGTGCCATAGTACCCGCTGCAGGCACACCGAAGAGCTGATCCGATACGGTACAAGCCGTGCCGTGACAGCCGCCGATGTAGGCAGCTCTTGCTCCCAGGACCGCACCCTGCTCACCCTGCGCCCGACGGGAACCGAATTCCAGCACAGTTCTGCCCTGTGCCGCACGGACCACACGGTTTGCCTTGGTTGCGATCAGACTCTGGTGATTGATAGCAAGGAGGAGATAGGTCTCGATCAGCTGTGCCTCAATGGCAGGAGCACGGACCGTGAGGATCGGCTCCTTGGGGAATACGGGAGTCCCCTCGGGAACGGCATAAATATCCCCCGTAAAACGGAAGTGCTTGAGATACTCCAAGAAAGCATCGCTGAACAGATTCCTCCCACGCAGATATGCAATATCCTCCTGCGTAAAATGGAGATCGCGGATGTAATGCACCACCTGCTCCAGACCTGCGGCAATGGCAAAGCCGCCACCGTCCGGAACACGTCGATAGAACAGATCGAAGTATGTGATCTTGTCCTTCATATTGGTATTAAAGTAGCCATTACTCATGGTCAGCTCATAGAAATCGCAGAGCATGGCAAGGTTCATCTTGGGATCCTGGTTCATAGAACACACCTCTTCTTCTTTTTATACCTCCATTATACCACCTTTTCAGAAAATCGCAATCATTATTTTTACTGTTGACCTTAGCCTCGGAATTTGGTATGATATAGTAGATAAATTACAAAAAAGAAAGGATTGTGAATTATGGCAATCGAGATCGGAACCACGGGTCATGCAGATGCCCTGGTAGAACAGGAGGACACCGCCAAGGTGGTAGGCTCCGGTGATTTATTGGTCTATGCCACTCCCTGTATGGTAGCACTGATGGAGGGTGCCGCTTGCGAGTCCATCGCCCCCTTCTTAGCCGAGGGTGAGAGCTCTGTAGGTACCATGATGCAGGTCAATCATACCTCCGCAACCCCCGTAGGCATGGAGGTGCGTGCAGAATCCCGCGTCACAGCAGTGGATGGTCGCAAGGTCACCTTCGCCATCACCGCTTTTGACGAGGCAGGAGAGATCGGCAATGCGATCCACGAGCGGTTCATCATCAAGGCAGACCGCTTCCTGGAGAAAACCTATGACAAACTGTGAGGCTCATATGGAAAAACAATTTTTAGAAGCCGGTGAGATCGTCAGCACCCACGGCATCCAGGGCGAGCTCAAGATCCTCCCCTGGGCAGACGGTCCCGAATTTTTGCTCAAATTCCGTGAATTCTATATTGACGGCAGAGCCTATGCCGTCCACAGCTCCCGTGTCCACAAGACCTGCGTTCTTGCCAAGGTCGAGGGCATCGACACGCCTGAGGCAGCTACCCTCCTCCGTGGCAAGACTGTCTGCATTGACCGCAGCAAGGTCAAGCTCCCCAAGGGCACCGTGTTCATTGCGGATCTGCTGGGATGCAAGGTCATTACCGACGAAGGCGCCGAGATCGGCAGGATCAAGGACGTGCTTACCATGCCTGCCAGCGATGTGTACGTCATCCACGGGGACAAGCACTACATGATCCCTGCAGTCAAGGAATTTGTAAAGGAGATCAATGTAGAAGAGGGCTATGTCCTCGTCCACTTGATCGAAGGATTTGAGACCGATGCGAATTGATATATTGACCCTGTTCCCCGACACGGTGGGAGATCTTATGAATGAGTCTATCTTGGGCAGAGCCCAGGAGCGAGGCATCATCCGTATCGAGACCCATCAGATCCGGGACTATACCACCAACAAGCAGAACCAAGTAGACGACTATCCCTACGGCGGCGGTCAGGGTGCGGTCATGCAGGCAGATCCCCTATACAATGCCTGGTGTCATGCCTGTGACGAGGCAGGCGGTAGCGTTCATACCATCTATCTCAGTCCCTGTGGCAAGGTATTCCGCCAGGCAGATGCCAAGCGTCTTGCCAAGCTGGATAATATCATCCTGGTATGCGGACACTACGAGGGCATCGACCAGCGATTTATTGACGAATGCGTTGACGAGGAGATCTCCATCGGTGACTTTGTCCTTACAGGCGGTGAGATCCCCGCTATGGCGATTGCAGATTCTGTGTGCCGACTGGTTCCCGGTGTGCTGTCCGATGCCTCCTGTTTCGAGGACGAGAGCCACTGGGACGGCACCTTGGAGTATCCCCAGTATTCCCGGCCCGCTATGTGGCACGGCAGAGAGGTTCCCCCCATTCTCCTGTCCGGCGACCATGCCAAAGTCGCTCGTTGGAGACGGAAGCAATCCCTCCTCCGTACCCGTCAGCGCCGTCCCGACATGTACGAGAAGTTGGTATTTACCACAAAGGAAGATAAAAAGATCCTAAAGGAGATCGCAGATGAAGACGCTGAAGCAATGGATCAGTGAGAGCCGCAGCGCTGTATTTTTCGGCGGAGCAGGAGTGTCTACAGAATCCGGCATCCCCGATTTCCGCAGTGTTGACGGTTTGTACCATCAGAAATTCGAATATCCTCCCGAGGAGATCATTTCCCACAGCTTCTATCTCAAGGATCCCTCCTACTTCTTCCGCTTCTATCGGGAGAAGATGATGCCTCTGGGCTTTGAACCCAATATTACCCACAGAGTCCTTGCCCGTTTGGAGGCAGAGGGGCATCTGGCTGCCGTTGTTACCCAGAACATTGACGGCCTGCATCAGAAGGCAGGGAGTCGTACCGTTTACGAACTCCACGGCAGTGTTCTAAGGAACTATTGTACCCGTTGCCGCAAGTTCCACCCTGCAGAATTCGTCAAGAACGCTCAGGACATCCCCCTCTGCGATTGCGGTGGGATCGTTAAACCGGATGTGGTTCTTTACGAGGAGGGCTTGGATGATCACACCGTCGAACAAGCCATCCATGCCATTTCCCATGCGGATCTGCTGATCGTAGGCGGTACCAGCCTTACAGTCTACCCTGCTGCAGGACTCCTGCGGTACTACCGCGGCAACCGCCTGGTTCTCATCAACCGTGATGAGACCCCCTATGACAGTGCCGCCGACTTGGTCATCCACGACTCCCTGGGGACTATTTTCTCACAGCTCTGAGGTGCTCCTATGGAACATATCGCTTATATCCGCAGTGACTTCCCCGACAAATTCGGCATCCCCCGTCAGAGCGGTCTGGTAGACTCCCTCCGTTCCCGTGTGGTCTTTGCCCCGGAATATCGCAATGCCGATGCACTACGGGGCATCGAGGACTTCTCCCATCTGTGGCTGATCTGGGAATTCTCCCGTTCTGTAGGCAAGCCCTGGACGCCTACCGTCCGTCCTCCCCGTTTAGGAGGGAATACCCGTCTGGGCGTTTTTGCCACCCGTTCACCCTTCCGCCCCAACCCTATAGGGCTGTCCTGTGTCCGCCTCATAGCAGTGGAGCACACCAAGGATGGTCCCACCCTCGTGGTGGCAGGTGCCGACCTAATGGACGGCACTCCCATTTATGACATTAAGCCCTACATTCCCTATGCAGACTGTCAGCCCGAGGCCCTGGGCGGCTTTACTACCAATGCCTCTGACTACCTGCTGGAGGTAGACTTCCCGGAAGAAGAGCTATGCAAGCTCCCCGAGAACAAGCGGCACACCGCCCTGGACCTCCTGTCTCACGATCCCCGTCCCTCCTATCAGAAGGATCCGGGCAGGATCTACGGCATGAGCTTCGCAGGGAGGAACATCCGTTTTCGTGTAGAAGAGAATACACTGATCGTTTTGGAGGTACTATGACCCGTATTTTATTCGTATGCCATGGCAATATCTGCCGATCCCCTATGGCAGAATTCATTATGAAGGAATTGGTCAGACAGAAGGGTCTTTCCTCTCGCTTCTATATAGAGTCCGCCGCCACCAGCTCCGAGGAGATCGGCAGTCCCGTCTATCCCCCTGTACGCAAGCTTCTTGCACAGCGTGGCATCTCCACCGAGGGTAAGACCGCCCGTCGGATCACAGAGGGGGATTACAGCCGCTTCGACTATATCGTAGGCATGGATCAGAACAACCTTCGCAACATGCTCCGACACTTCGGCGGAGATCCCGAAGGCAAGATCTCCCTCCTAATGGACCACACCGGCGACAATCGGGATGTGGCAGATCCCTGGTACACCCGGGACTTCCGTGCCACAGAGCAGGACGTAGACCGAGGCTGTGCCGCCCTTTTAGAAAAGCTTATATAAAACAAACATTGCACAGGAGGTTCCATCATGAAGAAAGTTTTGGCATTCATTTTGATTTCCGCACTGCTTTTCTCTATGCTCCCTTCTACAGCGATTGCTGCCCGCAGTTCAGAAGCCGAACCATATGATGAACCAAGCACCTTCTCACAGCCGGAGACCCGTGCCCCCATCAACAAGGATGTCTTTCTGTCCAATGTAAAGGGCTGGCCTGGCTATGAGTTTGTATTTGACACTCCGGCATTTTCCAAGAACAGCCAAGCTGTGGCTGATTTTACCAACAATCAGGAAATGGTCAGCTTTCTGAAGAGCCTCATTCCCACATGTGCAAATATGTATTACTTCAAGTTGGGCTCTTCCCCTACCTATAAGCTGGAATTCCCCCTTGTAGTCTTTACCAAAACCGATCTTTCCAATATGACTATGGAAGAAGCCGGCGCCGCCGTCCGTGCCAACGGCAAGGCAACTGTCCTCCACCAAGCACAGATCCATGGCAATGAGCCCGCCGCCGGAGAGGGTGCCCTGTCTCTTGCAACAGCTCTGGCAGGTGGACATCTGAAGGACGGGAACGGCGGAGATATCCTGGACACCCTGAACATTATGATCATCCCTCGGATCAATCCTGACGGATCCAAGGAATTCCAGCGAGCCAACACCGCCAACGGCATCAACATGAACCGCGATTACCTCGTTGTTAAGAGCTCCGAGGTCGAGATGGTTCTCAGAGCCTATAACGCATTCCTCCCGGATGTAGCAATTGACGCCCACGAGTGGACCCCGAACACCATGTCCGGCACCGGTGTCTTTGATGATCTCCAGCTATGGTCAGCCGGTAGTCTCAACAATGATCCCGCTATGCTGAACACTTCCATCAAAATGATGGAGACCGTCTTTACCGCCGCAGAGGCGCAGGGCATCCGTCCCTATTTCTACCAGGGCAATATAACCTTCGGTGCAGGCAGTAACTCTATCGGCCCCTGGTATTACGGTCTCCGAGGTACCTATGGCTTCTGTGTGGAGACTCGAGGCATCGGTATCGGCTGGAAGAATTTCGCCCGTCGCGTCTTCTCTCAGTACATTGCCTCCGAGAGCTTCATCCAATACACCGCCGCTCACGCCCAAGAGCTCCGTGCCAACGCCCAAGCAGAGCGTGAACGGATCGCCAAGCTGGGTGAGGCCTACAATGACAGCGATAAACTGACCCTCCAGCACAAGTCCCGTACCTATAGCAAGTCATACCGCCGTCCTACAGTGAATGTGGATGCCAATAAGATCACTAAGCCTAACGCAACCGCCACTCCCGTTATTTATGATGTTGCCGGACGGACTCGCACCCGTCCCACCGCTTATGTTCTCAAAGCAGGTACATCCAGACTATCAACGGTCCTTAGCACCTTAGATAAGCATGGGATCCATTACATTCAGCTCAAGGAGGACAAGATCCTGCCTGTCCAGCAGTACAGCGGCAGTGGTAGCAGCGCGTCCCTGCGAAGTGAGACCTCTGTCACCTTTAAAGCAGGCTCCTATGTTTTCCCCATGAATCAAGAAACAGGCAACATCCTTGCTATGCTCATGGAGCCGGATGTCAATGATACCGCTTCCCCCTCCGAGGCCCTTTCCACCTTCGTGCAGAAAGGGACCCTCTCAGCTTCGTCTATCTATCGTTATACCGGGTCTTTAGATGTTTTCTCCGAGAAATTCCGCGTCAGCTTCTGTACCGAGGACGGCACGGTGCTCCACACGGTTTATGCGGAGAAAGGCAAGACCGCCTTCTATCCCGACGAAGCTCCTACCAAGGCTTATACCGATGCGTGCCACTATTCCTTTGCAGGATGGATCAATTTAGATGGTTCCCCTGCGGAATTAGACAGCATCACCACCCACTGCAATGTGTATGCTTCTTTTGCCGAAGAAAAACATACCTATACCTCTCAGACAAGCAAGGAAGCCACCTGCACACAGCCCGGCACCCTCCTTTATTCCTGTAGCGGATGTGCACAGACCTACGAGGAATCTGTTCCCACCGTGCCTCACAGTACCGAGCTGCGCGGCAGTAAGGATGCTACCTGCACCGAAGCCGGGTACACCGGCGACGAGGTCTGCACCCGTTGCGGTGAAGAGATCACCTCCGGTACTGTTCTCCCCCCAGCAGGACACACCCCCGTTACTGTTCCCGGAAGAGAGGCCACCTGCCTGAGCTCCGGTCTCAGTGATGGCGAAAACTGCGGTATCTGCGGCATTCCCCTTATAGCCCAGCAGGTCCTGCCTCGGTTGGGTCACAGCTACGATTATACAGACCTATCAGACGGCACCCACAGCGGCATTTGCACTGCCTGTGGCAAAACTACCACCCCGGAGGTCCATATCTATGAGGGTTCCGACTTCTGTACCCTCTGCGGATCTGTTTCTGCCCCTATCCTTGATGAATCTATTCAGATCCGTCATACGCTGAATCTGCTCAGTGACATTTCCATCCACTATGTGGTAGATGTTGCCTCGCTGGCAGCCTATGACAGCTTTTACTTGACATGTGAATTACCTCGGTACGACGGCAATCTGCTGATAAGCTATGACACGGTCGTGCTCCGGCCTACCCTTCGCGATTCCTATTATTACTTCACTCTGGACGGCATCACCGCGCCTCAGATGGGAGATACGGTCCGTTCCGTCCTCTACATGAAGAACGAGAATGGGAGCTACTGTTCCCCTGTAGATCTCTACAGCGTATCTGCCTATGCCTACAGCCAACTGGGCAAGGATGCCCCCTACGCCCTCAAGGTTCTGTGTGCCGAGCTCCTTCGCTACGGCTCTGCGGCACAGAACTACAAAGAGTACCGAACAGATGCCCTTGTAGATGCTTCCATGACAGCAGATCAGCGTGCTTATTTACGGGATCTTGACACCGTCCCCTTCGGGGATCTGAATCGGGTTCAGGATGACCGTGAGGATCCTCCCGTGGCCTGGGTGGGCAAGGCACTGGATCTGGGGTCCAAGGTCTGCGTCCGCTTGATCATCGATCCCGGCACTTATCCCTGCGATGCTCGGGACTTGACCCTGCATCTGAGCTACACGGATCGCAATAACATGACAAAAACCGTGATCCTCACAGATCCCTCCCTTTACCACCAAGAACTGCCTTATTACGTCTTTGACTTTACCGATCTCCTTGCCACAGAGCTCCGTGCGCCCATCCGTGCTGTCGTCTATCACGGTCAGACCCAAGTCTCCGCCACGTTGGAATACTCAGCCGACACCTACGGCAACGGAAAGACCGGCAGTCTCCGTACCCTCTGTACCACCCTCTTTGCCTATTCCGATGCAGCACGAGACTACTTTGCAACACTCTGATCCAACCGCCCCAAGATGGCTCCCCATACATCCTCTCGTAGGGAACGACACTGTGTCGTTCCCTACGAACCTATTTTACCCCCTGTACCTTACGCCGATCTGCCTGCCTTTCGGGAAAACTACTGAAAAACCTAATCTTGCTACGGGCCTATTCAGCATGGAATTCATTACGTCCGCTATTGCTTTTTAGCATATTATATGATATTATTACGATATAAATGTTATATAATGGCATTTTATATTCTGTAAAGGAGAATGGTTATGAATCTCAAGAATTCCCTCAGATCCTGTCTGTGCTTTGTTCTGTTACTGAGCATGCTCATAGGCTACCTTCCCATAGGTGCTCTGTCCGTCAAGGCACAAGACACTGCCCTGTCCCCTACACAAGAGGACACCCCCGCTACACGAGCCTCTGAGAGCTCTGTTACCCTGTTAGGCGAGGGAGAGAGCCTCGTCCCCACCTGGCCCGAGATTACCCGGCACTACCAGGTAGCTGCTAATCCCACATCCGCTCTCAACGATGTGTCATACACCTACATGTCCTGTATGACAGCTATCAATGACCATGCCTACTATGTCCGCACCACCGAGGACCGTAATAATGCTATCATGGCACGCACCAATTTAAAATCCGGTGGATCCGCAACTTTGACGGTAGACGGCAACGCGGTCGTTACCACCTTCGGCGAGGCAAAGGCTTTAGACGGCATTACCATAGGCAAGCAGCACTATCTCTTCCTGGCAACAGGCAGAGTGGGTGGAGACTCCATCCTTCTGCTCAGCACCCCCGGTGGTGGAGCTGTCACCACCAAAGCAACCTTCGGGCTCAAAGCCGGAGACGGCACAGCCTTAGGCGTAGACCGATTAACCATCCTGTCTGCCCAAGGGAACGAGGTAACTCTCCTGATCCGCTGTGCATGGAACTTCTATACTGTTACCATTGATGTCACTGCCGCAAGCTCTATCATTACTGCATCCTTTGCCTTCGGTCTTAACAGCAGCTATACCACTTCCTTAGCAAAGACCGTTGCCGGCATCCCCGACAGCTACCCCATTGCCGATGTAGGCAAGGTAAACCTTACGGGCATGGATTACGACAATGACCGGCTCTATGTATCCGTCATTGTGGATTGCTGTTCCATCGTCCTTGTGTATGATCATATTGCAGAGCTCATAGCTTCCCACCCAAAGGATGCCCTTCCCAATACCGATCTGTGTATCCGTTCCAGTAGCTCCGGCTATGAGTCCTACCGCATCCAGGATATGTCTGTATATAAGGGTGTGATCTATTACTGTAACAGAGTCAGGTGGATCACCTCCGGCACATACCGGGGAGGCATTTGCCATTTCACCCAAGAGAGCTCTCCACGGTCTGACATTATGGAGGGCTTCCGTGAGTGTGGCATCTATCTCCTCCAAGGTACGCAAGATACGGATTTTGTAGTCTATAATCCCAAGAGTGCAGACGGTCAGTTGCATGTGTTAAAGTACAGCGGATTAGCCTCTGACAAACAGAGAGATGCTTACTTTGCCTTAGAGACCGATACCCAGGGCTACTGGTATATCCGTTCCCTCAGTCATGGCTACAATTATGGAGGTACAACGGACAATTCCCGTGTATCAAAGTACTATATTACCGCTAACGAGGATGGCAGTGTCAGCCTCGCACCCTTGGAAGAGGGCAATAACCGTCAGCGCTGGTATCTCCGCGCCGCCACCTCACCCCATACCACGGACAAAGTGTTTGCTATTCATAACAAGGAGACAGGCTTAAACCTCAACAATGTCACGCAAAATGGCAAAGCGGTTCTCTGCACCAACGAAATCGGAAAGACCTATTTTCTAAAACAGTTGAAAGTCTGTTCAAATCCCTCCGTGACCATAGACGATCTTCTCTTTGACTACGAATTCTATACCGCTGCCTACCCCGAAACTGCCGGCATGACCGAAGCGCAGGCAAAGGAGCATTACAAGAACACAGGCAAGAAAGCAGGCTATCTCCCCAGCATCCTATTCGATCCCCAGTATTATCTGGACCACAATTCAGACGTCAAGAAGCACGCAGCCTACGGCACCTTCGAAGGTGCCTACAAACACTTCGTCACCTTCGGCTTCTGGGAGGGCAGACAGGGCTCCGTATTCTTCAGTGTCTCCGAGTATGCCAGCCGCGGTCCTCTGAGTGAAGATAACTATGACTATTATAACCAAGGCTCCAACGATGATCTCTACGGAACATTGTCCTATGACAAGCTTCACCTCATACAGAACTATATCCTTTACGGTGCGGACGAAAATGCCATTAAAGAGCACAGAGCAGGCTCCGACGACTTTGATCTCAAGGAGTTTAATGAAGAGTTCAAGCTTCTCCTCACCAAGGAAAACGGCTATGCCGCCCTCAAGAACTATGTAGCAAGCCTCATTCGCTTCAAGAATTGCAAAACAAAGGCGGAGCTGGAATCGTTCCTATTCGACGCTGCAGTTTACAGCTTAGATCCCGCTGTTTCCGAGGACAAACTGGCAAACTTCTCCGGCACTACCTATGAAGACAAGCTCTATAACCATTGGGTCAACTATGGCAGAAAAGAAGGCCGTACCGCCAGTATGTTCTTCTCTGCTCCTTACTACACCTCCCGTTATCCCGATGAGGTCAAGAATTTGGCAGACGGATACAACTACTTTGTAACCACCGGCTTCGAGAAGGGTCAGATCGGTTCAGAATACGTAGCAATGGGCCTCGACCCCGAGAATCTGTGCAGACATGAGCAGACTGCAACCGCCCTGTTCCCCTCCTGCATCGCAGTGTGTGAGCGGAAAGAATTCTGTACCTCCTGTAAGACAGTGGTCCACAGAGAGTCTTCCCCCGCTCTTCCTCACGTGGATTCGGACGGCAATTCCCTCTGCGATCTGTGTAACAACACCATCACAGAGGCTCTCCGTTCTCAGAACCATCTGTTGGCACTGCCCACGCCTGTCCCCAACAACGAGCTTGTAACCGATGTAAGCGGTTTTAAGCACAAGTCTGAGGTAAAGCCGGAAGGCACCTACTACATGGTCCAGAAGAATCGAGACGGGATCTACCGTGTTCTCAATCCTCTGACCCAGACCAACTTAGGTACCATCGCTGCTACTCAGGTCTTTGATGTGGACGGAGCCATCTTAGGTGCAGATCCGGATATGGGAGTAGAGATCTACTTTGCTCCCGGCACAGCAGGTAATAACGAAAAAACGAACCACTATCACTTTAAGATCGAGGGGGACTATTTCCTTGGTATCAGAAACGGAGATAATCCCTTGATTTCCGATCAGCTGCAACGCAAATCTGCTGGTATCAACATAGCCGTTACACCTAACACTGACGCCGGTATCCTGGAACTGGCACGTAACATCAAAGATGTTAACAATCCTTCAAAAGACAACTCCACATACTATCTGTGTCTGGAACAGCGATTAGGGATGGAACACTTTGAGTGGAGCTACAGCGTGAATTACAGACAGAGTGAGGATGTATTCTATCTCTACCGTCTGCTTGATAACCGCCTGTATACCGAGTCCCTGTATGCCACCCTGCAGAAGGCTGTAAGCTACGTCCCCTATCATTCTCTTTATCAGGAGGATGTACATGGACGCTTCCTCTCCATTTTAGCCGAGGCAGTCAACCTCTACAAGAGCTTTAACGGCATTTCCTTGCCCTCCGACACCCTGGCACAGAAGGATCTTTACCAGAGCATGTTAGATCAGAAGGAAAGACAGCTTCTGGATCTCATTAGTATTCTGTCGATCAATGCGGAAAACAATGAAGGAAAAACCATCAGCTACTTCTCTGCTACCATGTACAACTGGAACGAGGACAACATGAACGCACTGGTCAAGGACTTAGAGGAATCCGAGACCAAGGGCTTCTACTTCGAGAATGCCAACAACAAGGACACCCCTGCTTCCCCCTTCAGTGACTACGACAAGGAAACCAAGGAGGACGTCAACGGTGTCAGCACCTATGCCCAGATGTACAGTATTTACTCCGGTCTTGCAGCCCCGGATCTGTACAAGGCAAATAATCCTCCCTTCCATAACGAGAACGTGGTCGCAGCCGACTATTGGAGCACCAAGGAAATCGCAGATACCAAGGAAGTCTACACCGATGTTCGTATACCCTTCATCCATGATCAGGAGGGATATTACATCTTGGACAGTGATACCAATGGTGTTTTCTTTGAGGAAGAGCCCACCTCCGGTGCGACTCTCGCCATTCTGGATAAGCCCATGTCCTACTACTGGAGTAGCGGTACTTCCTACGGTGTGGGCATCCCCGGTTATCATAGCAACAATCCCTATTCTCACCGTCCCTCTAACGGCTATGCAACTGCCTTCCAGCCCTTCGCCAAGCCCACTACTGTCATCGGAACCGCCTATCCCTCCTCTGCTTCTAACTTCAGCGTAAGTGCCGGTATGGACAGCTACATCATGGATGGTGTAGCCCTCGCCTCCGGTCCCAATCCCACTGTCCAAATTTCAGGTCGTGGTACTCCCACTTGGGGCTTTGGTATGCAACTTAACGTCGACTTCCAGATGACAGAGGACGGCAACCTTTACGGAGATCCCAACCGTCCCATTACCTTCTCCTTCTCCGGCGACGATGATGTTTGGATCTATATTGACAGCAAGCTGGTCATGGAGCTGGGCGGTTCCCACGATGCCCTGCAAGGTCAGATCAACTTTGCAACCGGCGAAGTCACTGTCACCTCGGACAAGTACGACAGGATCCGTGACAAGAACCCCAGTGGCTACGGCCACGGCTCCGATGCTACCCAATACGGCAACGGCATCACAGAAAACGGCTCCATCCTCGACGGTGTTCCCATGCGGCAGAAGAATATTTATGACAAGGTTTTCAAGCAATCTGTAGCTGAATTTTCCGCTTCCGGAATGCACACCCTGTCTATTTTCTACATGGATCGCGGAAAGGGCAGAACCAACTGTGCCATGAAATTTAACCTGCCCCAGAGTGATACCATCGTAGCAGAAAAGAACATTGCCCCTTACTATGGTAAGGAAGACGGTACTCTTACCGATACCTTGATCTCTGACAGCACCATGGCATACCTCAACACCTTAGATTTCGGCTACACCCTTACAACCTCTGACAACAAGCATCCCGTTTCCTTCCAGCAGTACCGTCTCTACGATCGTCAGGGTGTATTTGCCGGGGACTATAAGACCGACATCATGGGTCGTTTCACTCTTAAGAACGGCTACCGTGCGGAATTTATCAACTTCCAGTTTAATGGCCAGAGCTATCTGATCACCGAGGAGTCCCGGGGTCCTCGCTGGGGTCAGGTCTCCTGGACAGGTCGCGCAAACGGCACGCCCCTTGCCTCTACCATAGGCTATCATTCTCCCACCGCGGCAGTAACCGGAGATCAATATGCATCTGAGACCATCTCCTACGCCTGTACCAACACCTATATCTACAACCCCGAGCTTGTCCCCGAGGAACTGGTCATCGTTATGGATTACGGCAAATCCATCGACATTGCCGTCATTGACGATGCCGTCTTTAACGGAATCTCAGAGTTGGTAGCACGAGAGGGCAAGATCACATCCCTCGACGTCACAGAGGGCGCAGGATATGCAAACGCCGCCATCCGTACCGATAACAGGACTGTCCGTGTTTCCCTTAAGAAGCTGTTGGAAGGTGCTTTCAAGTTCAATGCCCATGTTGAGCTGTACCTGGATGACGGAACCCTGCGGAATGTTACCATCCCCGTCACCGTTCTCCCCGCTACCATCATGTACTACGAAACAGACATGATAAATCCCACTGCCTTAAGTCAGGTGTTCCATCGCTATGTTAAGAACCCCAAGTCCGATGACTATCTCTGGAAGGAAGTCACCTCCGACACAAAGGCTACCCTGCAAGACAGCGGTGAGGTCGGCGACATCGTCTACAAGCCCGTGATCGACAAGGAATTTATTCCCTCCAACGCCTTCTTCGTAGACTTCGATGGCAAGGGCTATATGGATCGTTACAGCGTCGATCCCATCTATAAGGGCAACGACTTTGATGCCGGCAACTGGATAGCAAGATATGTAGAAGGAACCAACTATACCCCCTCCTGCACCTATGATACAGCAGCCGGTACCATGACCCTCCCGGTCAAGAAGGGCTACAACGCAGATGCCACCAATACCGTCAAGCAGTACGGTCCCGAGTTCCACACAGGCACTTTAACCGATACCTATAGTACAGATGCCATCCAGTATCGGTATTCTGCAGAGGATTACGCCGAGATCCGCTTCAAGATGGACGGCTGTACCCTTGCAGACGGTCAGTCCTCCCCTGTTGCCGCCCTTTGCTTGCGATATTTTGACGAGAACAATCAGTTTGTCCAGATCGTGGTCTATTCCCCCTTCACCCTGCAGAACGGAGCATGGCAAACCGTTACCTTCGATTTCGCCAAACTGCTTTCCAAGGAGGATCTTAAGAAGCTGTCCAATGCTACTGTCGTTACCATCGGCATCCGCTTCCAGCACATCCTGCAGGCTGATACCTCTGTTCCCGGCAGCGTTACTGTGGACTATCTCTACGTAGGGCCGCAAATCGGTTGGTTAGACAGTGTGGACAGCGACTATCTCCTCTTCAGCTTTGACGGAACCGCCGCCGATCAGCTCCGATACGGTACCGCTCCCTATGGCTATAAGGATTTCGACATAGAGGAAGCCAATCCCTCCTGGGCTGTCTCCCATGGTACCGGCAATTTTGCCATCCATAATCTGGACGGTACCCTTTCCTACGGTGTCTTAGCAGACCCGAATGATGGTAACTGCGGTCCCCGTATTATGACTACGGGAAAGGCAAACACCATCCCCACCAACAGTGGTGGAATTGTAGCAGATTCCGCTATTCTAAACTTTGATCTGCGGAGTGCAGAATATATCCAGATTCGCTTTAAGCTGGAGAACTGCGAATGGTCCAAGTCAGATCCCCTCAAGCAGGTTGTCTTCCTGTACAACTACAGGAAAGCAGACGGAACCGAAGCTTATGGCGAAGATATTCGTGTTGACTACGATGGCACCACCGATGAATACCAGACCATTCGAGTCCCCCTTATCTCAAGCTACAAGATCAAGGAGGAGGGCGTAACTCTTACGAATCTGGGTGTACGCTTCCGCAGCATCATCGGCAAGAACAATACCCCGGGCAAGGTGATCATTGACCAGCTGTTTATCGGTTCCGAGGAAGCCATGCTCCGCCTGGACCGGCAGGAGACCGGTATGTTCTTCGACTTTGATAATACCGAGGCAGATCGTAGCCGTTATACCGGCAGCGTCTACGGCGGATTCAACTTTGACGATCCTGTGAACCGTCATTGGGGTATGAGCTACGGTGGCGCTACCAAGGCAACGGGCAATGTGGATCCCGAGAACAAGAATCGTCTTTCCTTCCACAATGGTACGATCCGACTAAACATTTGCGACAAGCCCTACAACGACCAGACTCGTTTCGGTACAAGTGCCATTGCTTATACCGAGGGCAACGAAGGTTACCCTGCCGGCTACTATCCCTGGAATACCAATCCCGATCGTATGCCCCTTAGCTTCCCCTCCAATTCTGCAGACTATGTCCAGATCCGCTTCCGTGTTCAGGATTGCGAGCTGATTGAAGGCAGTACTGCAGCCAACATCGGTGTGATTTTCTATTATCAGAACCAAGCAGGATCTATTGACTATATCATCTGCAACTCCTCTGCCTATGAGATCACCGATGACTTTATCACCCTAACGTTCTCCACCAGGAACAAGCTGGATATTTCCGAAACCGTCCTGGGCTTCGGTGTTGCCTTCCGCTATTTGAAGGCTAAGAAGAATTGCGAGGCCACCGCAGCCGTTTATGTGGATTATCTCTACATTGGACAGATGCATGATTCCACTCCCACTGCAGATGCCCTCTTCATCGGCTTCGATAATATGGATGAAGACAGGGACCGTTATGCTTCCAAAACCTACGGCTATATCAATCCCGATGAGGAGGATCCACAGCATTGGTGGATCAATCCGGGCAAAGTAGAGTCTCTAACCATTGACAACAATTTAGGCGTAGCAGAGATGGTGGCAGTCCCCGAGCTCCCCCTCCTCGATAGCAGCGGCGCTCCCGAATTCCCGGATCTGTACATGGTTCATTCACGAACAGCTACCTCCCACAAACCGGATAGCCTCAATTTCCGACCGGATAAGGCAGAGATCTATCAGATCCGCTTCAAGCTGGAGAATCTCACCATAGGGACCACCGTTAACGAGGACGGATCGGAGCGGAAGGTCGGCCCCTATGTCAAACTCCAGTGGGTTCCTTCCAATGCTTCTGATCTGGCTATTACCGCAGAAGCCTCTCAGCGGATTTCCCTCACCACCGGCGATCTAACCTCCGGCAAATGGATCACTGTCACCGCAAAGATCCCTGAGCAAGCACGAAACCTTCACAGCATCATGAGCATCCGTCCCTACTTTGGCGGTATGGAGAGCATTCCCGGCCAGCAAGGAAAGATTACCATCGATTACATTTACGTCGGTCCCGATGATCGACCCGATCAGGTTTACGGCTACGATTCTCGCTACACCAACGACAGTACCCTGTCTGACGGCCACAGCTACGTTGTCGAGGGCTCCGGTGTTAAGCTGAACGAATCCACCGAAACCTATACCGAGGTAAGTTTCTCCTTCAAGGGCACCGGCTTCGACATCATCAGCCGCACCGGTCCCAAGCAGGCTACCATTCGTGTAGAGGTTTGGAAGGACGGAGCAACCGAGGCTACAAAGCGTATGACTGTCAACAACAAGGGTGAGCTGGATCTGTACCAGATCCCCGTGGTATCTGTCCAAGGGCTTCCCTTCGGGAGCTATACCGTAAAACTCTGGGTAAACAGTGCAGTAGACAGCCAGTACGACTTCCTGAAACATGGTGGCGAATTCCACTTTGATGCCGTACGGATCTATGATCCCATGAACCGTGGCACAGCTACCAATCCTACCGCTCTGGCTGCCTATAAGTTAGATCGGGAGTCCTACAATCATATCAAGGAGATCCGTAATATTCTTCTGACTAAGGATGCCTTTGAATCCCTTACTGACAGTGTAGAAGGTGCTGTGTTTGTAGACGTCAACTCCTCCATTGTAGATCCCAACACAGGAAAGCCTACGACTCCTTCCACGGACTACATCACCGCCGATGTGCAGACCTACAACAAGATCGGCCCTAAGAACGAGATTTATTTGGCTCCCGGACAGGCTGTTGCCTTTAATCTGCAGGTCAGCACCAACCGCCCCATTGCCAGCCTGGACATCGGTGCAAAGGCAATCGTCAAATGTACCACCAATCTCAAGGTCGGCATTCTTGCCAAGGACGCCCAGGGGGACTATGTCATTTCTTCCAATTCTACCTTTACGATAAGGAGTGCAACAGCACAGTATTGGCCCTTGGATCTGACGGACATTCAGTTTAAGTCAACAGAAACCGGGGAATATCAGCCCATGTATCTGATATTCTACAACGTCTCTTCTCCCGGGAACAATTCCGGCAAGAATGTGATTTCTCTCACCGACCTAAAGGTTGCCTATCAATTGAATCCTTCCGGCTCCATGATGGACGACGCCCCCAATGATCCGGAAATCGTCAAGCGGAACGCAGGAGAAGCCCCTCCCGTGACCTTCCTGGTAGACGATAATACACTCCCCGCTGCCCGTCACTTTGTCCGTGCAATCAACGAAACACCCATTGCCGATGCTGATGCCAAGCTGGGTCATAGCCTGAATCTGGCAAGTGACATTGCCATCAACTACATCATCAGAAAGTCCGATTTGGAACAGTATGACACCTTTGCATTACACTGCTCCATCCCCGTCTACGAGGACGGTCTCTATGTGGGTAACAGAGCCGTAACTCTGTCCCCTGTGGATAAGGGTGAGTACTGGTACTTTACTCTGGAGGGACTTACTGCTGTGCAGATGATGGATGAGGTTTCTGCCAAGTTAGTCATGACCGCAGGCGGCAGGACCTATTACTCAGCCACAGACACCTACTCCATCGCCCGGTACGCCATGACTCAGCTTAACAAGACGGACATATCCCCCGCCCTGCGTACCCTCTGTGCCAATCTCCTACGCTACGGTGCCAAGGCACAGATCTTCAAGGGCTACCGTACCAACACCCTCGCAGACAGGGATATGACCGCAGAGCACAGAGCCCTGCTGACAGATGCGGATTGCGTACCCTTCGGCTCTACCAACCGGGTAGACTCCACCCTCTCCGCACCTCAAGTCACCTGGGCAGGTAAATCTCTGGTTCTGGATACCAAGGTTACGCTCCGCTTTGTGGTAGCTCTGTCCGATCCCACCCTTGCGCCTCAGGATCTGACACTGCGGATCCGATATACCGACAACAAGGGCGTCGCCAAGGAAGCCTTCCTTACACAGCCTACAGCATACGGCAACACCTACGGATGGTATTCCTTTGCCTTTGACGGTCTGCTTGCCTCCGAGCTGCGTACAGTTCTGACCGCAACGGTCTATTGCGGTGATACCCCCGTATCCGATACCCTGTATTACAGTGTAGACACCTATGGTAACAACAAGACCGGCACCCTGTTAGACCTGTGCAAGGCACTGCTTGCCTATTCCGACTCCGCAAGGGCTTACTTTTCCTAATACTACCCCTAAACCAATCGGGATCCCCGTGGGAGTATAACCTCCCCGGGGATCCCTTGGTTTAGCTATAAGCACAGCTTTGCCACTTCGATTGCAAACATATAATACTACTATTCAATTAAAAGTAGACACTTTTAATTGAATCTTATGTACCCCGTAGGGCACATAAGTCGTCTTGTACGAGTTCCTACGCCCTTGTGGGCTATAAAAAGTAGCCATTATAAATGTCTACTTTTTAAAGGAACTCAGTATAAACATCGAATGATATGAATCTTCAATCAAAACAACATAAAGATCATTTTAATAGCACAACGCTCATGTGCGATTATGTGAGACGTGATTCACCATTGCTACCTCCTCATCACGGATCCCCAACACCGTCAGCCGTTATTTCATCTGATGAAATGCCTACGTATCATCAAACAGTCGTATTACGCAACATTCTCCGATACCGTCGTCATCCCCTCAAATTTCACTGCAACAAATGCCTCGCGAACCTTGTTCGTATGTTTCATGTAATACTACTATCTGATTAAAAGTATGCTTTTTATCAGATAGCCAACGCCTGACGGTGTTGCGTTTTCGCGATTATAAGGTAGGAATCGCGAAAACACGTCTCATACAATCTCCGATGCGCTTCGCGCAATTAAAATGACATTTATATCATTTTAATTGGAGATTAGTATAAATCAATACAGCAGACATAGATGCCATGGGTCGGCATATGGAAAATAGTGCAATATAACGGAGTATATCCATAAAAATTTTCGAGGATTTACATTCGTGCATCGGATCCGTCTGTCTCTATCCAATTATGTCTAATTTTTCATAAACCCTTCAAAAATTGTCATAGATATTTTCACGATCCTCGGAGAAACTACCACCGTGGAAATCAACCGCAACATTTGATCACATCAGCAAATGTTTCATGATAGATCCCTATTTCTCGAAGCCGAGGATCCCCCCGCTTCATACGGAATCATGTCTATCATAGATTTCCCAAATATGATCAAAGGAGATGCAACACTATGAAGAGCAATAACAACATCAACATTCCCGAAGCACGTGAAGCAATGGATAAGTTCAAGATGGAAGCTGCCAGCGAAGTCGGCGTCAACCTGAAGCAGGGCTACAACGGCGATCTGACCTCCCGCGAAGCCGGCTCCGTCGGCGGCCAGATGGTCAAGAAAATCTGTCCCATACGAACAACGAAATTTCTCCGCACAGACCGCAACGCAAAAGGCCACCAAATCACCGTGACCTACATAACCACCCTGACAATCTGACCCTTAAAAGCCCATGAAACCTGTGGAAGCATAAAAATGTCAACACTCTCACGAAGCTCAGTACTTCAGATGAAACATCTGCGTACCGAGGAAATTATCGCCTCAAGTGTTGACGCAATTAGTGTAGCAGATCCCATTTAATTTGTCAAGAAAATATAAAAGCTAAACTATGGTTGTAGGTAAAAGCAAGTTTATCCTCTGAACGAAAAGCAAGTCCATTGCATCATTCGGGATGTTGCATCATCACCAATACTGAATCTTCGCTTAATCCACCATCAACCGACAACGAAAGGAGAATCCACCATGAATGACACCATCAACCCCGTCCATTGCCATTTCAACATGGACACCGCCTGCGTAGAACTCCTGCTCTCCGATGCCACCATAGTCATCATCAACACCCATACCATCGAAGCCCAATACACCCACAACAAATACCACCGCTCCGAGCTGGACTACCTCATCTACAACAATCCCCTCGAATACGCCCACCTCGCCCTCTCCGGTAAAATCCCAGCCTACCTCCAAGGCACCCCCGAACATTCCCTCCCCGACTAAGCACCATTGCACTATCCACTCTACAAAGAACTAGGTATCTCCCTTAAAGGAATCATGTCATCATTCTAATTCCGATAATATCCCTTATGAGAAAATCGGAGATGAAGTCGTTCCGTTGGATGTCCCATTTGAGATCCCCGACTCCTGGGTATGGGTGAGAGGATCCAGCCTTGGTGAAATTATAAGAGGCAGTGGTATCAAAAGAACAGAGACGGTTGAAACTGGTTTGCCTTGTGTTAGATATGGTGAACTGTACACGACCTATAATATCTCTTTTACAGAGTCTGTCTCGTTCATACCCGAAGATATCTATTCAAAATGCAGGCATTTTTCTTACGGTGACGTTCTTATGACGCTCACCGGTGAAAACAAACCCGATATTGCAAAAGCTGTTGCATATTTGGGAGAAACCCCAATTGCAGCAGGTGGGGATTTGGCTTACTGGACACATCATGGACTTAATCCTTTATATCTCGTCTATGCCTTGAATTCCCCATATGCAATTAGTCGAAAGGTTGATCTCGCAACTGGCGATATTATCGTGCACATATCTGGACACAAAATCGGCTCAATTCTAATTCCTGTTCCACCATTAGCCGAACAGGATAGAATAGTTTGTAAAATTCAAGAACTGGAAGTGCTTACTGCCGAATATGGCATCAAGGAAAAATCTTTATCACAGTTACAAAACTACTTTCCTGAACAGCTCACGAAGTCTATCCTTCAATGGGCCGTGCAGGGTAAGCTTGTCACTCAGGACAAAAATGACGAGCCTGCAGAAGCGCTTTTGGAACGTATTCGTGCCGAAAAAGAAGCACTTATTATGGCCGGTAAAATCAAACGTGACAAGCACGAATCCGTCATTTTCAGAAGGGATAATTCTCATTATGAAAAGCGCGGTTCTGAAGAATCCTGCATTGATGGTGAGATACCTTTTGATGTTCCGTCCTCCTGGGGGTGGATACGACTTAATGAGATTGGCGAATATCGTAAAGGACCGTTTGGAAGCAGTTTGACTAAAGGAATGTTTGTGCCGAAGTCCCC
>JAZRGR010000187.1:0-48222 GCA_045644345.1 Faecousia sp. | reverse complement strand
CACTACGACGGCTACTTCACCGGATCCTCCTTCGTACCCGAGTACGACGAGGCTGACGAGTCCAAGGTCACCGTTAAGATGGGCGATGTCAATGTCATGACCTATGAGGACATGGGCAAGGACAACTTCATCGTTACCTCCGGCGTTACCTTCTTCTCCAACTACGACATCAAGGACGATGTTGACTACGCTAACAAGTTCATCCTCCGCAACATCATGCGTACCATGGCTGAGAAGAAGAACGGCGCAGAGGTCGTTACTCCCATCGCTGAGGTCAAGAAGCAGTCTGAGGGTGAGTTCTCTGTTGACGGCTACATTACCTCCAATGCTTCCGCTTACGACCAGGATACTGCATTCTTCGATTGCATCTATATCCAGGACAAGGAAGGCAACGGCATGAACATCTTCCCCGTTGCAGGTAACTACTGCATCGGCATGAATGTCCGCTGCCACGGCGGTATTACTTACTACTGCGGCGAGGTCGAGCTGAACCTGAGCACCGACTATAACGGCAGCATCCGTATCATCTCCGATGAGATGTACGAGGTAGAGCCTGCTCGTGTTACCTGTAAGGAAGCTATGTCCGACGCAGCCATCGGCAACCTGATGAAGGTTGGCGGCATGGTCGTAGATATCCACTACACCGAGGGCATCGTTGACAAGATCTACGTACAGGACGCTACCGGCATCGCTTGCGTATTCATCAACGGCTACATCAACAAGGTATACTCCGGTCTGGACACCCTGTCCATCGGCGACATGATCTATGCTACCGGTATCGGTTCCCGTGACGTAGACGAGACCGCTGCTGACGGTGCAGTCTTTGCCCGTCTCCGTGTCCGCACCCGTGACGAGATCATTATCGTTGAGGAAGGCTGCGAGCATACTTGGGACGCAGGCAAGACCACTGCTGCTACCTGCGACAAGGACGGCAAGATCGTCTACACCTGCACCAAGGCTGACTGCGGCATGACCAAGACTGAGGTCATCCCCGCTACCGGCAACCACAGCTATGCAAACGGCGCTTGCACCGTCTGCGGCAAGGAAGATCCCAACAAGCCCGTTGAGATCCCCTTCAAGGACGTAGCTGAGAATGCATGGTACTACGATGCTATTGCCTACACCTTCGAGAACAACCTCCTCAACGGTGTAAGCAGCACCAAGTTCGGTCCCGATACCACTGTCAACCGTGCTATGGTCGCTACTGTACTGTATCGCCTGGCAGGTGAGCCCACTGTAAACGCTACCTCCAAGTTCAAGGATGTTGACGACAACACCTGGTACAGCGCAGCTGTTGCTTGGGCAGCAGAGAACGGCATCGTAACCGGCTACACCGACAACACCTTCAAGCCCACCAAGACCATCACCCGTCAGGAAATGGCTGTCATGCTGGCAAGATATGCTAAGCTGGTCGGCATTGAGACTGCTGAGGGTGCAGACCTGGCTACCTATCCCGATGCAGGTACTGTTGCTGCATGGGCAGAGGATGCAGTTGCATGGTGCGTAGAGGTAGGTCTGATCACCGGTGTTAAGACCGGCGGCAAGGTCACTCTGAAGCCTCTGGGCGACGCAACCCGTGCTCAGTTTGCTACCATCATCATGCGCTTCGACAAGATGGGCAACTAATCGTTAAACCTAAGTAACCCTCGGGGGTCTGCCGTAAGGCAGACCCCCATTTTTTAAGGGAACGGTATACTTAATTTAAGTATACTTTACACATAAATTCTACTTAATTTCTTATAATGATACCATATTCTGCTATATACTTGAATACAATGAATCTTTTATTTTTGCAGAAATAGATGAGAGGTGCTTTATGAGAAATAAGAAAAATAAGCATTTAGGCATGGAAATTGACCCGGAGCTCCACTATAAGCTCCATTACATAGCCGATTACGAGGGACGATCCGGCAACGGTCAGATCCTATATTGGATCCGGCAGGGGATTCGCGATTTCGAGACCAAGAACGGTACCATTGTCAGAGAGGACAAACCACAAGAAAAGGTAGAAGTATAAGGATCGGAGGGAGAACAGGATGAGTCTCTTGGCAGCCTTTTCCTTCGCCTTTGCAGGGGCAGTACTGCTATATGTATATTGTTTGCCCGGATGGGTGTCTCTGATCCTGTGTACGGTTGCAATTGTGGCATGTTTGATCCCTTTCCTTTGGCCCAAGGTGAGGGGCAAGGGAATCCGCAGAATTGCGCTTGGACTTGCGTTGGGATTCTTGTGGTGTCATGGTTATGAGGTACTGCAGCTTAGACCCTTGGGAGAGCTGGATGGCACGTCCCGTCTACTCCATATGGTAGCAATTGAGGATGCAGAGGAGACAGACTATGGTTATCGGGTCCTGTGTCGGTCCGGGTCTGTGGGTGTTCTTGCCTATATAGATGAGACAGATACTCCGATCCTTGTGGGGGAGAATCTGACTATGGAGGCAGAGCTTCGATCTGTTAGCACCAAGGAGGATCTATATTATATTTCTAAGGATGTAGATATCCTTGCCTATCAACAGGGAGAATTGAAGAGAGAAGGACGGGATTTGGGCCTCAGGACCCTG
Organism: Faecousia sp.; assembly: GCA_045644345.1. GTDB lineage: Bacteria > Bacillota > Clostridia > Oscillospirales > Oscillospiraceae > JAZOXB01. The sequence continues at coordinate 45,664 of JAZRGR010000187.1, read as the reverse complement.
CCCGGCAGGATTTACAGCGGATTGCAGGATCGAGTTTTGGAGCTGTTCTCCGATGACACTGCACCCTTTGCCCTTGCACTGCTCACGGGGGATACGAGCAGACTTAGCTACAACTTCCGCAATAGAATGTCACTTGTAGGGATATCCCATGTGGTTGCAGTTTCCGGTATGCACGTGAGTCTGGTGTGCGCCCTGGTGCTGATGCTATGTCTGCGTAGGCGTAGACTTGCCGCCGGGCTGTGCCTGGGGGCTATGTGGTTCTTCGGCGCTATGCTGGGCTTTACACCGTCGGTGACCCGTGCAGTAGTGATGAATTCCATACTGCTGATGGCACCGATCCTAAAGCGAGAATATGATAGTCCTACGGCTCTGGGGTTTGCACTGCTCCTGCTGTTATTGAGGAATCCATTTGCCATTGCTTCTGTGGGATTACAGTTGTCCTTTGCCTCTGTTGCAGGGATCCTATGGTTTACTCAGCCTATTTGCAGGTGGCTCAGGAGCCTGCCAATGGACAAGCTGTGCAAGCGGGGGATCCTAAGAGGGCTGTGGACGTTCTTAACAGCATCGGCAGCCACTACCATGGGAGCAAGCATACTGACGCTGCCTCTGAGCGCATACTATTTTGGTACGGTGAGTCTGATATCCGTTGTGTCTAATGTATTGCTTCTGCCTCTCATCAGCCTGCTGTTTTCCTTGGGGTATCCTCTGGTCATATTGAGCTATTTCTCTTATCCCGTAGGGGCTTTTGTCGCACAGATCCTCGGCTATCCCATACGTGCTGTGCTCTATGGGGTGCAGTGGCTGTCCCGGATCCCCTATGGGGCTGTGTACAGTGGGAGTATCTATGTGGTTCTGTGGCTGGGAGCCTCTTACTGTCTGCTGCTGTTGGCGTGGAGATCCCGCAAGGCAGGGCTCCCGGTGTTACTGAGTCTGGGGATGCTGCTTACGGTTCCTATATTTCAGTGTATCCACCCGGAGGCATTTGCCTTTACTATGATGGATGTGGGGCAGGGACAGTGTCTCGTGGCAGAGTGGGACAGTACGGTGGCGGTGATCGATTGCGGCGGCTCCCAAGGGGAAGGTGCAGGAGAGACCGCGGCAAGAGAGCTCCTAAACCGAGGTCACTCTGAGATAGATATGTTGATCCTGACCCATTTCGACCTGGACCACGCCGGAGGCTGTGTACAGCTTATGGATCGGATAAAGATCGGCACTTTGTATCTGCCGGATATTGATGAGGAGTCCGAACAGCGGAGATTGATCCTTGAGAAAGCGCGGGAAGAACAGATCTCCGTCCGGTGGGTACGGGAGGATCTGTGTCTGGACTTTGGCGTAGGAGAAGCAAATATTTTTGCACCTATGGGAACAAAGCACCGGAATGACGGCTTATCCCTCTTGCTGTCTGTGGAAGATTATGATATACTTATTACAGGAGACCTGTCTGTGGAGGAAGAACGAACACTGCTTATGACTCGTGTGATCCCGGATATCGAGGTCCTGGTTGCAGGTCATCACGGTTCGGCGGACTCTACAGGTCATAGGCTCTTGGAATACTCCAAGCCGGAGCAGCTCCTAATTTCCGTGGGAAAGAATCCCCATGGACATCCTACTCCTCAGGTTCTGCAGCGGGCATCTGCTATGGGGATCCGTATTCGCAGAACAGATACAGAGGGAACCATTCGTATTACGAGGTAAGCTATGGCTAAGAAGAAGGAAGAACCCCAATCCTCCGGAGCCCTTCGCTTGAAGGAAGACCTTAAGCAGAAGAATCCGGGCAAATTCTATGTGATCTACGGTGAAGAGGATTATCTCAGCCGCTATTATTTCGAGCAGTTACGCAAGCTCCTGCTGGATGACTTGACGGCAGACTTTAACTTCCATAAGTTAACTGCAGAGAATTTTACCGTTTTGGGGCTCAGTGACAGTTTGGAGACCTTGCCCATGATGGCGGACAGATCCCTGATCCATGTGGATGAAGTGGATTTCTTCAATCTGCAACAGGGGGAGCAAGAACGGCTTACAGAGATCCTAAACGACGTACCGGAGCACTGCTGTCTGGTAATGACGTATCTGGATTTCAAACCGGATAAGCGGAAGAAAAAGCTGTGGGATGCCATTGAGAAGAATGCGGTTCTTGCAGAATTCCGTCACCAGGAGGATCGGGAGCTGAACGGGTGGATCTCCCGACATTTTCGTGCAGAGGGTAAGTTTATACAGCCCGCGCTCTGCGATTATCTGCGACAGCTGTGTAATTCCTCTATGACCCGTTTGGACGGTGAGATCCGCAAGATCGTGGACTATTCCGGTGCACAGGAGATCGTTAGGGCGGATATTGATGCTGTGGTAGAGCCTACTCTGGAGGGTGAGGTTTTCAATATCACGGATGCCTTGGCAGAACGGGATTTTGACCGTGCCATGGAGCGACTCCATGTGCTTTTTAAGATGCGTGCAGAGCCTATTGTGATCGTAGGTGCCATAGCTGCACAGATGCGCAGGCTCTACGGTGCCAAGGTCCTTAAGAGCGGAGACGAGCTGGCACGGATCTATTCTATTGCCCCTTGGATGGCCACCAAGGCAATGACCCAGGCAAGACGATTCTCCCAGAGCTTTTGCGAGAAGGGTGTCCTGCTCTGCCGGGATACAGATCTCAAGCTAAAGAGCACCAGATCGGACCCGGAGCTTCTGGTGGAGCATTTGATCCTGACGCTTGCACAGGAGGCAAGGAATGATTAAACAAGCCATTATTGTTGAGGGGCGCTATGACAAGAACACCCTGTCACAGATCGTGGATGCCCCCATATTTGAGACCAACGGTTTCGGTATTTTTAAGGATAAGAAGCGGCTGGGTATGTTACGGAAGATCGCCCGTGAACGAGGCGTGATTATTTTTACCGACTCTGATGGAGCCGGCTTCATGATCCGCAATTTCCTCAAGAGTGCATTACCTAAGGATCGGGTTCTCCATGCCTATATTCCCGATATTTACGGCAAGGAAGGTCGGAAGACAGAAGCCTCCAAGGAAGGGAAGTTAGGTGTCGAGGGTATGACGCGAGAGGTGATCTTGAGGGCACTGGAGCAGGCAGGTGCAGAGGAAATGGCCCCTCCCACAGATTCTATTACCAAGAGTGACCTCTTCCTCTGCGGTCTTACAGGATCAGGGAGCAAGGAACGACGTAAAGCCCTCATGGAGGAATTGGGTATGCCTGAGCATATGGGCAGCAATGCCTTTTTGGATGCCCTGAATCTGCTTATGGGGCGAGAGGAATTTTTAAACCGATACGGAGAAGAACATGGTTGATATTTCTGTGAAGGGACTGGTAAAGTCCTTTGAGGTAGGACAGACCCTCTTAGATGGGATGTCCTTTGATATACACGAGGGGGAATGTGTGGGCATTATGGGTCGCAACGGTTGCGGCAAGACCACGCTGTTCCGCCTTCTTACCGGGGAACTATTCCCTGACGAGGGTGAGATCATGATCGCCTCCGGCAAGCGCCTGGGCTTGATCTCCCAGATCCCCCGTTATCCTGCAGGGTATACGGTAGAGGACGTACTCCGCACAGCCTTCGCCCAATTGGAGGCGATCCATACCAAAATGCAGACCTTAGAGGGGAAACTGACGGCTTCTGCGCCCAAAGCTCTATTGGATGAATATGACAGACTCAGCAATGCCTACCTGATTGGCGGTGGCTATGAGCAGGATACCCAGGTGGACAAGATCTGTAACGGTTTGGGGATCCCCCACACGATGCGTGAACAGCTCTTTGACAAGCTGTCGGGAGGAGAAAAGACCCGTGTCAATTTAGGCAGACTCCTGTTAGAGAAGACGGACATCCTCCTCTTGGACGAGCCTACCAACCATCTGGATCTTAAGAGTGTAGAGTGGCTGGAGGACTATATCCACAAATTCAAGGGGACTGTTTTGACCATTTCCCATGACCGCTATTTCCTGGATCGTGTGGTACAGCGGATCATTGAGATCTCCGCAGGCAAGGCAGAATTCTATAGCGGCAACTACAGCTTCTATTTACAGGAGAAGCAGGATCGGTTTGACCGCCAGCTCAAGCAGTATGAGCAGGAACAGGCCAAGCTTGCCCAGCTCGGTCATACCGTAGAGCGGATGAAGGGTTGGGGCATTAACAACCGTGTTCTCTACCGCCGTGCGATGTCTATCCAGCACCGTATGGATCGGATGCGGAAGACAGAACGCCCCACCAAGGAGAAGACCCTCCGCGCTCGCTTTGGGGAGAAGGAATTCCATGGTGACGAGGTTCTATCTGTGAAGAATATGGCCAAGGCATTCGGAGACCGTGTGCTGTTTTCCGATATCGAACTGACCGTGGCAGGCGGTGAACGGATCGCCCTTCTGGGAGATAACGGAACGGGGAAGACCACCTTTATCCGTGCTCTCTTAGGTGAGATCGCTTGCGAGGGGAAAATCAAGTTCGGACCCTCTGTAAAGTCGGCATATCTGCCCCAGGTGATCCATTTTTCGCACCCGGAACGTACCCTGTATGATACTATGCTCTATGAGAAGAAGTGTACGCCCCAGTCTGCCCGTGACCGCCTGGGTGCCTTCCTGTTTTCCGGAGAGGATGTTTTTAAGACCGTAGGTACTCTGTCCGGCGGAGAGCAATCTCGTCTGCGGCTGTGTATGCTTATGGATGAGAAAATCAATCTGCTGATCCTGGACGAGCCTACCAACCACCTGGATGTAGCTTCCAGAGAATGGGTAGAATGTGCCATTGATGAGTACGAGGGGACCCTGATCTTTGTCTCCCACGACCGTTACTTTGTAGACAAATTTGCTACCCGTGTTTGGGAACTGGACAACGGTACTATCCGGGACTTCCCCTGTGGCTATGCCAAGTATCGCTCTATTAAGGAGCATGAGGCTATGGCTGCACCTACAGCGACCCAGAGCAAGAAGAAGGACAAACCCATAAAATCCGGCGGAAGCAAGGAACTGGAGAAGACAGTCCGTCGTTTGGAACGGGATATCGATGCCCGTGAGCAGGCGATTGCCAAGCTTCGTGAACAATTGGAAGCTGCCTCCTCCGATTACCAGGAGTACCTCCGTCTTAGCGAAGAACTCCAAACCCAGGAATCCGCTCTGGAAGAGGTCATGCTCCAATGGGAAGAAGCCGCCGCCCAATTGGAAGGATAAAATCATTCTGAAATCCCGGCAGAGTCTACACTGACTGACTCTGCCGGGAAGTTTCGTTGATATGACGATTGCGTAAGAGCAACTTTCCAATCCGACGGGAAATTCCGATTTATGGAGCTGTTTATCGTATAACACCGTAGGGGCGACCTGTGGTCGCCCGGTCATTGTTGTTAAACGACAATGACGAAATTGTGGCATTATCACGAGATTTCCGACAAAATCGAAACATTTTGCGGGCGACCACAGGTCGCCCCTACGAACAAATTCGGAAATCGAACAGCTCCATAAACCGGAATTTGTACGGGAATACACGTTAGGAACGGGTAATATTCTTGACTTTTTCTCGGGGGGAAGTTATAATTATATAATATGGATTGAATGAGGGAAAGGAGCGGATCCTTTGAAACGCACGGTTTTGGATTATTTGGAACAGACCGCACAGGCTCGTCCTCACGGGGTCGCGTTTGCTGACGAGACTCGGGAGCTTAGCTTTCGGGAGCTGGTGGGTAGAGCTATGAGTATAGGCTCTGCTATTATGAATACGCCTGACTTCCGCAGGGGTGTGGTGGCGGTTCTTACGGGACGGACAGTTGAGAGCGTTGAGGGCTACATAGGTACCCTCTATGCAGGCTGTTGTTATGTGCCTATTGACAGTGCCATGCCTATTGCCCGTATGACGGATATTCTGGAGCAGATCCGACCTGTGGCATTCCTATATGGACAGAAGGACGGGAAGATCGTAGACAAGCTGTGTCTGTCCTGCCCTGTAATGGCAATCGGTGAGGCAGCACAGACGCAACCTGATCCCGAGGGACTCAAGGTGATCAGGGAGAGTGTTCTGGATATTGATCCTGCGTATATGCTCTTTACCTCCGGCACTACCGGCAAGCCCAAGGGAATACTGATCTCCCACAGAGGCTTTACGGATTTTGCAACCTGGTATGCAGAAATCACGGCTGTCACGGCAGAGGATCGGCTGGGCAATCAAGCACCCTTCTATTTTGATACCTCGGTCAAGGATCTGTCCCTGACCTTTGTGACAGGTGCAACCACCTATATCCTGCCTAAAAAGTGCTTCCTGTTCCCAAAACTCCTAATAGATGCCCTCAACGACAAGCAAATTACCACCCTGTCCTGGTCCACTGCGGCATTTAATCTGGTTGCCAACTCCGGGATCTTTGACAAATATGTACCCCAATATCTAAAACGGGTGTTCTTAGGCGGCGAGGCTCTACATGCCAAGCAACTCAATATCTGGCGCAGAGCCATGCCCCATCTGGAATTTACCAATTTCTACGGACCGACGGAGGTCACTGTGGACTGTACCTGGTATCCCATCAAACGGGAATTTGCAGATGCAGAGCCTATCCCTATTGGCAAGGCTTGCGGCAATAAGGAAGTCTTTATCCTTACAGAGCAGGACCGGCTTGCCCCTGTGGGAGAGCCGGGAGAGATCTGTGTCCGTGGCACAGGCTTGGCATTGGGCTACCTGGGGGACTGGGAGAAAACCAATGGGGCATTCGTACAGAATCCCCTAAATCCCTTGTATCCCGATCGGATCTACCGTACCGGGGATATCGGCAGTCTTACGGAGACGGGAGACATTCTGTTCCTGTCTCGCAAGGACAGCCAGATCAAATTTATGGGCTACCGTATTGAGCTGGGAGAGATCGAGACGGCACTCAACAGCATCCCCGGTATCCGTGCCGCTGTCTGCCTATTCCATAAGGAACAGGACAAGCTCCTTGCAGTATACGAAGGCGAACTGTCCGGAGGAGAAGTGGCAAAGGCGCTTACGGGAGCACTGCCCAAATATATGATACCTACAGACTACCACAGCCGTAGCTCGATGCCCCATCTGCCCAATGGCAAGTTGGATCGCAATCGGCTGAAAGAGGAATATTTATGCTGACCCCTGTTAAGACCTACCAAGAGGTCGCAGAGGTGGTCAATACCCTCCTCCTTCAAGGAGGGGTCACTAACGGCTTGCCGGACAGGGATGCTATGGAACGGGAGATCCGGCAGGGGACCCTCTTCCTCCAAGAAGAAGGCCGGGGCTTGCTCCTCGTAAGACGGCGAGAGCAGTGGGACCGACTGACCTTCTTCCTTAGAAAGGGGCAGACGCTCCGAGGCTGGCAGCCGGAGAGAAGCACCCTTGCGGAGCTGCCCTTCCGTAGAGCGACGGACCCCATAGGAGAGGTGGCAGCGTCGCTAGAGGGAATTGGATTCCGGCAGATCCTAACAAGGGTCCGTTATACCCGCAGAGGACGGGAGGACGGGAGCCTTCCGCAGGAAACCTCCTTGGCGTGGGAGGGGAGCTATGAGCTTTTATGCAGTAGCTTTCCTGCCATGACAGGCTGTCTGCCCGGTCGGGAGGAATGGTCAGCCCTATGTAACGCAGGACAGGTCTTGACTGTTCCGGGAGGTGTGCTCCATTACGAACAGAAGGGCAAGACTTCGGAACTCCGTCATCTGGCTGTGGCAGCAGAATGTCGCAGACAGGGAATTGGCAGGACCTTGGTCGGTGCGTACCTCCGGCGTTGCGGTGCAGGACTCTGTCGTGTATGGACAGGGGAGGATAATGTGTCTGCACAGAGGCTCTATGAGAGCTTCGGATATGAGAAGGACGGGTGGACATCCCGTGTATATTACTTTGACAGAACGGAAAAGGAAGAATAAACTATGAAAGAAAAGCTGATGAACATTCTTGCAGAAATTTGCCCCGAGGTAGACTTTGACAGCGAGACAGCCCTAATTGATGACGGACTCCTTGAATCTCTGGATATCGTTATGATCGTAACAGAGGTTATGCAGGAATTCGGTGTTGAGCTGACAGTAGATGATCTGTTGCCGGAGAACTTTAATTCTGCAGACGCTCTCCTGTCTCTGATCGAAAGCAGGATCTGATGAATTTCTTCTCTCTATCCTTTGTGGGAGCAGTGTGCGGGGCAGTGGTGCTGTACTATCTGGTACCAATCAGACTCCGCTGGTGCGTACTCCTGGCGGTGAGCCTTGCCTTCTATCTGGCAGGGGGAGTCGGTGCAGGGCTGTTCCTACTGTTTACCATAGGGACCAACTACGTAGGGGGCAGACTCCTTACCGGACTCAACGACAGGAGAGCTGCCCTTACCCCCCAACAGAAGAAGCAAGAGGAACAGAGGATCAAAACCCGAAAGCGTCTGGTTTTGGTCCCGATTCTGCTTCTCAATTTTGGTCTGCTGTACATGGTTAAGTACTGGAATTTTACCGCAGAAGCCGTCAATCGGGCAGGGGAATGGAATCTGCCCCGTTTGGATTGGATCATGCCCGTAGGTCTCAGCTTCTATATGTTCCAGAGTGTGGGATACCTGGTAGATTGCTACCGGGGTAAATACAGGGCAGAGAAGAACTTCCTAAAGTTCAGCCTGTTTGTATCCTTCTTCCCTCAGATGGTCCAGGGACCTATTAGCCGTTACAACGAGCTTCAGCCGCAGTTGCTTAGGGGGAACCCGTGGAATGCAGATCATGTCAAATACGGCATTCAGCTTGCCTTGTGGGGTTATCTGAAACGGATGCTTATTGCGGACCGTGCAGCCATGGTTGTAAATGCTGTTTTTGATGGACCGGAAAAGTTCGGTGGATTTTTCTATGCCTTCGGCGTACTGTTCTACTGCATCCAGTTATACTGTGATTTTAGCGGTGGAATTGATATTACACGAGGGGTTGCCCAACTGTTTGGCATTGATCTGGCAGAGAACTTTAAACGTCCTACATTTGCGGTGAGCCTTGCAGATTACTGGCGGCGGTGGCACATCACGCTAGGGAGCTGGATGCGGGATTATGTATTCTATCCTCTGTCCTTCTCCAAGGCCTTTGCCAAGCTGGGGCGCTGGTCCAGGAAACACTTTAAAGGCAAGATCGCCAAGGTGATACCCACTGCGGCAGCTACCTTTGTGGTCTATCTGATCATTGGTATCTGGCATGGTGCCAATTTCCGCTATATCGTTTTTGGTTTCTATAACGGCATGATCTTAACTGCTTCTGTGCTCCTGGCAAACAGCTACAGCGTGTGGAAAAAGAGACTCAAGATCCGTGACAACAGTTCCCTGTTCAGATTCTTCTGCATCCTGCGGACCACTGCGATTGTATTCGTCGGCAGATACATTACCCGAGCACCCCGCCTCATGGTAGCTCTGCAGATGCTGAAGAAAACGGTTACGTCACCCTGTTTCTATCAGCTCAGTGATGGGACCTTCGGCAGCTTCGGCTTGAGCCTTGTGGATTACCTGGTGGTGTTGGTTGGCTATATTGCCCTGTTTTATATAGAGTGGAGACAGGAGCAGGGAATGGACCTGCGTAAGACTCTGGAGCAGAAGTCGCCTTTTGTGCAGTGGCTATGTCTGTTCCTGCCGTTGGTACTGCTGTGTATCTTCGGTATTTTCCGTGGTAGCGGTATTCAAGTAGAGTTTATCTACCAGCAATTTTAGGAGGGCGTTATGGAAGAAAAAATCAGATTGTCCTCTGCTGCTTGGCTTCGTATGCTCCTTGCCACGGTGCTGATCATTGCTTTTGCCATTGGGATGTTCAATTATTTACTGGACCCTTACGGAGTTTTTGGAGATCCGATCTTGGATTGGTGGAGCTACAATGAGACTCTGAATCCCCGTGCAGCCAAGATGGCGTATTTGCAGGAGCATCATGAGCAGTATGATTCCTATATTGTAGGAGCCTCCGGCTCCAGCTCTTATCCTGTAGAGGAGCTCAACGAGTATTTAGATGCACGGTTCTATAACTGCTTCTTCTACGGTGCGGATATGGCGGATTTTGAACTCATGAGCCAATATCTCATCGAGAATTTTGAGGTCAAGAATCTGCTTCTCAATCTGTCTCTGCAAATTGCCAATGCATATGACCTGCCCCAAGAGGATCGGACCACCTACCACTACTACAAGGTAGATGGCAGTAGTGGCTTCTTACGGGGACTGCAATACCTGTTCAATACCCCGGCAGATAGCTGGGGCAAGCTCCGCAGCTATTGGTCTGATGGTTACCTACAGGAGCCCTATCGAGTTTTTAACGCTGAGACAGGAGCTTATGACAAGAGCCGCAGAGATGCAGAGCCCATTGGCGATTTGAGCTCCTATGTTACACGGGAGAGCTACAAGGTCTTTACGGACTATCCCAAGAATAGCAGCTCTATACCCCATTTAGAGGCTGCAATGGCATCGGTAGCGCGGGTCAAGGCTCTGTGTGAGCGCAAGGGCATCCGGCTCATCGTAACATGTCAGCCGGACTATTGGGAGGCAAACGATGATTATACCCCGGAGGATCGGGCGAGCTTCCGCAATGCTCTTGCGCAGATCACAGAATATTGGGATTTTAGCCTCAGTTCTGTTAGCTATGAACCTCGGTATTTCTATGACCAAACCCATTTCCGCAACTGTGTAGGCTCTATGGCATTGGCACGGATCTTCGGCAATGACAGCGTGTATGTCCCTGCAGATTTCGGGGAATTCGTGCCTATGGGATCGGTTCCCGGTGTGCCCGAGGCCGGTGCCTTGACCGAGGAGGAATTGAGCTGTAAGGTACCCATTCTCATGTACCATCATTTGGTAGAGGATGGGGGAGCGGTGAACAGTGACACTGTACAGGTATCTACCTTCCGTAGTCATATGGAGGCACTGCGAATAGCGGGCTATACTCCTGTGAGCTTTGCTGATCTGAGAGCCTATGTAACGGCAGGTACGGCCCTGCCGGAGCAGCCTGTGGTCATTACCTTTGATGATGGGTACAGCAGTAATTACGAGTTGGCATACCCCATCCTTAAGGAATACGGCTTTCAGGCAACGATTTTTGCCATTGGCGTGTCTATGGGAAAAGATACCTACAAGGATACCGGCGTCCCCATGAATCCCCACTTCTCGGTTGAACAGGCACAGGAGATGGAAGCATCCGGTCTGATCACCGTCGGTAGCCACGGCTATAATATCCACGAAGTGGAGGGCAGGGATCCCGAGCCTCTGCGGAGAGGCATCCTGCAAAAAGAAGGGGAATCTGAGACAGAATACCTGTCCTTCCTGGAACAGGATCAGAGAGAGATGGAAGCTCTCCTGGGGACCTCTGCCGAGATCCTTGCCTATCCCTTTGGACTGTGTTCAGAACTGAGTGAGGTCCTGTTGGCGGAACTGGGCGTATATGCAACCGTGACTACACAACCGAGAGTCAACACCATCGTAAAGGGATTGCCTCAGTCTCTGCGGCAGTTGGGACGGTTCCGTATTACCGACGAGGACAGTGCGCAGGATCTGCTGACCGTATTGGAGCATTCATCATGATACAGATATCCCCGAGCAGAACGACGAACTGCTCGGGGAGTTTTTTAAGGGGGGAAAATGGCAACATTTCTCATGCAAAAACATGGAAACTTTGTGTGAATTTAGGGGATTCTTTCTTGACAGAAAAGGGCTCTTAGACTATAATAGAATGGATATAGAATGGGCAATTATAGAGACTCCGAGTAGCGTGTATTGTCCTCTCTTTTTTGAGGGCGGAGAGCAATATGGATTGCCTGTAAATATAATATGATTTTCTATTCCCAATGAATTTGAGTATCACAAAGGAGTGTACCTATTATGAGTCAAAATTGTAGTGGCAATTGTGCATCCTGCGGCGAGAGCTGCGGTGAACGTAAGCAGGAGAGCCTGTTGGCAGAGCTGCATAGTAAATCTACTGTCCGCAAGGTGATCGCTGTAGTATCCGGCAAGGGTGGTGTAGGTAAGAGTACCGTAACATCCCTGTTGGCAACTGCCGTATCTCGGACCGGGAAGCGGACTGCGATCCTGGATGCGGATATTACAGGTCCCTCTATCCCCAAGGCTTTCGGTGTAGATGAGTGCGAGGGTGCAGACCAGGATGGCCTCTATCCCGCCATCAGCGAGGGCGGGATTCAGATCATGTCCATCAACCTGCTCCTGGACAACGAGAGCGATCCTGTCCTGTGGCGCGGTCCTATCATTGCCGGTGCGGTCAAGCAGTTCTGGACCGACGTAGTATGGGATGATGTGGACTATATGTTCGTGGATATGCCTCCCGGAACCGGGGATGTACCTCTGACGGTTTTCCAGTCTCTGCCCATTGACGGAGTGATCATTGTCACCTCTCCCCAGGACCTGGTATCTATGATCGTATCCAAGGCTGTTAAGATGGCATCTATGATGAATGTTCCTGTTCTGGGTCTGGTAGAGAACTACAGCTATTTCCGCTGCCCCGAGTGCGGTGGGCATCATCAGATCTTCGGTGAGAGCCATGTGGACAAGATCGCAGGGGAGTATCACCTGCCTGTTCTCGCCAGACTCCCCATGGATCCACAGGTAGCCCGTGCCTGTGATGCAGGCAGAGCAGAGACCTTGGATACGGAGGAACTGGGAGCTGCGGTTGCGGCGATCCTGGGATAAGAGTATTGTTTTGGAGGAATTTCCTATGAAGAAACAATTCAGCATCAAGAAGCTTGCCTGTTGTCTATGCTGCCTTGCACTTGTGCTTAGCCTTTTTACCGCCTGCGGTGAGAAGCCGGAGCCTGTCTATGTGCAGACCGTAGCAGAGATTATGGGATATAGCAACAGCGGCGCATTCAATATTAGCTCCGGCATCATCATGGCACAAGAAGAGGTCAAGGTGGAGCGGGATATGGACAAGGAGATAGCCGGCCTCTGCGTAGAGGAGGGACAGACTGTCAACGAGGGCGATGTGCTGTTTATCTACAAGACTGCCAATGTCAGCCTTCTGATTGACAAGGCGGCTCTGGAGATCGAGCAGATCAAGAACACCATTTCTGACCTCAAGAATCAGATCGCTCAGCTCGAAAAGGAGAAGAAAACTGCCAAGGAATCTGAGAAGTTGGCGTATACCCTCCAGATTCAGAGTCTGCAGACTGACCAGAAAGAAGCTGAGTATAACCTCTCCATTAAAGAAAAGGAGCTCCAGGCTCTGAAGAACAACACAGATACAGGGGAGATCAAGTCGCCCATTACCGGCCAAGTTAAGCAGATCAACAAGGACGGCGGCTACGATCCCTATACCGGTTCGCCCCTGCCCTATATTGTTCTGTCCCGTGTGGGAGAGTATCGGATCAAGGGCTCTGTCAATGAGCTCAACCGTGAGGAGCTCTATGCAGGACAGAGTGTGATCATCCGTTCCCGTATCGATAATGATATGACCTGGACAGGTACCATCACCTCTGTAGAGAATCAGGCGCAGGATAACAACGATTATTTCTATGGTGCCGATGAGATGTACAGCTCCAGCAGCTACCCCTTCTATGTTACACCGGATAATAGTGAGGGAATGCTACTGGGACAGCACGTGTTTATTGAGCCCAACTACGGTCAGACGACTGCCGGCAGTGGGCTGTGGCTGGATGCCGCTTATATCTGCATGAGCCAGTCGGACGGTACTTACTTTGTCTGGGGTGCAGATAAGAACGACAAGCTTGCCAGACTGCATATTGAAATCGGCACCTATGATGGCACTCTTAACCGTTATGAGATCCTCGGTGGTTTGAGCAAGACGGACCGTATTGCATTCCCTAACGAGGATATCCAAGAGGGGGCACCCGTTACGGAGATCTTGGCGCAGCCCCCTGTTGAGGATGCGCTCGCCCCGGAGGGCGACATGACCGAGGGAGAGATCGGTGACGGCGAGGATCTGCCGGTAGATGACGGCATTGGGGACATGACCCCCGAATTTGGGGACATTCCCGTATACGATGGGGACAACGAGTTGCCCATGGATCCTGTAGAGGGAGATCCTCTTTACGTAGAGCTGCCCGAGGACTTCTTTGACGACGAAGCAGCACCTCCCATAGACAATGGAGGAGGCGCATGATGCTGCTGGAGATGAAGGATATCTGCAAGGATTATGTCCAGGGCAGAGAGCCTGTTCGTGTGCTCAAGGATGTATCTTTACAGGTAGAAGAAGGAGAGTATCTTGCCATTATGGGACCCTCCGGCTCCGGCAAGACCACGCTCATGAATTTGATCGGTTGTCTGGATGTGCCTACATCCGGCACCTACCTCCTCAATGGTGAGGAGATCGGCAAGCTCAAGTCCAACAAACTGGCACAGGTACGCAATGAGACCCTGGGCTTCGTATTCCAGAGCTTCTACCTGTTGCCTAAACTGAGTGCGCTGGATAATGTAGCACTGCCTCTGATCTATGCAGGAGTTCCCAAGAAAGAACGCAGAGCCAGAGCAGAAGAAGCACTCAAGCGTATGGGGCTGGAGGACCGTATGAAATTCCGTCCCAACCAACTGTCCGGCGGACAGTGTCAGAGAGTTGCCATTGCCCGAGCAATCGTTACCAAGCCCAAGATCCTCTTGGCAGACGAGCCTACCGGCGCCTTGGATTCGGCATCCGGCAGACAGATCATGGATATTTTTGACGAGCTGAATGCTGAAGGTGTGACCATTATCATGATCACCCATGAGTCGGAGGTTGCTGCCCGTGCATCAAGAATATGCCACATTCGAGATGGTGTACTTACCAGCGGCTTACCCAACTACGAGCGTAGGATTGCTGATAGAGACGCAGACGACCTACAGGATCCGGCAGAGGAATTGTATGTGCCCGACTTCCGGGGGAATTCCGTCCCTGTGGAGCAGGAGACCAAGGATCTGACCTCAGACCTTAAGGCACTGGGTACACTTCTGGGCTCTGCCAAATTCGAGGAACCCAATGTGGACTTTGTAGAGCGTGGCAATCTGTTTGCCAGCCCCGACAGCATCCCGGAGCGAGGAACGGATGTGTTCTCGGATCATGTGGAGCAGGGAGCAGAGGTCTTTGCTGTTCCGGAGATAGAGTTTGAGGATGCTCCGGATCTCTTTGCGATCTCGCCGGAGGTTTTTGACCTGCCGGACCGTGGGGATGTATTTCCCGTAACGGCAGAACAGGAGGTGCAGGGGGATGAATAAGAAGCTAAAGACATTCCTCATTACTGCTGTCAGTCTTTTGATAGTGGTTGGGATCCTGGTCGGGATCCTGTGGTACTTCGCAGGCAAGAAGGATCCGGTTGCTGTCAAGCCTGTAGCAGAACTGCTCCTTGGTTACATGGGGGAGGCTCCCAGCTACGAGGGAACTGTGACCACCAACAATCTCCAGGCAGTGTATCTGTCCGGGACGCAGACGGTACTGGAGATCCTTGTTACAGATGGGCAGTATGTAGAGCAGGGGACACCTCTGTTCCGCTATGATACGACTCTTACGGATATTCAGATGGAACGGCAGCGCCTTGCCGCTGAGCAGGCACAGCTTGACCTCAAGAAGGCAAAGCAGGAGCTGGAGGAGATCAAGAAGATGAAGCCCTATTCTCCTCCACCTGTAACCAGACCTACTACGGCACCGACCACGGCACCCTTGGAGTCCGTAGATACCATGCCCTATTATATTTGCGGCAATGGCACAGAAGAAGAGCCCTACCGCTACCTTTGGGCGGAGCATCTGGACTTTGACAGAGACTTCCTAATGGGGCATTTGAGCGCGCAGAAGCTGGAATGCTGGATCGCCTTTGAGATCCGGGAACGCTGTGCTCTTGGGGGAGACTTGATCAGTATGTGGGGGCTTTATGTTACGGCAGAGAAGCCGGACGAGCCCCTTGAAACCTATCCTACAGAATCCGAGACCGATCCTACGGAGCCTACAGAGACTACCGAGGGAATGCTCAATACCGAAGCAACTGAGGAACCGACAGATCCCACAGATCCCACAGATTCCACAGATCCCACAGAGGAAGAAACAGAGCCACCTGTTGATGAGTGGAAGAACTGGGAGCTGTTATACCGTTTCTTTATTCCCGAGGAGATAGAGCATGTGGAGCAGACCACTGTTCCCACCACACGGGAAACCGAGTGGGTCGATACCAGCTCCGGCTATACTGCTGCGGAGATCGCAGTGATGAAGCAGGAGAAGGAACTGCAGATCCGCGATCTGGATTTGGCGGCCCGAATGGCAAAGCTGTCCTATGAATCCATGAAACAGGAGCTCAGTACGGGTATTGTCAAGGCAAGTATATCGGGTACTGTAATCAACCTAAAGACTGCGGAGGAGGCTCAGTTAAGCGGAGAGCCCCTTATGCAGATCTCTGAAGGCGGAGCCTTCTATGTGACGATTCAGATTGGCGAGTACGATCTCGAGCGGTATGATGTGGGGTCCTTGGTAACCATTTCATCTTGGATGGACTATGGCTATACTACCACAGGATCCTTGGTATCCATTGCTACAGAGCCGACACAGAACGGCTACTATGGCGGCTACGGCGGCAACAGTGATGTGTCTGTGTACGAGGCTACGATTGTAGTTCCCGCAGAAGCAAATCTCCATGAGGGAGACTGGGTAGGTGTTAGCTTTGCCTCCGATGCAGAGCAGGAGACAGGAACCTTGTACCTGGAGAGTGCATATATCCGGGAGGAGAATGGCTTGACCTATGTGTACAGACGTAACGCCCAGGGTCTGTTGGAGAAGTCCTATGTCCAGACCGGAACCGTTATGTGGGGCTATACCGCAGTTGTACGGGGCTTGACAGAGGAGGATTGGGTCGCTTTCCCCTATGGCAAGGATGTCGTAGACGGTGCTCCCACCTATGAAGAGACGGGGGAAATGTACCCGGACGATTTTGCGTAAGGAGGGTTTGAATATGTTTTCCAGTGTATCACAAGCCTTCCAGAGCATCTTTTCCCACAAGATGCGGTCGTTTCTGACCATGTTAGGTATTATTATCGGTATTGCAGCCATTATTACTATTGTTTCTACCATTAAGGGAACCAATGAACAGATCAAGGAGAATCTTATCGGTGCGGGCAATAATGTAGTAACCGTGCGACTGTATCAGAACGATATGGCATATGAGGTTGCTTACTATGGCAATCCTGCCGGTGTCCTGCGGGCAGAGCAGGAAGATGCTGAGGCTATGCGCAGACTACGGGGTGTGGAGGATGTGAGCTTCTACTGCTTCCGTGAATACGCCGAGCAGGTATTCTACCGCAATTCTGCCTTTAATGGCAAGATTTACGGAGTGGATGAGAACTACTTCCGTGTGAATGGCTATCAGATCCGCCGAGGTCGCGGTTTCCAAACCCAGGAGTTCAGCACTGTTCGCAAGAATGTCCTGTTGGATACTGTGGCAGCCCGCTCCATGTTTGGCTCTGGGGATCCTATAGGGAAGATCATAGAGATCACGGGAGAGCCCTTTACTGTAGTGGGTGTGCTGGAGCGAAAGAGCAGCTTTGAGCCCGTGATCAATTCTGTGGAGGATTATGAGCTCTATGCGACTGAGGACAATGGTACCATTTTCATGCCACAGAGCGCATGGCCGGTGGTCTACCGATTTGACGAGCCTATCCAGGTAGATGTCAGTGCAGAATCTACAGAGGATATGACTGCCGCAGGCAAAGCTGTAGCCGATTATCTCAACGAGAATCTCGTAGCACAGACTGTGGTGCAGAACGGCATAGCCTATCGGAGCAACGACCTTCTTGAGAAGGCAGAACAGCTCCAGGCTATGAGTAATTCTGCCAATCAGCAGTTGATCTGGATCGCAGGGATCTCTCTGTTGGTAGGCGGCGTCGGTGTTATGAACATCATGCTTGTCAACGTTACCGAGAGAACAGCGGAGATCGGCTTGCGCAAGGCGGTAGGTGCTAAACGCCGCAGGATCCTGTCCCAGTTCCTAATTGAGGCATCAGTCCTTACCGGGATCGGCGGAATACTGGGTGCCGCATTCGGTGTGGGGCTGTCCCAGCTCCTATCCCGTGTGATGCAGACTCCCTCGGCAGTAAGCGTGCCTGCCATGATCGCTGCAGTCGTATTCTCGGTGTTCATTGGTCTGGTATTCGGGCTGCTCCCTGCAATCAAGGCTTCGAAGCTCAACCCCATCGAGGCATTGAGACGGGATTAACCCAATAATCTAAAAGTAAAATAGGGGCTGCTGCAAGATTTTGCCGCAGTCCCTGCTTATTGATTCGTATGAAAAGAAGGGATATAGATGAAACAAGAACAGACCCTTGATGCGTCTGAGCTTCACTATCAGAAGATGACCCGTACACCGGTATCCAAGCTGATCCTACAATTGGGGATGCCCACAACGGTGTCCATGCTGATCACCAGTATTTACAATATGGCAGATACCTATTTCGTAGGTACTCTGGGAGAGAGTGCCCAGGCGGCGACAGGTATCCTCTTTGCACTGCAGTCTGTGATTCAAGGAATCTCTTTCATGCTGGGACACGGATCCGGTTCTCTGGTTGCCAAGGCACTGGCAAAAAAGGATGCCAAAGAAGCCAGCTCCTACATTTCCACTGCATTCTATACAGGGGGGATCGTGGGATGTTTGTTCCTTGTTCTGGGTATGCTGTTCTTAACCCCCTTGGTCAGATTATTGGGTAGCACGGATACCATCCTGCCCTATGCCAGGGATTACGGTATGTGGGTGCTGATCGCCTGTCCCTTCATGATTTGCTCTCTGATACTGAATAATAATCTTCGCTTTGAGGGCAAAGCATTCTATGCCATGTTTGGATTGACTACCGGCGGTCTGCTGAATATTTTGGGCGACTATTTGCTGGTTCCTGTTTTGGGGGTTTACGGTGCGGGCTTATCCACAGCCATTTCGCAGATGGTCAGCTTTACGATTCTGCTGATCATGTACTGCACCAAGGCGCAGGGCAAGATCCGTCTGTCCTGTATCAGCAGACGAGTGGGCGATTATCTTACTATTATGCGTGTGGGCTTGCCCTCCCTGATCCGTCAGTGTCTTACTGCGATTTCCGGTAGCTTGCTGAACAATCTGACCAAGCCCTTTGAGGATGCCGCAATTGCGGCCATGAGTGTGGTGAACCGCTATTCTATGTTCGTGATGTGCGTCGGCCTGGGAATCGGACAGGGCTTCCAGCCCGTTGCCGCCTTTAACTATGAGGCAGGGGAGAAGAAGCGTGTGCGCAAGGGACTTCTTTTTACCATGGGCTTTGCAGCCGTATTTGTAACGATCCTGTCTGTGCTTACCTTTTTCTTCGCAGAGAATATTATGCTCCTGTTCCAGAAAATGGAGGAGGTTGTGACCATCGGGTCCAGAGCAATGCGGTTTGCGGCGGTGGGTCTGCTGTTCATGCCTGTGACCATTCCGATCAATATGCTGTATCAGAGCATCCGAAAGGCAGGTATTGCATCTGTGCTATCCACTCTTCGGTCCGGCGCTTTGCTGATCCCTGCTCTGCTCATAGGGGTTCCTCTTCTCGGCTTGACGGGGATCCAGATTGCCCAGCCTGTGGCAGACTGTCTTACGGGTGTGATCTCTATTCCGTTCATCCTTCACTTCCTGCGTAAGGAATGCTGAGGTGTGTGATTCTTGTACAAAAAGGCTGCCTTGCAAGCTTGCAAGGCAGCACCCATAAACAGTATATCAGGCAATTATTCCGGCATGGAAGCAAGAATGTTCTCGCAATAGCTGCGGAATGCTTCTACCGCACTCCGTGGATAGATGATAGTGGCACGACCTGCAAATCGGCATAGCCACGCAAAGAAATTAGGGGACAGAATGATGTTAGTCTGCATGGTAAAATGGTCCTCGTCCTGTGGGGTCATGAGGATGTCCCTGCCGAAACGATCTACCACCACACCTGCCAGGGAGTTCTCGAATCGCATTTTGACAGTACTCCGCTCCCCGCGGAACATGCCGAACATCTCCTTGGAGTATTCTCCCGGATCGAAAGCAGCGGTTTCCTCGGTAACTGTGCGAGGCTCCTCTGTTAGGAAGATCTCCTCCATCTTATCCACTCGGTAGTGGGTCAGACCATGTCGAACACTGTGAGCTACCATATAGTAGTTCTCATCGTCCCACAGTAGGGCATAGGGGCTTGCCTCGTAGACACCCTTGCGGAAATGCTTCTTAAGGTCTACGCCCCAGTCGAAGTAGCGGAATCGGATCTTGCGATCCTGGGCGATGGCGTCGTGGATCACGTCTACCGCAGATAGATTCTCCTCACTCTCGGATTTGATCCGTCCGGCGAGGACGATCTCACGGCGGAGGAGAGCTGCTTCGTGAATGCTGGATTGTGACGCCAGCTTGCGGATCAGCTCGGCAGAGTGCTTAGGGGAGAGGAAACGGGACGACAGGACAGCATCGACCAGAAATTTTAGCTCGGATACCTCAAACTCCCGTTTTCGGACGAAATAGCCTTCTTGCTTGCCTCTGCGGTATTGGATGTTCAGACCATAGAGATTCAGTGCCGCCAAATCGGAATACAGCCCCTTGCGCTCTGCACTGATTCCGAATTTCTCCAGGTATTCCTGCAGATCTCGGAGAGAGGCAGGATGAGCTTCGTCTGTATTCTGACACAAATAATCCTTGAGATACAGGAGCTTGAGCTTCTGTCCATCACTTCTTGCCATAATTATCACCCGATATTACAGTATCACAAGATGGAGAATATAGCAAGTATTTTTTCTCGCTACTTGACGATTTTCCTCCTTCGTGATATTCTATTAGTATCATAATAATATAGGAGGTGCGGTCTATGCTGCGTAGGAATAGCAAATATTTCAAGTGGGGGCTTACGGCTTTTATAGTCCTCATGGCTGCAGTCATTTTCTGGTTGATATCTTCCAATCTCGGTGGCGCCTACGATCTGATCCTTGAATTCTTGGGGATTATTTCTTCCCTTTTGTATGGATGTGTGTTTGCTTATTTGATGAACCCGGTTTTAGAGTTCTCTGCAAGACTGTACGGCAGACTTATGGGGAAGAGGAAGTGGAAGGACGCAACAAAGGCATCGATTGCCAAGATCGGCGGAATCGTCACTACCATTGTCGTGTTCGTGGGCACTTTGATCGCATTCTTTGCATTGATCGTTCCCAGCATTGCCAACAGTGCATCCGAACTCCTTAGCCAGGAACGTCTGCAGGAGTATTATAACACAGTGATGCAGTGGGCACACGGTGTGTTTGCAGGTAGTCAGATAGAGAAGTGGGTAGAGGAGAATATTTCGGATCTGTTGGTGTTCTTTAAGGATTTTGTCACAAATCTGAATGTAGGACAGTTCCTGCTGGGAGCTGCCGGCGTAGTATACACCGGTGTTTCTACCGTGTTCAGTATGATCATCGGCATCGTTTGCGGTGTATATATTCTGGTCTACAAGGGCGAGCTCTGCGCCCAGGCCAAGAAGCTGACCATTGCTGTATGCAGGGAAGAGAAGGCGAATCGGATTTTTGAGATTGCACGCAGAGCTAACCGTATTTTCAGCGGTTTTGTCATTGGCAAACTGATCGATGCCATCTTTGTGGGTGTCGTTACGTATTTGGCACTGCTGATCATGGGTATGCCCTTTGCACCGCTGATCGCTACCTTGGTTGGTGTTACTAACATCATCCCCTTCTTCGGTCCCTTTATCGGCGGTATTCCCTCAGCCCTCTTGTTGCTGATCGAGAACCCCATCAATGCGCTTTATTTTGGTATTTTTATTGTAGTTCTGCAGATGGTAGACGGATATATTGTGGAGAATCGAATCCTTGGCGAGAAGTTGGGAATATCTGACTTCTGGGTTCTGGTGGCAATACTGATTTCCGGCGGCATTTTCGGCTTTATGGGGATGATTCTGGGTGTGCCCGTCTTTGCGGTGTTGTATACCATTGTTGCGGATATTGTGAACAAACGTCTGTACAAGAAGCGTTTGCCTACGGACACAGATGCTTATGGGAGCATACGTTCCGTTACTGACCTTCCGATCACATCGGTTCCCCTTGAGACCAAGAGACATGGAGGTCCCAATTATGATCGGAATGTAGAGGAAGAGGATCACTACGACGAGGAATGATCCGAGAGGAGGCGATGATCCTTGTCTAATGCCTATTTTCAGATGGAGGGCCTGGCAGTGGCACAGGCTTTCGGCAATGTGTGGAAGTATATTGCGCCGATCATTGCTCTCGTGATACTGTGGCGTTGTGCCAGACCTCTGTTAGGGTTCCGACAGGAGCCGGAGGTCTGGGCATGGTTACAGATGAATGACGGACAGCAGCTTCCTGTAACCCACTGGGAGAGCATTATCGGCAGTGCTCGTTCCTGTGATATTATTCTGGACTTTTCTACGGTTTCCCGTTCCCATGCGGCACTGACTCGATTTGATGACGGTAGCTGGTCTATTACGGACATTGGCGGCAAGAATGCTGTTTACGTGAACAGAAAGCGTGTTTCCGCCTCTGCTCTTAAATACGGCGACAAGATCTCTCTGGGCGGCGTCGAGATGAAGCTACTCCCTATATCCAAGAAGGAGATTCGGGAACAGAATCTGGAGCGCACCCGTCCTGCGGAGCAGAGCCTTCCCATTGTGACCTTGCTCATTTTGACGTTGTTTCAGTTCCTTACCGGGATCTGCCTGTGGATGATCTGCAAGCCTGCATTTGCGTCTCAGGTTTTCAGTAGCTTCTTCCTGCTGATGGTGATCGAATGGGGGCTGTTCTTTGTCATACGAGTTACCGGCAGGAGTGGGTTCGAGATCGAGACCCTTGCATTCTTCCTGTCCACTTTAGGCTTGTCTGTGATTGCCTCGGACACTCCCGGGGAATTACGCAAGCAGATCCTCTGTGTACTGGCAGGTGTTTTGATCTATCTGATCATTGCAATGTCTCTGCGCAGTCTTACATCGGCAAAGAAATTCCGTCGTGTTGCGGCAATTGCAGGCATTGCACTGTTGGGACTGAACTTACTGATCGGTGAGGAGATCAACGGCGCAAGGAACTGGATCGAGCTTGGTTCCTTTACCCTACAGCCTTCTGAATTGGTAAAGCTGTGCTTTATTTATGTAGGCGCATCTACCATGGATTATATCGTATCCAAGCAGAAGGTAATTTATTTTATTATTTATTCCGGCATTGTTTGCGGTTGCCTGGTCCTTATGAATGACTTCGGTGCCGCGCTGATCTTCTTTGTGACCTTCTTGGTAGTAGCGTACCTCCGCTCCGGCAGTGTAGCAACCATTGCACTTGCGCTGACGGCTCTGGCTTTTGCGGTGATGATCGTTATTGTATACTTCGGGAACCATGTGCAGGAGCGATTTTCGGCATGGGGGCATGTTTGGGAGGATCCCTATGATGGGGGATATCAGCAGACACGTTCTATGATCCGCATGGCTGTAGGTGGATTTTTCGGTCTCGGTGTGGGACAGGGATGGCTGAAAGCTGTTGCTGCTTCGGATACAGACTTGGTATTCGCTTTCATCAGTGAGGAGTGGGGTCTCATTATGGCGGTGATCATGGTTCTTGCGGTATTGGTGCCGTCCTTGTTTGTCCTACGCTCTGCCAGAGTGGGCAGGAGCAGCTTCTATACCATCGGAGCCTGCGCGGCGGTTACCATTATGCTGACACAGACCATGCTGAACGTGTTTGGCACGATGGATCTGCTACCGCTGACCGGTGTTACACTGCCCTTTGTTTCCAACGGCGGATCCAGTATGTTGTGTTGCTGGGGACTGATAGCCTTTATTAAAGGCGCGGATACCAGGCAGAATGCATCCATAGCAGTCAAGACCCTGCGTGTAAAGGAGGACAAGGATGAATAAGATTGCCAATCGAGCTTGGGCAGCTATGATCCTCGCCTTCGCTTTGTTCTTCGGCTTGTGTGTCATTGTAGTAAGGTATGTCCGCGATTCCGAGGAATGGTATCTTCATCACAGCAACGCTGCAGTATATACCAATGGCAGACTCAATAGTGGCAAGATATATGACCGTGGGGGGAATCTGCTGGTAGATGCGACGGATGGCAGGGTATATCCCGAGGACGAGCTACTCAGACGAGCTACCTTGCACCTCCTGGGAGACGTAGAGGGCAATATTCCCGATTATATCATGGATCATTATTCCAACGAGCTGACTGCATACGATCTGTTCAACGGAGCACAGAGTGGCCAGGGGGTCTATATGGACCTAACGGTGAACAGCGAGATCCAGAAGGCGGCGTACCAGGCACTGGATGGCAGAAAGGGAACTGTGGGCGTATATAATTACATGACAGGTGAAATCCTGTGTATGGTATCTACCCCCGGCTTTGATCCCATTACTCCCGACGAGGTCGATGACAGTGATGCATATGCAGGTGCGTATATCAATCGATTCCTCCATGCGACCTATACTCCCGGCTCTGTGTTTAAGCTGGTGACTGCAGCGGCAGCCATTGCGGAGATCACGGATTTGGAGACCCGTACCTTCTATTGCCCCGGCGACTGGGTGGAAGACGATATTGTGGTTACCTGTAGCGGCATTCACCATGAGATTGGATTTGACACGGCGCTTACCAAGTCTTGCAATGTGGCTTTTGCACAGCTTGCAGTAGAACTGGGGGAAGAAAAGCTTAAGGAATATGCTGAAGCCGTAGGCGTGACATCTTCAATTCTGTTTGACGGCTTCGTTACGGCAGATGGGTCTGTGGATTTGGATCGCATTTCCACCAATTCCCTTGCTTGGGCAGGTGTTGGTCAGCATACCAACCAGATCAATCCCTGCCAGTATATGACCTTTATGGGAGCAATTGCCAATGGCGGTGTATCTGCCAAGCCTTATGTAGTTTCCCGCATTCGCTGTGGACAGGAGGAGACCTACCGCGCTGCGACGACGCTCAATGAGCCTATGCTGGAGCAGGCTGTAGCAGATCGACTGGCGCAAGCTATGCATATAGCTGTTGTGAATAACTATGGTGAGCCCAATTTTGCCGGTCTTTATGCAGGTGCCAAATCCGGCACGGCAGAACGAGGCGTTGGATTGACACCCAATGCTCTTTTTGCAGGGTTTGTACAGGATAGCAGATGCCCCCTTGCTTATGTGGTTGTTGTAGAAAGTGGCGGATCCGGTAGTGAGACCTGTGTTCCCATTGTCAGCCGTGTGTTAAATGCCTGTGTGACAGTTTTAGGTATGGAATAAAAAATTTTAAAAATTTTTGCGAAAAGGCTTGACAATTTGGGAATCATGGTGTATAATGACCAAGCTGGTTTCAAGAGAGACTGGCGTATGGAGAGGTGGCTGAGCTGGCCGAAGGCGCACGACTGGAAATCGTGTAGGCGTTAAAAGCGTCTCGCGGGTTCGAATCCCGCCCTCTCCGCCAGAAAAGAACCCACATTTGTCGTAGACAAATATGGATTCTTTTCAACTAAATCCGTCCTTGCGGACGGGATAAATCCCACTTTCGTGGGATGAAATCACTTCGTGATGAAATCCGACTTCGTCGGGAGAAGGACGGATTTAATTTCATCTGCGAAGCAAGTATATCATGCGGCGACAGCCGTATATCATATCGCGCCAGCGATATATCATTGAAAAGTACTGTAATCTGTGGTATACTTAGTTCAACAACTTGAATTTGTGGAGGTGTTCTACATGTGTGACATTACTGTTGATGATGTCATTAAGGTTTTTGATCAACTGAAAGACAGATACGATTTAATCTTAACCACTACTTCTGCGCTGAATGAGGGTTTTACGATAGATTGTCCTATCATTGTAGGCAAAGCCCATGATCAGGTCATTGAATTGTACGAATATGGCGGAGACTTTGTTTTGGATGTGATGGATGCAGAACAAACAAAGGGAACGCATTGGCACCCCAACGATGTAGAGGGCGCTACAGATGATATTGTAGAGTTCATGGAAGGTAAATCCGATTATAAAATGTCCCCCTTTAAACCAATATAGGATTTTTTGGCAAGTCACACTACTTTTGTTCGTTCTTACCCCTACTTATACACCGTTTAGTCGCTCTTAGGCATGTAAAAACCCTCTTTTATCTACCTGATAAAAGGGGTTTTTTACAATGATATCCGTTCCTTGCGGAACGGATGATATAGCTGACGCTATGATATCTGCTTCGCAGATGATATACGCCTGCGGCATATGGAGGAACGGATATCATATCATGATTGCGAAGCAAGTATATCATACGGCGCAAGCCGTATATCATATCGCGAAAGCGATATATCATTGAAAAGCGAAACTTTTTTTATATTATACTAAGCGGCATCATCGCTGCTTCACAAACAATTGAAATGCCACAGGTTTTATGGTATAATAAACAAAGAGAGCTTGTATTTGATGGGGAGGATTATGGAATGAAAATCTACGATATTTCTCAAGAAGTATTCGGTTGCCAAGTATATCCGGGTGATCCTAAACCTGAGAGAGCGGTACTTCAGTCTATGACGGAAGGGGAAGTTTATAATTTAACGGCATTCCACATGTGTGCCCATAACGGCACCCATATAGATGCACCCTTCCATTTTATACAAGATGGGAAAACCGTAGACGAGATCCCCTTGGAGGCTGTTGTGGGCATGGCCTATGTGGCAGAGCACAAGGGGATCGTTACAGGCAATGATGCAGAGACGCTCATTGCAAAAGCGAAAAACCAAAGTCCGGAAGCGGCAAAAAGAATTCTGCTGAAGGGAGATGTGGAGGTCTCCGTGGAGGCGGCAAGGGTCTTTTCATCTTCGGATATTCTCCTTTTGGGGAACGAATCCCAGACCGTTGGACCCCAAGATACACCTATGGAAGTGCATCTTGTGCTCTTAGGTGCGGATGTGATTCTGCTGGAAGGGATTCGGCTGGCAGAGGTTCCGGAGGGGGTATATTTCTTAAATGCCGCACCCCTGAATTTATCGGGTGCAGATGGTTCGCCCTGTAGAGCAGTATTGATAGATCTATAATTCTGCACGCAGAGGTGATAGAGTTTTAGCATGTTATTGAATCGAGAATTGTCGGAGGTACATATGGAGAACGAAGTCATTTACGAAACCCTATTGTCTAAGGTACAGGCAGAACTTGAACCCTTCGGCTTCAAGCGGAGCGGAAAGTCAACACTTTTCTATAGATACTCCCATGACAAGAAGATTGCTTGCGGATTGCAGATGCAGAAATCCATGTTTAACGGCCCTGAGGGTCTGTCTTTTACCTTTAACCTTCTTTGTATTTGCGTAAAGGAATGGAAGAACTATTCCAAGGAACATATGACCATTGCCGCTATAAAGGCGGGATTTGGGGATTTCCGCGTTTTTGAACGGATCGGGAGCCTCTGCAGAGGGCGGGATCACTGGTGGAATGTAACGGATGAGATCTTGTCACAGTATTCCTTAGAGGATTACTACACCCGCTTTATACAGAAGGATATTCTCAAAACAGCCCAACATCTGGATATATCTACGGAGATAAAAGCGAAAATCTATTCGCTATAAAGAAACCACGGTGCCGAACCTCATTACGAGGATCGGCACCGTGTTATATCTGTTATTCGGGGAGACGGAAAAGCCTTGCGGCGTTATTCCATAGAATGTCACATTCTTCTTGGGGATCCAGCTCTAAGGAGCGGAAAACCTTCAGCTCCTGCGCGGGACTCCACATAGGGTAGTCTGTACCGAAGAGGACTCGGTCTGTACCGTAAGCGTGGATCAGATCACGGGATTCCTCCTTGTTCAGAGCGAAGAAGGACGAGGAACAGTCCACCCAGAGATTGTCAAACTTCCCTGCGAGCTGTCTTGCGGCTTCCTTCCACATAGTATGACCGCCAAAGTGGGCACCGATGACCTTTAGCCCGGGGAAGGCTTTTAGCAGAGGGATCAAACGATTGGGGTTGGAAAAATCGTACCGTTCATCTCCCGTGTGGATCAGAAGGGTCAAATCATTCTCCTCCAGCTCCTCGCAGAGGGAAAAGATTCGGGGATCGTCCAGCTCAAAGCGCTGAATATCCGGATGGAGCTTTACCCCGTGGAGGCCCAGGTCCAGAATCTGGCGGATATCCTCAGAGCCACTCTCTTGATGGAGGGTGCCGAAGCCGTAGAGCCTGTCCGGGAACTGCGCTACCTCACGGGCAATAAAGTTATTTACCGAATGGACCTGTAATTGAGTGGTTGCCACGGATTGAACCAGATGCATAGTGATCTCTCCGCTGTGAGCGAACAGGGTCTGCACAGTACCGTCCAGCGTGATCCCTAAGCCTTCGTAGAATTTGGCAGTGGCTGCCGCCGCCTTCTGGGCAATGATGGCAGGGTATATATGGCAGTGGGCATCGAAAATTCTCATTACAGACGCTCCAATACAGCCAGTAGGTATTCCCAGGTGCGACGGACGGAGGCAATATCCAGCTTCTCGCGGGAGGTGTGGATGTCCTGCATCTTGGGACCGAAGGAAACTGCATCCAAGCCGGGCAGACGGTCGCAGAAGATCCCGCATTCCAGACCTGCATGAATGGCCTCTACAATGGGGGTCTTGCCGTAGAGCTCCTCGAAGGTGCGGACCATAGTATCACGGAGAAGGGAGTCCTTGCGGTACTCCCAAGCGGGGTAGTGACCGGATTCCTCGTAGGCGGCGTTGTACTTCTTGGCAAGATTGCGGAGAACCTCCAGCAGAGCTTCCTTTTCCTCATTAACGGAGGAACGATCGGAGAAGGCCATACGGACGAAGCTCTCGGTAGTTTCAAGAATGCCCAGATTCAAGGAGGTCTGCACCAAGCCCTCGATGTCCTGGCTCATGGCCTGTACACCGTTGGGGAGCTCGTGTAGCAGACCCAGAACGGCTCTGCTGCAGTCCTCGGTGAGCATCTCGGCACAATCAGCGACCTCGCAGGTAAAGCGGACCTCGGTCTCGCTTTCGGGGAGGGACTTCTTAGCTTCTTCACACAGGGCGGTAAAACGGGCAGGGAAGTCCTCTGCCTCACAGCATACATAGGCAACACAGGCACGGGGGATGGCATTGTCCTTGCTGCCACCGTCAATGGATACCAGTCGGACAGGGAGCCGGTGGAGAATGTCGCCGAGAACCTTGTTGGCATTGGCTCTGCCCTTGTGGATCTCCACACCGCTGTGACCGCCCAGGAGATCCTCCACAGTTACACGGTAGCAGGTACCGGCAGTCTCCCTGGTTACTGGGAGCTTAAAGTCACTCCTTGCACCGCCTGCACAGCTAACGGTGAGGACACCCTCGTCCTCGGAGTCGCAGTTCAGCAGGAGTCTGCCCTTAAGAACGGACATGTCCATAGCATCCGCACCTAACATACCGATCTCCTCGTCAACGGTAAAGACGCATTCTAAAGGGGGGTGCTTTACATCCGTTGCATCCAGCAGAGCCAGAGCGTAGGCAACAGCAATGCCATCGTCTCCGCCCAAGGTGGTACCCTTAGCGAAAATGAATTCGCCGTCATGACACAGTCGCAGACCATCCGTGGAGAAATCGATATCGCAATCCGGATCCTTCTCACAGACCATATCCAGATGTCCCTGCAGGATAACGGTGGGATGGCCCTCATAGCCGGGGGTGGCATCCTTAAAGATCACAACATTGTTGCTGTCATCCTGGATATACTTAAGTCCGCGCTCCTGTGCGAAACGGACACAGTAATCAGAAATTCTCTTGGTGTCCAGAGAGCCGTGAGGGATCGAGCAGATCTCCTCGAAAAAATGCATCACAGCCTTGGGCTGCAGATCAGATAAAATACCCATATGGTTTCTCCTTCTATAGTTTGTATAGCTTATTTATATCATATTTTCGGATATATTACAAGCCTATGTCAAGTATTTTGCAGAGCTTCTTTCAATGCTGCGATATAGGCAGGCGAGGTGCCGCAGCAACCACCGATCAGGTCAGCACCTGCAGATACAAGGGTCTTCATGTGGGTGGCGAAGGTTGCAGGATCCATGGGATAGATCGCCTCGCCCTCATCAGAAATCGTGGGCATCCCTGCGTTGGGCTTCACAATAAGAGGGATCTGTATGAGACTCTTGAGATTGCGTACAATAGAGAGGAGCTGTTCCGGTCCTAAAGAACAATTGATACCTACGGCGGAAGCACCCAAGGCTTCTAAGGTTGTCGCGGCATCGTAGCAGGTACCGCCGAAGTATAACCCGCCGTCTGCCTGAATGCTGACTGTGCACAGGACAGGCAGTTGGCAGACACTGCGGATAGCCTCCAAGGCCGCGGCGGTCTCATCCACACCCAGCATGGTCTCTACTACGATCAGGTCTGCACCTGCCTCGGATAGTGCGGCGGCTTGCTCGCTGTAGATGTGGAAGAGCTCGTTGTAGCTCATAGTTCCCAGTGGCTCCATGGGAACACCGGTGGTAGTCATGTCGCCTGCAACCAGCACATCCTCTACCTGTTTGGAGATCCGCACCAGCTTCTGATTCAGCTCCGGCACTCGGTCGGACAAGCCGTGCCTGCCCAGAGAGTGACGGTTGGCGGAGAAAGTGGGGGCATAGATGATCTGCGAACCGGCACGGGCATAGCTGCGTTGAAGATCTAAAATGATATCCGCATGCTCGCAGACCCAAGCTTCTGTACAGACTCCCCGGGGCATCCCCATTTTCATCAAATTAGAGCCCGTGGCACCGTCCAATAGAACGGGACCGGTTGTAAAAAGTTTGTAAAATTGATCATTTGTCATATAACTCATCCCTTTCTGTTATACTTTTATTGTACTCTCTTTTTTTCACTATTGCAAGAACTGTTTTTCTGTGATATACTAACTAAGGCATGTAAAGCCACTTTATGGAAATATATTAGGAGGTCCTCTTATGAAGAAAACTGTATTAAAGAAATATGCAAAGCTGATTGCTACCGTTGGTGTCAATGTGCAGAAGGGTCAGGAGGTCTTTGTCAATGCCGACCTGGATCAGCCCGAATTCGTATACATGGTAGTAGAGGAATGCTATCGTGCCGGAGCTAAGAAGGTTGTTGTAGATTGGAACTACCAGCCTCTGACCAAGCTGACCTACCGCTGGCGTACCAACAAGACTCTGGCGCACATGGATGAGTACGAAGAAGCTCGTTGGAAGCATATGGCCGATCAGCTTCCCTGCCGCATCTATCTGGTATCCGAGGATCCCGATGGACTCAAGGGCATCAACCAGGAGAAGATGGCAAAGGCTGCTCAGGCTCGCTATAAGGTCATTAAGCCCTACCGTGAGCAGATGGAGAATAAGTATCAGTGGTGCATTGCCGCTGTTCCCGGCGCCGCCTGGGCAAAGAAACTGTTCCCCAAGCTCAGCAAGGCACAAGCCATTGAGAAGCTGTGGGAGGCAATCCTCTCTGCATCCCGTGTCAACGAGGATCCCATTGAGGCATGGAAGGAGCATAACGAGGACCTGCGTAAGCGTTGTGACTATCTGAATTCTCTGGGGATCGAGACTCTGGAATACCGTAGCTCCAACGGCACCAACTTCCGTGTAGGCATGATGGAGTTGGGAGAATTCAAGGGTGGCGGAGATACCTCCCTGCAGGGCATCTATTTCAATCCCAACATCCCCACTGAGGAATGCTTCATCTCTCCCAAGAAGGGCGAGGCAGAGGGTATCGTCTATTCCACCAAGCCCCTGTCCTATAACGGCCAGCTTATCGAGAACTTCTCTATCCGCTTCGAGGGCGGCAAGGCTGTAGAGGTCCACGCTGAGAAGAACGAGGACCTGCTCAAGCAGCTCATCTCCATGGACGAGGGTGCCGCTTACCTGGGCGAGTGTGCTCTGGTTCCCTACAATTCTCCCATCCAGAATTCCGGCCTGCTGTTCTACAACACCCTCTTTGACGAGAATGCCGCCTGCCATCTGGCACTGGGCAAGGGATTTGCAGACACCATTCAGGGCTTTGAGAACCGTACCCTGGAGGAATGTAGACAGATGGGTCTCAACGAGTCTATGGTCCACGAGGACTTTATGATCGGTGCTGAGGATCTGGATATCGATGCACACACCCGTGATGGCAAGGTAGTTCCCATTTTCCGCAACGGCAACTGGGCATTCTAAGATATATTTTTGAGGTAAATCCATGAGTTTCTATACAAAATCATCCCAAGAAGCACTTGCTGCATTGAACAGCAAGCTTGAGGGCTTGTCTTCTCAAGAGGTCTCTGCCCGTCAGGAGAAGTACGGGCCCAACGAATTACAACAAGCGGCAAAGAAGACGAACTTCCAGCGATTCCTGGACCAGTTCAAGGATGCCATGATCATCATCTTGCTGGTTGCTGCCGCTATTTCCTTCGTGATTGCCTGCGTAGAGGGCAACCCTAAGGAATTCTTCGAGCCTGCGTTGATCCTTATGATCGTCGTCCTCAATGCCATTATGGGCGTCATGCAGGAGAGTAAGGCGGAGAAGGCTCTGGAAGCACTTAAGAGTATGTCCGCACCCCATTCCCGTGTTATTCGTGACGGACAGGAGCAAGTCATTGAGTCAGCGCAGTTGGTTCCCGGCGATATCATCCGTCTGGAAGCAGGCGATTTTGTTCCCGCAGATGCACGCCTTATCAAGAGCGTAAACCTTAAGTGCGAGGAATCCGCCCTCACCGGCGAGTCCGTTCCCTCCGAGAAGGATGCAGATGCAGTCATCGAGGAGAAGGCTCCTCTGGGAGATCGGAGCAACATGATCTACTCCGGCTGCAGTGTCAGTTACGGCACAGCTATGGCGGTGGTCACTGCCACCGGTATGGACACCGAGATGGGCAAGATCGCTAACCTCCTGTCCGGTGAACAGGATGCCCAGACCCCTCTGCAGAAGAAGCTTGCTCAGCTGGGCAAGTACCTGGGCTTCCTTGCTCTGGGCGTATGCGCCATTATCTTTGTCATCGGCTTGGTGGCAGATCTTCATCCTATGGAGATTTTTATGACCGCAGTATCCCTGGCTGTTTCCGCTATTCCTGAGGGTCTGCCTGCAATTGTTACCATCGTTCTCTCCATCGGCGTGCAGAGAATGGCAAAACGGAATGCAGTCATCCGCAGACTCCCTGCTGTAGAGACCCTGGGCGGTGCCTCTATCATCTGCTCTGACAAGACAGGTACTCTGACCCAGAACCGTATGACCCTTATGAAGGCATATGTAGACGGTGGCTTGTCCGAGGATATCAGCAACGAGAATTCCGATGAGGTTCGCAAGCTCCTGAGCTATGCTACCCTGTGCTGTGATGGCTCCATCCGTTTCGAGAACGGACAGGTGCAGCATATTGGCGATCCCACAGAGACCGCTATTATCTTGGCGACCCACAACAATGGCCTGGAACAGGCTGCCTTGAACAGCCGTTTCCCCCGTGTAGCGGAGCTGCCCTTCGATTCTGATCGTAAGCTTATGACCTCTGTGAACAAGATCAACGGCAAGCTGGTAGTTATCGTTAAGGGTGCCTTCGATATGATGACTCCCCGTTGCATCAAGGGCGATCTGGAGAAGGCGAGAGAGATCAATGACGAAATGAGTTCTTGCGCCCTCCGTGTGATTGCTGTGGCATACAAGCAGATCGATGAACTACCCAAGGATATGAACACTTTGGAGCAGGATCTGATCTTCATGGGCTTGGTAGGCATGATCGATCCTCCTCGCCCCGAGTGTGCTGAGGCAGTCCGTACTTGCCTCCGTGCAGGGATCAAGCCCGTTATGATCACCGGTGACCATGTTGTTACGGCCTCTGCTATTGCTAAGGCGCTTGGGATCCTACAGCCCGGCCAGAAGGCAATCACCGGTGCACAGTTGGATGCTATGACCGAAGAGGAACTGGATGCACAGGTAGAGCAGATCTCTGTCTATGCCCGTGTTTCTCCCGAGAACAAGATCCGTATTGTTAAGGCATGGCAGCGCAAGGATCAGGTTGTTGCTATGACCGGTGACGGTGTTAACGACGCTCCTGCACTGAAGGCTGCAGATATCGGCTGTGCTATGGGTATTACCGGCACCGACGTAGCCAAGGGTGCCGCAGACATGACCCTGTCTGACGACAATTTCGCCACCATCGTTGAGGCCGTTAAGGAAGGCAGAGGTATCTATAACAACATCAAGAAGGTCGTAGGCTTCCTCCTGGGTACCAATATTGGTGAGGTTATTACGGTATTCTTTGCCATGCTCCTGTGGCAGAAGACGCCTCTTCTGTCCATGCAGCTCCTGTGGATCAACCTTGTTACGGACTCTCTGCCTGCCATTGCTCTGGGTATGGAGCCTATTGAGAAGGGCATTATGGATGAGAAGCCCCGTCCCAAGAAGGAGGGTCTCTTTGCCCACGGCTTGGGTCTGCGTGTGGTACTGCAGGGGTTCATGTTCGGTATCCTGTCCCTGGTTGCTTATCGCTTAGGCGAGAACGCCGCCGGTGTCGAGGGTGGACAGACCATGGCTTTCACCGTATTGGCACTGTGTCAGATCGTACAGGCATTCAATATGCGTTCTGACAGCTCCCTCTTTAAGATTGGTGTGTTCGGCAACAAGACGCTGAACAAGGCAGCACTGATTTCTGTTGCCCTGATGCTGTTGGTCCTCTTTACTCCTGTGCGGAATGCATTCGGTCTGACTCTGTTGAACCCCGGTATGTATCTGGTTGCTCTGGGACTGATCTTCGTTCCTCTGGTGGTTATGGAGATTGCCAAGGCTCTCAAACTGATCAAATAACTCGTGAAAAGGAGTGCTGCCTCACTGAGACAGCACTCCTTGTGTTTGATTATTGGACAGGGGCTACAGGATAGAAGAGGGACAGGGTGTCCAGGCACTCCTCAGCGGTAGCACAGCAGATGGCGGTGTTGAACATGTACGTATCACGGATCATGGGAACCAGCAACTCGTGGATCTGTACGCCGATCATTTCGGCAACTACGGCGATAGCAGGAACCTCTTCACCGGCAAAGTTGACAGTGACCTTCTCCGTGGTGACATTGGTAAGACCTGCAGAACCGAGGCTCTGCTCCAGGGTAATGAGGATCGCGTCTACATACTGATCAATGGTAACGAGGGAAGCGGCTGCGCCCATGTCCTCCACATTGATGTTTATATTAGGCATCCCCGCGTTCTGCATGGCATAGAAAACCATCGCAGTGCCGCTGTTTTCAATGGCAGCCTTGATGCTTTCGTCGTTATACATGTTGGTGGCAAGACCCATGATCGTTGCCATCTCTGCCTCGTTATAGATGTGCCAGCTTTCGTCCAGGGAGCAACCGAAGCCTGCTACAGGATTCTCATATACATTGCCGTTGAGTGTGCCCAGCAGACTGATCTCTTCGGTGGTGGGCTCTTCGGTAGTGGGCTCTTCGGTAGTGGGCTCTTCGGTAGTGGGCTCTTCGGTGGTGGGCTCTTCGGTAGTGGGCTCTTCGGTAGTGGGCTCTTCAGTAGTCGGCTCAGTGGTGGACTCCGTGGGAGTCTCGGTGGTGGGGTCTACATCTTCTTTGCCACATGCGACCAACATGGTGAGCATGAGACAGAGCACCAATAGTAGGGCGATAAACTTCTGCATGGATGATAGGTCCTTTCTATTTATAGTATATGCATCATACCACGAGATAGATTCCTTGTCAAGTGATGTTTTATGGAAATAGACGGTGAATCACACGATCTGTTAGCTCTGCAACGCGGTCGTAATCCACGAATGGACGGCACAGTGCCTCCATACGATCATGGAGGGTCTTGGCGGTTCTAAGATGGTCTGTAATGATCTGTAGCAGCTCCCGGGACAGCTTTCCTACATAGGCAAGCTCCTTCTGCACCTTGGAAGACAGGGAGGTGTTCAGGTCAATGGTGCAGAAATGATCGCCTTCATAAGGGAACAACCCGGAATCACTGACGAAGGATACACCCAATTCCGGGATCAGCAAATAAGAAGGCATGGAACGGGGCAATAACGGTGTGTAGCAGGATATGCAGTGGTAGCCGTTGGAAATTGCCTTTTTCTCTACCATAGACAGAACGGGGGGAGCCAGGAGATAATCGTCCTTTAACACATAGACCTTGGGGCATAGTGCGTAGGGCGTAGAGCTGCATACCTGTACCCCTTTAGGGGTCAATGCGGCAAGGAAGCGGCGGCTGACACTGCCGGTACCCCATTTAGGCTTGATTGCTGACAGACAGAGACATTCAGCTATGGCTTCCATTTCTTCCTGATAAGCAGGCTTCTGTGTCTCCCTTCGGATACAGTCCATAAGACTGTCCATAGCCTGCAAGCAACTGTAGACGGTTGCATATTGTGCTTTGTTCTTATCCTGTACGGACAGAATAGCTTCCTCGTTTGGCTTCATTGCCTCCCGATCATAGAATTCTCCGAAGTTTAGGTAGTTGGCACTGCCTCCGCATAGGATCGGCTCCAGTACGTGGGGTGCGGTTCCGTCTACATAGCCTATGGACAACTCCGGGATCAAGACAGCATCTACAGAATCCGGATCCGAGGAACAGAGAATGTAGGAGACGTCCATCCCGCTGTCCAATGCGGCACTGCCCACAGCCTTCATAAACGTAGACTTTCCGCATCCGGATCCTCCCTTGATGATTGTTAGATCCTTAACCTCGTGAAACAGGGAGTCATAGTGAGAGACAAAGCCCTCACAGCTACAGGCTCCCATATAAAATTGACTTTCCATATAGAATCTCCTTCCCCATAGGATGATAGCATAATATTGTATGCATGGAAGTCGGAAATCATGACCAATAAAAAAGGGGGAGAGTCCGTAGACTCTCCGCTCGGTTTGTCGAATACCTTGTTTTTTGACAAACTGACAGAGTTCGAAAAGGCGCCAAGACGAGCAAACCGAGCTCGTCGGCGTACAGAGGTACGGTAGAGCTCGGTTTGCGAAGTAAGTCGAAATGCCTTGCAACGCAAGGATTCACTGAGGTTCTTATGGTGTTTTTCTATGGATGACGTTGTACTTTGTTTGGACCATCATAGCCGCTGGGTCTTGTTTGCATTTTGACGGTTGGCGGCTTTTTCGACACTCTGGGCGGAGAGTCCGTAGACTCTCCGCCGTGTGTGATAGAATTACTTGCCTGCCTGCATTTCGGCAACGGACTCCAGAATGGCGTCGCACATGTACTCCAACTGCTCCCCGGTCAGACCGTAGATGGGCAGATGGGTGAAACGATTGTTGAACAGATCCTCGCAGACGGGGCAGGTCTTGGCGATTTCGTCCATGTCGTAGCCGTAGGTCTTGAGGATGTCGAAGTGGAAGAGAGGACCGAAGTGGGGGATGTTGGTAACGCCCTTTTCGGTGAGCTTTGCCTTCAGAGTCTGTACGTCACCGCCTGCCTTGGCAGGATCGATCTCCAGGAGATACAGGTGGTAGGTGGGGACTACATCGGGATTCTCGGTGTCCTGGGGAATGATGGCGGGGTTGCCGGACAGACGCTTGGTGACATATTCTGCAGCAGCCTTTCTCTCGGCCAGGATCTTCTCGTAACGCTCGACCTGGAGCTTGAGACCCAGACCCTGGATCTCGGTGGTGGAGCTGTTGAGAGCTACGAAGGGACCGTACTTGCCGGGCATAGCGTTGACATCGTACAGCCAGTTCTTAATGGGAGTGTCGAAGTTGCAGCCGAAGAAGCGAGCACGCTTCATATAGGGACGGAAAGCATCGATGTTGGTGCAGACGATGCCACCCTCGCCGAAGGAGGTGCAGTTCTTGACCTCGTGGAAGCTGAATGCGCCGAAATGACCGATGGTGCCGATCATCTTGCCCTTGTACATAGCGCCGAAGGCATGGGCAGCGTCTTCCAGAACCAGGATATCATGCTTCTTTGCGATCTCCATAATAGCATCCATGTCGCAGGGATAGCCACCGATATGGACGGGGACGATCATCTTGGTCTTGGGGGTGATCTTTCTCTCTACGTCCTTGGGATCCATGTTGCAGGTACGGGGATCCAGATCCGCAAATACCAGCTTGGCACCTACGGACAGGGGATATGCCATAGTAGCGATAAAGGTGATGGCAGGGACAATGACCTCGTCACCGGGCTGGAGATTAGCATACTTGTAGGCAATCTCAAAGCCGGCAGTAGCGTTGGCTACGAAAGCGGAGCCGGTGGTCTTAAGGTAAGCGTCGCAGGCAGCCTCAGCGGCTTCTACATTGGGACCCAGGGACAGCTTGCCGGGAGGGGTGGACAGCTTGTCCAGCTTCTCAACCTCTGCCTCAACTGCCTTGATGGCGGCTTCGTACTCTTCGCCTTCGCCCTTCATGAGGAAACGGATAACTGCCATGAGATCTTCTTTGTTGTAGTTCTCACCGACTGCGGGCCAGGGGACACGTGTCGCACCTGTGTTGTAACGGAAATCTGTAGACTTTGCCATTA
Organism: Faecousia sp.; assembly: GCA_045644345.1. Classification (GTDB taxonomy): domain Bacteria; phylum Bacillota; class Clostridia; order Oscillospirales; family Oscillospiraceae; genus JAZOXB01. Next base: position 7,445 of record JAZRGR010000187.1, on the reverse strand, counting down.
TATTCACCACTTTCTAAAAAATTTGTTTCTCAATAATTGTTGTGCTTATACATCTGATCGCAGAGCTCCTGAATGCGGAGTGCACGTTCTGCATTGGTATAATCGGTCTTGCCACTGAGGATCAGCTTGTTGAATGCGGCGAACTGCTTGGTGTACATATTGCCGCCCTTGCCGTAGTAGGTCATAGCCTTGCCTGCAACGCGGTTTTGCTGTGCTTCGTAGCCTGCTTGGGGGGAGTAGATGTACTTCATCTTGCCGACTTCTTCCTGAGACAGAGTGCCTTCGGTAATGATGCTGCCGGCTGTGCCGTAAATCTCCATCTTGCCGGTGGCGGCATTGTCGGGGACGTTGAAGTTTACATCAATGTGTCCCAGGATGCCCTTGTCGGACTTGAAGGTAATGACTGCCGAATCCTCGACCTCATAGTTGAAGGTCTTGGTGGTAAAGTATGCGGTACACTTCTCAAAGTCCTGCCCCGTAATAGAGGTAAACAGCTCCATGCAGTGAACAGCTAAGTCCATAATGGCACCGCCGCCGCTGTAGGCTTTGGTCTGTCTCCATGCACCGGGGATGTCGGGATACCAGCAGGTGAACTGGAGCTTGAACAGGTTTACATCACCGATGCCACCGCTCTCGATCAGGTTACGAGCCTTGACATGGAGATTGTGGTGACCCATCATGTAGCCGATATTGAGCTGCTTGCCTGCCTTTTTGAAGGCATCCAGGAGCTTCTTGCCCTCCTTGTAGGTGAGGGTAATGGGCTTCTCCATGAATACGTGTCTGTCATACTGAAGGGCGAGCATTGCCTGTTCGTAGTGGCAGAAGACCGGGGTAGCAATGTATACTGCATCGGAGTCAACAGTCTTGAGCATTTCTTCTGCATTGGAGAAGTGGTTGGGGAAACCGTATTTCTCAGCCACAGCCTGTGCCACTGCGGGGACAGTGTCCATGACAGCTACGATCTCGTTGTGGGGATCCAGGAGCATACCGGGGATAGAGCGGCGGTCAGCAATTCCACCGGCACCGATGATACACCATCTGACTTTCTTCATGGTCATACCTCCTTAGGCTTTGTTTTCTGATCCGAAGAGACGGATCTTGTTCTTTACGACTTCCTTGATATATGCGACCTTGCGGTTGCGGATGTCCAGGTAGGCTTCCTTGGCGGCAATGCCGTCTTCCATAGCGCGGTTGCCTGCCAGACACAGATCTGTGAAGATGTTCATCTTGGCAATGCCGTCTCGGATGGTATTGCGGAAATCGTCATCACTGAGACCGCTGCCACCGTGGAGAACCAGGGGCGTGTCGATCCGATTGCGGATCTCGCAGAGCCGCTCTAAATTCAGTTGAGGCTTGGTCTTATATACACCGTGGGCGGTGCCGATGGCAATGGCAAGGGCATCTACACCGGTAGCCTTGACATAGGCTTCGGCTTCGTCAGCGGTAGTGTACATATCTGTGTGGAGGTTGTCCTCGGAGGCGGCTTGACCTACGTGCCCGATCTCGCCCTCTACACTTGCACCGAAGGAATGGGCGATCTTGACGATCTCGCAGGTGTCGGCAATGTTCCGGTCATACTCTCCGGCAGAACCGTCGAACATAACAGAGGAGAAGCCTAACTGCAGAGCCTCCATGCAACGGTCAAAGGTGAGACCGTGATCATAGTGAACCACAACGGGGACGGTAGCACGCTTAGCGGCAGCGATGATTGCGGGGGCAATGAGCTTGAGCTCTCCTGCGGGGAGGAGAACCTCGGCAGTGCCGATGATGACCGGGGAACGGAGCTCCTCGGCAGCGGAGATGACTGCCTCCAGCATATCTGTATCCGTGGTGTTGAAGAGACCTACGGCATAGTGCTCTTCTTGGGCCTTCTTGAGCACGTCATTTAAATTTACAAGCATAATTCTTTTCTCCTGTATTGTTTGCAGTGTTCCAGGATTTCTGCCTCGGTACGCAGACCGCTTGTGGCATCGGCACTGCTGAGGGCCGCTACTGCGGCGGCAGAGGCGAATTCCAGGATCTCTCTGTCTGTTCTGCCCCGGTAAATTCCATAGAGGGCACCGGCACAGAAGGCATCTCCTGCCCCTGTGGTTCCTACGATAGCTTCCTTGGGGATATCATAGGAGGGGACAATCGTGAGTCCCTCCTCCGAACAGCACAGAGCACAGTTGGGCATATGAATAATAACTTTCTTCCGGACTCCCAGTTCCTTGAGCTTCATAGCAATGAGGGGGAGGACCTCGGGGGTGGGGGGAGTGCCTGTGAGCTTTCCGGCTTCCAACTCGTTGATAATGAGATAATCCGTATAGGGCAGGCAGGGAAGGACCAGACTGTAGCGGTCGGAATTCTCACTGACTAAGTCAATGGAGGTCTCCACGCCGGCTTCTGTAGCCTTCTGAAGGATCCGCAGACCCTCGCCTTCGTCAACCTTTTTCAGTAGCAGGAAGTAACCTAAGTGGAGGATAGCAGGGGGATTCACGGAAAAATCCAAGTCCTCCGCACACAGACTCCCATCTGCACCTGCATAGGTGAAGAAGGTTCGCTGACCTCCGGGAATACTCATGACCTGGGTAAAGGTGGTGGCGTCCTCCACCTCCTTTAATCCGGTCAGATCCAAGCCGTGTGTGGCTAAAACATTTCGCAAATAAGCACCGTTGTCATCCTTGCCGATGTTGCCGATGGCACGGACATCCAACTCGGGGCAGATCTTCTTAAGGTCAATGCCTACATTGGGAACACAGCCACCTACCGCCTTATCCAAGCCTACGATCTTGGTCAGCTCTCCTGCATTGGGATAGGCGCGGATCAGGTTGATCTGATCTACCAGCACATTGCCACATAGGGCAATGCCGGTCCTAATGTTAGGTGTCATATTAGTTGCACTCGGCTTCCAGGGGACCTGCAAGCTCGCTGAGGAAGAACAGTCTGCCGGGGAGGGTGGGGATGTAGGAAGAAGTGATCCAGGGAGTCTTCTCATGGCGGAGAGTCATCCACAGGGACAGACCCTGCCACTGCATACCTCTGCCCAGAGTGCCGTCCGCGCCGCCGATGGCATAGTCAGCCTTGAGGAACAGGCCGGGCCCGATGGTGTTGGCTCTGCAGGGAACCAGGGGAGTTCTGGACTTGAAGCTGGTCAGAGCATTCTGCTCTACGGTGAGGGGATGGATCTTGGCACCGATGCGGTAGGGATCTGCCTCCCACTCGGCGGCGGAAGCATAATCGGCGGCGAAGGTGGGCTCCCAGAAAGCAATGTGGCACATTCTGCCGATGCCGTATACCAGCACCAGCTTGGCACCCTCTGCCTTGAGAGCGTTGATCTTGCCGGGATAGGTGGGCAGGTTCTCCTTGGTGGCGAAGTTACGCTGATCCTTGGGTACAGTCAGATCACCCAGGGGGTTGAACAGTGCATTCTCCATAGCATACTGGAAGGAACCGTGATTCTCGGGAGGCAGGGTGTTGCCCTCGCCGTCTGCCCATTCGTCCATGTTGAAGGTGTAGACGTGCCCGCAGGAGACCTTCCATTCCTTGAGGAAGTAAACAACCCACTTGTACATACCCATGGGCCCTACGGGGAGGATGAATGCGATCTTCTCACCGCGATCCTTGGCAAGCTTGATCTGCAGAGCGATCTCATGACCCATGTAGGTGTTGAATTCTTCCAGGTTGTCGCACTTGATGGGGGTGAATCCCTCGTTCCAGTGAGGCTGATGATTGGTGATGGTCTCGGGAGCATCGATGCAAGCATCGATCTTGGCGAAGTCCCAACCTGCGGGGTAGAAGCCCTCTAATGCAGAGCCCTTAACGGTAGAATTGAAATCCATAATGATTCTCCTTTATGTGTGGTTTAGGGTAGGTATCTCTTGGTCGTGCCCTTGAGGTAGACCTGACATTGCTTAAAGCCCTCGGCATAATCTGCACCGCACTGGAAGCCACGGTAGCGGCAGCAGGTACGGACCATGTCCGGGAAATCGATGTGGTCGTGGTCACGCATCCATACGATCTGGGATTCGTGGCACTCCAGCATTTCTAACTTCTTGTCAATGTAGGGAGTCACATCGACATACTCTGTGGGGTTGAAGTTTACACCGCACAGGGTGTCCATGTAGTAAATGGGGACCATCCGTGCATGCCCCGGCACCTTAGTGTGGTAGTTGGGCAGGGTGGCAGTGAAACTGGCATCGAATACCAGACGGGACACTGCATTGTGATCCGGCATATAGTCGTTGGGGTCGTGGGTAATGATGAAATCGGGATCTACAGACTTGATCACATCCACTACCTTGTCACGAGCTTCCTTGTTGTTGTCGTAGATGGCAAGGTCGTCGAAGCTGGAGTGGATGACCTCGAAACCACCCAGGGCGGCGGAACGCTCGACCTCCTTGGCACGCATGATCGTCAGCTCATCCGGGGGAATGATCTCGTGACCTAAATTACCGCTGGATAGGTGGCAGATGACCACACGGTCCCCACGCTCCTTGCACTTGAGCAGGGTGCCTGCACAGGCGATCTCCATATCATCGGGATGACAGGAGATTACCAGAACTGTGTACATAATTCGTCCTCCTTTTTGGTAAAATTTTGTTGATTTTATATAATCTATTTTAATGGGTAAAAGCTTGTCATGGAATGTAAAATCGGTTATAATAAGTGTAAAATCGGACAGGAGGATCTTAGGGTGAAAGATAATTTTACACGGGTCAGCTTTGAAAGGGTTTTCAATGTGGAAAAGATCATTACCATCTTCTACATGGAGTTCTCTAAGAACTTTTCCTATGAGGGGGAGAGCCATGATTTTTGGGAAATGGTCTATATTGATAAAGGGGAAATGCTCTGCACCGCCGATAAGAACAAATTTGTCCTTAAGAGTGGGGAAATGACCTTCCATAAGCCCAACGAATACCACAATCTCTCCGGGGATCACCGCACAGCACCCAATGTGAGTATCCTTACCTTTGAGTGTCGCAGTCGTGCGATGAAGGACTTTGAGGGCAAGATCTTCCGCCTTAGTCCCGAGGAAAAGAGTCTCCTGTCCACGCTGTTTGAAGAAGGGCTTTCCTGTTTTAAGTTGGTTGACGAGACCAACCCCCTGTTGCAGAAGCTGGAACGGGTAGAGACTGCACCCTTTGGCAGTAGCCAGATGACCAAGAATCTGCTGGAGATCTTTCTTATTAAGCTTTCTCGAAACACCTCAGTCATGACTAAGAACCAACGACGGAGCTTCCATGTTGACGGTGTGGATGTACCCTATCCTGTCAAGGAGATCCTGGATATTCTCCGTGGTAACGTTTACGGCAAGCTTACCGTAGGCGACATTGCCGCCGCTGTGGGCAAGAGTCAGAGCACTGTTAAGCAACTCTTTTCACAGTACCGCAAGAGCGGTATCATGAAGTATTACAACGGTCTTAAGATCGAAGAGGCAAAGCGCTTGATCCGTGAGGGGACCTGCAATATATCCCAGATTTCTGACCTGCTTCATTTTGACAACCCTCAATATTTCTCTAAATGCTTTAAGTCTTTTACCAACATGACTCCCAGTGAATATAAGACATCTATCTTGAACCGCTAAAGGAGGCAGAACCATGGGCAATCACCGCCGCAAGAACCGCAAGAGGACTCAGCCGACCTATACCATGGATCACAGCACCACGGTCATACGGCAACCTGTAGGCTATCGCATTTTTTCTGTCATCTTCTTCCTCCTGTCTATGGGGATCTGGGGTGTGATATGGGTACTGCTGTTGCAACAGGGGACCGAGAGTGCCGGGTGGATGGGCGTCATGTTCTTTGTGATCCCCACAGCGATCGAGCTACCCACAGTCCTATGGTTTACCACGTGGAAGATCACGCTCCACGAACAGGGGATCAGCAAGGCACTGGTGGGCTGTACCGTAAGGGAGTATACATGGGGACAAGTGCAGAGAGTGGAGAACTTCTTCCCCTACGGACAATATGATTATATCTACATCTTATTCTCGGACGGGCGGAAGCTGAGCTTTCGCACAGACTGTCACAATGCCGACCGGGCAAGGAGAATCCTTCTATCTCGCTTCTCTGTCATCCTTACCGGTCGCCATCAAGTGGGGAAATGATGGGCTTACGTTCCCTCGACTTGCATTTTTGAGCCGGGGGAGTATCTGTACGACGACCACTACATCGTGGGCGGCAGTGCATCAAGTGGATGTCGCTTCCCATGGGGCAACAGGTAGACTGTACGGTAATATTATCAATGGAGATCCACACTTGTCTATTCGTGATGGAGTTGAGCTTCCGGAGTATTATTTCAAAGATGGGGACGGAGTTGAGATACGGCTAAAGAGCACTGCCCAGCCTGCCGATAGCAGGGGAATCCAAATATTCTTCAAAACGCCTGCAAATAACTTGAATACTGCTACAGGATATTATTACTATGACGAGCTTCGCAGTTTCATAGACAAAACGGTTACCCACGTTACAGGGCAATACGAAACCATTCTGTTAGAACCCGGTAGGATCAACAACACGGACCACTCCTTGACAGGTCTGAAGCTTATATGTCTCCGTGTAGATCCCCTCCATGTACTGAAGGAGAATCGTGTGACCGGTACCTATGACATAGACTATATCTATGTGGGGCAGGTCAGCAATGCTCCTTCCGCCAAGATAGCGGCTGCCACCAAGTCCCAATACGGTGTCTATAATGTGCAGGGCAGTACCTTTGCCATGGGTAGTAAGGTGAATTATGAGGAGGCATCCCACACCTACCCGGTGTCTATTCGGCGATCTTCTCGTAATGAGCTATATCACCCCATAGGGTAAAAGGGATCCCCCGACTTGCATCATGCAAGCCGGGGGATTTTCTCGTTTATGTGGGTTTCGTAATGGATGGTTGGTCCGTTTGGAATATGTTCCGGGGTGCATTGTTCCCTTTACCCGTGTGCATTACGACATCACGCAGATGGAAACAAATTTGTTCGTAGGGAACGACCTTGTGTCGTTCCGTGGAATCATCGTTACCCGTACAAGGTTGTTATGTTTGGACGATGACCGGCATTTGATGAAATTAGGTGGTTGGTTCGTTTGGAATATGTTCCAACGTATATTGTTACGTTTGCGGAACGACACGAGGTCGTTCCCTACGAATAGGATCGGGGGTAGGGGCGTTTTATGGGGGGTGCGTATGGTTTATGCGGGGGCATCCCTTTCATCGTTTTATACAAATGGGGCACCTTACGGATGTAAGGTGCCCCGGGGGTTATACTAATTCTTTATAAAAAGGTTTAAAATCCTTTTATGCCACGAAAGGTGGGTCAAGAATTGTATGAGAGTCGATTAGCCCTTGAAGTATGCAAGAGCTGCGTCGGAGTAAGCCACCAGAGCCTGGCAGACGACCAGCAGATCACCGGTCTTGTTGTTGCCGTAGGTGTCGGGGCTGTACTGGAGGGTGGGAGAGACCTGCTTGCCGTTTG
>JAZRGR010000186.1:0-7293 GCA_045644345.1 Faecousia sp. | reverse complement strand
CGCCGAAGTCCACCATGGAAGCACCGGCTTCCAGATGGCAGGTGTAAAGCTGGGTGCGTTTCAGTTCGCTCATAGTATTCTCCTTTAGATAAAATTGAAAATGCGAGAAGGCACAAAGAACCCGTAGATTCCCTGTGCCTTCGTATTTGACCTGAGAGATTCCCCGTCGGGGCTATGTAGGCTCCTCTGCAGACCCTGAGACACTACTGTATCCCATACCCTGCTTGCATCCCTTACAGCCATCCATACAGGTTGCTCCTACGGTGTGTTGCCGATCAGACCCACAGGTCCCCGTCAACTATATACAGCCGACAAAGATCCCCCCATCACGGTGTCCCTGATCACGGAACCCACTGACTGCAGACCGTGCAACACTCTCCGAAGTGTCGTCCTGACCCGGTACTTTTGCCTGAGAGCTTCTGCATTCCCCTTCGGCGCCGCCTAACAGCGGTCTCTCCCGAGCCGATCATCCGACTATATTTCCTTCATATAGAGTATAGCACGGTATACCTAAAAAGGCAAGTAGGATTTCAAATTTTTTCCTCCCCACACCCCGGAGCTCATGGCACCGAATTCCGATTTATCGCTCCCTTCGGTCGCAATAAATCGAAATTGAAGTAAGAAGTAATAGTGAATAGTGAATAATTGTGGTATCCCTACGGGATGGATTAGAAAACAAGGGCTTTGCCCTTGATTTGGCAGCTTTGCTGCCATATTTTAATCCGTGGCGTAAGCCACCCCGACACTATTCACTATTCACTATTCACTATTCACTCAAATTCCCTTATCGCTCGTCAGAGCGATAAATCGGAATTTATGCCGTAGGTGCAAAATAGGCTGTTGCCGCATCACCGTAGGCAAGCATTGCTTGATTGAGGGTGAGGATCATGCCGCTCTTCCCTATGCCGTAGGTATCTACGCTGTACCGACGGGTATGGGAGATCTGTACCCCATCATGGAAGATGGCGGCAGAGAGTACAGCACGCATCTCCGATGCAGGCAGCTCCTCAAAGTCAAAGACATACAGCCCTGTATTGGGTGCATATTCCCTTGCCCCGTGGATCACTGTTCGGACTTCTGCTCCGCGGCAATCTGTATAAGACAGGTGCAGATCCAGATCACTCAGCTCCCCTTGGTAGCTGTCCTTGCGGAACACATAGCGGATCACAACCTTACTCTCTAAGCTGAGGCCGTTGGAAGCCCAACTCAGCAGGGGTTGACTGCAATCCTCCACCGTCCCCTTCCGATCACAGAAGGTCACTGCATCCAACTCTGTCAGATATGCCCTGTGGCGGTCTGTCATGGCTCCGTCTGCAGGGGCATCTGTACGGTAGCCTTTCCAAATTTGCGCCGTGGCTCCGTATCGGAGGAGGTTGGCGCACAGACTCTTTAGGCTCTCGGAGGTATCCTCCTTATTAAGCTGGTTATAGGCATAGGTGGCTACGCTGTATTCCATGGGGGGTGTTACGTATTCCTTCCCGTCCTTGGACAAATGGAGGGTAGCGGTAATGATATCATTCATCTGCAGTGCAATGAGTCCGTCCAGAGTAAAGTAGTAGAAGTAGCCCCGTTCCACTGCTGTGGGAGAATAGATCCGGGTGCCAATTCGGTCATTGCCCTCATAGACAGGGATCACGCATTCCATATAGAAGCTGTCGTAGACATCCAACTGCACGGTGTTGACCATGTAGTTGATGGAAATATCACTCGCCAGATTCAGTGACTTGTAGATCATGATCCCCTCGGCGATTTGGGGGCCTGTGACCTCTACCGCACCGCAGATACATTGCCCCTGTACATAGCTGTGTGGCTGTGATAGGGTATCTGCACAGCGTGAGCAAGCCACAGTGTGATCCTCTCCCCGATCCGTATACAGGCTATGATCATGACCGAGAGCAGGGATCACCGTGGACGGAAGAAGGATCTCTCCGCAGGTGTCGCAGTGCTTCTTGTCCGTAGAGCCTGCACTTAGACAGGTGGCAGGGGTACCGGGAGTTGTTATCTCCTGATGACCCGTTGCAGGAACATAGCTGTCTACATAGCTATGACCGCAGAGGGTACAGGTGTAAGTGGTATAGCCCTGCTCCGTGCAGGTAAGTGCCGTGACCTCTGCTCCATAGCTATGGTCACGGGGTGCAACGGTTTCTGCCGTATAGTGATCACCGCAAGAAGCACACTTGTAGGTCACGGGGCTCCCCTCCTCCGGCCCCAGGTAGAGATAATCCAGAGTCACGGTTCCGGGGGCAGTGCTGTCTACGCTCTGCAGATCTCCGAACTGGAGCCGCAGTGCGGTGATGGTGGTATGGTCTGCAGAGTCCACGCCACTTAGAGGTACGCAGACGGTCACGAATTCCTCACAGGAGATCTGCTCCGGAGTAAGGGTCACCGTATCCAGACTGTAGAGCCGCTCTACCTTGTCCCCCTTACCCTCGAAGCGGTCGGGGCCTACAAAGTAGTAGAAGCGGAAGTAGCCGTTATTCTTGCCCTGCAGTACCTGCAGACCGTTAAATCCCATACGGAGCTTGATCACATGATCACTCCCCGGCTGATACTTGAGGCTGAAGCCCTCGTTGTAGCTTGCTCCCGTCTGGATCCACAGATGGCTGTAGCCCGCCTGCTTAAAGCCGATCTCCATGGTGCCTGCCTCGGTGTCTACCTCGGGCTGTCGGTACCGTGCATCTAAATAGCTCCAGTTGCTTGCCGAGTCATAATCGACCCCACCGTATACAGAAGTCTTGCTATAGCGGTCAGAGCCTCCTGTAAAGTTGGCAAAGAAGGCACTGTCCGGAATGGTTGCCCCCGCTGTACAATGGGGAATCTGTCCCAAGACCTCGTATCTGTGACCCACAGGGGGCAGAGGCTCCCTGGCTACCAGGGTCGTGCCACAGCGATCACAGTGGTTGCCTTGGGTCAATCCCCCCACAGTGCAGGTGGGAGCAGTACCCGGATCTGTTACTACCCTATGTCCAAGGGCGGCTACAGGGTCTGCAACATAGCTCTCCTTGCAATCTGCACAATGATAGGTGGTGTACCCCTCCTCTGTACAGGTAGGGGGCGTGGTCACTGCCTTATACCGATGCCCCGTTGCAGGGAGCTGCTCTATAACAGAGCGATCTCCACAGACGGTACAGAGTCGGGTAACACAGCCTTCTTCCAAACAGGTGGGAGGCACCGTTTCTTCCCTATATCGGTGTCCTGCCGGAGGCAGCTCCTGCCGGGGCACAAGGATCTTGCCACAGCGACTGCAGTCTGTCCATGCAGACAGCCCACCTGCCGTACAGGTAGGCGTCACGCCCTCGTGAACCACTTCCCTGTGTCCTAAGGGATCCACATGATCCTCTGTATAGGTATGACCGCAGGTGTTGCATTGATAGCTGACCAGCTTGGCTGTATCCGGCCCCAGATAGATATAATCCAACACAACAGAGCCGGACATGGTGCTGTCTACGCTCTGCAGATCTCCGAATTGGAGCCGCAGTGCGGTGATGGTAGTGTGCTCTGCAGAGTCCAAGCCACTTAGGGGCACGCAGACGGTCACAAACTCCCCGCCGGAGATCTGCTCCGGAGTAAGGGTCACCGTATCCAGACTGTAGAGCCGCTCTACCTTGTCCCCCTTGCCCTCGAAGCGGTCGGGGCCTACAAAGTAGTAGAAACGGAAGTAGCCGTTATTCTTACCCTGCAGTACCTCCAGACCATTAAATCCCATACGGAGCTTGATCACATGATCACTCCCCGGCTGATACTTGAGGCTGAAGCCCTCGTTGTAGCTTGCCCCGGTCTGGATCCACAGATGGCTGTAGCCCGCCTGCTTAAAGCCGATCTCCATGGTTCCTGCCTCGGTGTCTACCTCGGGCTGTCTGTAGCGTGCATCTAAATAGCTCCAGTTGCTTGCCGAGTCATAATCGACCCCACCGTAGACAGGAGCCCTGCTATAGCGGTCAGAGCCTCCTGTAAAGTTGGCAAAGAAGGCACTTTCCGGTAGATAGCTCCCCTCTTCGCAGGACGGAACCGTGTCTATGGCCTCGTAACTGTGACCCAGGGGAGGGATCACCTCAAGGGCGGCAAAGACTTCACCGCAGGTGCTGCACATCCCACTCTCGGTCATACCGCTTGCGGTACAGGTGGGAGCTACATAGGCGGTTGCGGTATAGCCCCTGTGGTAAGAGTGTCCCGTTGCAGTGGGACAGACCCCCGTAGCCGTCTGCCCTGCCGGATAGCCCTGTGATGCGTAGTGCTTTAGGAGGTCAAACTGGGTGGTCAGTTCCTTGTGAGTATCTTGATACACCCCGGGATCGAAGGTGGGAGACAGCGCCATCAGAGCAGTGCTCTTGTAATTGGACAGGAAGTGCTTGAAAGCCTTCTCGTAATTGCCCTTCATGGTGTCACGGAAGGACTGGGTGTTGTGATTCATATAGAACCGCACATCGAAGAAGGGGCTTGCACAGCGGCCTTCCTCAATGCCGTAATGTATAAAGTGCTCATAGAGCTTCCCTTGATCCGTGCCGTAGGCTGCCTTGAGATCCGGGTAGCGATCTGCGTAATAGGAGGCATCGAATACATAGGGCTTTAGCTCCCCGGGGATGGATACTGCCCCGTCGGAGCGAACCACGGGGAAATGCAGTACATCCACCCCGTCAAAGGTCACGTAGTTGGTAGTTGCCAGGGCGGTACGGAACCACCGACGGATATAATAGGTGGTATGGTAGTCCCCGGGTCTGGAAGCATAGGTGTGATAGGGGGTACACCACATCGCCACATCGGGATTGATGAGGTGGTAGACCGCCTTGCCCATAGCCTGTACCCCGTGGTGAGAGACCTGTACAATGTCACTCTTTAGGGAGTAATACTTGGATGCATCCTTTGCGTTTTCGTTGTGGTACTTGGTCAGGACGTATTCCGAGGCAATGGAGCTGTCCCCTAAGAACAGAATGGTTTTCCCCGGCACGGTCACACGGAATACAACGCTGGTATCATTCACCCCGGTAACCTGTCTAATGGTTCTGTTGGTGAAGGTATTGCCGTTCTCCTCCAGAGTGCCGGAGACCTTTGCGGTTTCCGTATCCGCAGCTCGGTAGACATCCTCACAGGTTAGGAGGATATCGATATGGATCTCGTCGAAATCCAAGCTTGCATTGCACTTGCCTGAATGGACAGAGTTCAGCTCGATCAAGGGAGTGGTCTGCCCCTTGGCATCCTTGAGCATGGCTGTGTGGGTCACCAGCTTGTCATAATACTTGATCATGTCAGCGGCGGTAGTCTCGTTACAGTATTTCTTAGCCTGCTCCTCGGTGATAAAATGATGATAGACCCCATCCACCGTGATCCGGCTCTTATAGAGCTTCGCCACAGACAGGAAAGCGGCAAAATGGTCCGGGTGTCCATGGGTCATGATCCAGGCATCTATATGGGGCTTTGCCTTCCCTGTGATCCGTTGCAGGTAGCTAAAGAGCATCTTGCCGTCGTCATGGTTCTTCTCGAAGCCACCGTCAATGACCACGATCTTCCCCTCACGGCTCCGGAGGATGTAGGACATGGTCTTCTCGTATTCTCCGTCTGTGCCCGGGGTCTGGGAGGGGATCTGGTGGAGCTGGGTCTCGGCATTGGTCTGTGCATCGGGCAGACCGGGGATGTGGGTAGTCTTTTTGGGGGTATAGAAGCGGAGGATGCAGTGGATATCCTCTGTGGTGTAGTTCTCCAGGGACTCTCCCGATGTACGGCACAGGTTAAAGGCTCTGGCATAGTAATTGCTCCACCACTGCTCCGTGATCTCCAGAACCCTGTCGGTGGATTCATCCGGACGGGAGGGCTGCTTGGCATTGGTGACCCATGCCTCCGGGCGGAATTTCCAGCCCTCGTCCAGGACCATAACAGAGCCTACGGGGAGCTGTGCCTTAGACTGCTTTGCGACGGCAAAGTACTTGTCTGCATCGGAGGCAGAATTCATGGTATAGATCCGATTGTCCATACTGTTCCAGTAGGCGCAGTGCTCTAACTTGGGATAGTACCGCTCGTAGCCCATTGCCACATACTCATCGGGGACATAAATGCGGAATGCCTCGTAAATATCGGACTGATACAGATCTGACAGCGTAGTGTTGTCAACCTTGGAGATGTTGAAGGCGCGGAGGCTGAAGCTTTCCCACCACTGCTCGGTGACTTGGATGAATTTCTCCGTGACTGTGTCCTCCCGTGAGGCTTGCTTGGCATCTGTGACCCAGCCCTCGGGACGGTACTGCCAGCCCTGCTCCACTACGATCACCGAGCCTACGGGAATGTCCGCCCTCGTAAATCGGGGTGTGGCGAAGAATTGGGCAGCAATAGCGTCGCCTGTGATCACCTTGTTGTAAGAATCTGCCTCGGTTGCATCCCAGTAGCCACCCTTGGTCAGGGTGGGACGGATCTGCCGATAGGCACCGTCCGAATTCCAGGTTCCCTGTTGCAGTTCCGGGGCAGTAAAGGTCCGAATCTCAGCCTCGGCAGAGCGTGCCTCTTCCGTCAGCACTTGGGATCGGGCAAGCTGTGCTTCCTCCCGGGAAGCCCCTCCTTGCGCCGCATAAGTCCCGGATATCATGGACAGCAAAATTGCCATAACCAGACACCATGTCATACTTTTCTTTATGATCTTCATAAAGTGCCTCCTTCCTCATCAATCGGGATGATTTCCCCATCATTATACCATATATCCCACCCTATCGCCACTATAATATGATATTTCAATGTAGCTTTTGTGCCACAAGCGGCACGAAAGACGTCTCATGCAAGTTTCTACGCCCTTGCAGGCTATAGAAACTCAGTATAAACTCCCATTATTTACCGAATCCTCCCACACCCGTATGCACAAAGGAAACAGTATCCTATTCCGATTTATCGAGCAGTCCTCCAACGTTCTTCCGGGCTCTTGGCTCTCCCTCCGGGAGAGCTGTCCCGAAGGGACTGAGAGGGAAAACGGAATTATCGTCATCCGTAGGCATTTTGCGTGAAACGTACAAACAATCAAATTTGTTCGTAGGGAACGACCCTGTGTCGTTCCGCAAGGGTAACAATATACGATGGTATAAATTTCAAAAGAAATAACCTGCAAATTTCCTATGTTATCGACTAATATCCGAATTTTCCTAACATAATTTCTGCATACGGGTTACGATACTGCCGCGGAACGACACAGGGTCGTTCCCTACGAACACGCTTGGCGATGCATTCGTTGTAACGAAATTTGTACGGGTGACGATGGTGCAATTTACCCTCTCCGCCTCTTCGAGGCACCTCTCCCAATGGGAGAGGCAAGGGGCGTGT
>JAZRGR010000185.1:0-10661 GCA_045644345.1 Faecousia sp. | reverse complement strand
CCCGGATCACCCTGACCCTTCCCGCAACCTGCGACGATGAGGACGCAGTACAGGCAGTGCTGACCGGCTTTATGCTGACCATGTGCTCCTTGCGGGACGATTATCCTGATTATATCGAAGTTATGGAGGTGTAACTCAAATGTTGAAAATCGGTTTTCAGTTCTTCGCACATAAGAAGGGCGGCGGTTCCACCAAGAACGGCCGTGACTCCGAGTCCAAGAGACTGGGCGTGAAGCGCGCTGACGGTCAGTTCGTTCTGGCCGGCAACATCCTGGTTCGCCAGAGAGGCACGCACATTCATCCCGGCAATAACGTGGGCATCGGCACTGACGACACCCTCTTCGCTCTCATCGACGGTCATGTCAAGTTCGAGCGCAAGGGCAAGCATCGCAAGCAGTGCTCCGTATACGCTGCACAGTAATTTGCCAAGGCTATCTTGAAGAAGACCGGAACATAGCAATATGTTCCGGTCTTTTTTAAGGAGCACTTCTAAAACACCATTGTGAATAGGAGGTAGTGCAATGTTTGTAGATAAAGTTAAAATTTTTGTCAAAGCAGGTAATGGTGGCAACGGTGCCGTTGCCTTCCATAGAGAAAAGTTCGTCGCTGCCGGCGGTCCCGATGGGGGAGACGGTGGCAGAGGCGGTAATATCGTCCTCCGTGTGGACGATCATATGTCTACCCTGATGGATTTCCGTTATAAACGGAAGTACACTGCTTCCGTGGGTATGGACGGTCAGGGTGGCAGACGGTCCGGCAAGCGTGGTGAGGATCTGGTGATCCGTGTACCTCGTGGCACCGTAGTCCGTGATGCAGCTACCGGCGACGTTATGCAGGATATGTCTCAGGTGGATGAGTTTATTCTCTGCAAGGGCGGCAGAGGGGGCTGGGGCAACTCCCATTTTGCCACTCCTACCCGTCAGGTTCCCCGATTTGCCAAGGCAGGTCTGCCCGGTGAGGAGCACGAGGTCATTTTGGAACTCAAGCTCCTTGCAGACGTAGGTCTTGTAGGCTTCCCCAATGTAGGCAAGTCCACCTTGCTCTCCGTCACCTCCAACGCTCGTCCCAAGATCGCCAATTATCACTTTACCACTCTGTATCCCAATCTTGGAGTGATCTATGTAGACGAGGGCGTATCCTTCGTTATGGCAGACATTCCCGGTATCATCGAGGGTGCAGCCGAGGGCGCAGGTCTGGGTCACGATTTCCTGCGTCACATTGATCGGTGCCGTCTTATGATCCATGTGGTAGATGTCAGCGGTTGTGAGGATCGGGATCCTGTAGAGGATTTCGAGAAGATCAACGCAGAGCTTGCCAACTACTCCGAGACTCTTGCATCCCGTCCCATGATCGTAGCAGCCAATAAGTGCGATCTGATCCCCGAGGGCAGCGACAACCTTGAGCGGCTCCGCGCCTATGTTACTGAGCGGGGGTATGAGTTCTACGAGATCTCTGCCGCCACCACCCAGGGTACCCGTCAGCTTATGCGCATCGTAGCAAGCAAGCTACAGGAGCTGCCCCCTGTGATCGTATACGAGCCGGAGTATGTTAAGCCTCTGGCTGAGGCAGGGGAGGCAGAGGACCTTACCATTGAGCAGTTCGGTGATACCTGGGTCATTTCCGGCAAGTGGCTCCAGCAGCTCATTAACGACATTAACTTTGGAGATTACGAATCCCGTATGTACTTTGACCGTCAGCTCCGCAAGAGCGGCCTCTTTACCCGTCTGGAGGAAATGGGCATCGAGGACGGTGACACTGTCAGTATCTACGATTTCGAGTTCGATTACGAGCGCTAAGACTGTGGGACCGACCCAATAGGGTCGGTCCCAGAGTGTCAAACATCAATCAAGGCAGTATAGCTATTGAATACCGGTATTACATTACAAACCGAGCTCTACCGTACCTTTGTACGCCCGTGAGCTCGGTTTTCTCGTTTTGTTCCCTTTTCGATCTCTGTGATTTCATTTGCGACGAGAAGAACAGCGAATCCCCGACCTGAGGCTTACACCACAGATCGGGGATCCGCTACACATAGAAAAAGAGGGGAAAAAGAGAAAAAAGAGAGGAGAGAGAATGAAAACAAGACTGTAAGTACCTCGTCCGTTGCTTAGGACTCCGTCCTTACACCTACAATATAATCTATATATTTGAAGGATTTATGAACGATCTTGAAACATTTCCCGAACATCCGCCTTTTTACGATGGATCCCATTGGAAAGATTACAGGGATGTCATGTCGATCTGGCACATTGCCATGGTCTTAAGAGCGGCTTCGTGACTCTCCGGTGTGACCCCTGCACAGCACTGAGGATCTACAGAGATCTCGGCATAGGGGAACAATGCCTTGAGAAGCAGGGCATTGGATACCACGCAGATATCTGTACACAGACCGATGAGCTCGATCCGATCAAAGGCATAGTCACTCCAGCCTGTAAAGCCAAAGGTAGGCTTGTCGATGCATTCACAGCCCTCTACATAGATCTCAGAGGGGATCGCCCAACCCTCAGTATCCTTGATGCAGTGGGGGACAGGGAGCTTCTTGCCTTCGGGGGTGTTCAGGTAGTCGGGAGTATGGGTGTCACGGGTATAGAGGATCTGCCAACCCTGTTCCTTGCGAAGACGGATCTTTTCGATCACCGCAGGGACAATAGCTTGGGCTTCCTTGGTTCCCAGAGCACCGTCAATAAAATCCTTCTGCATGTCAACAACGATCAGTGTTTTGTTCATATCCATTTCCTTTCTTACTGTTGTGTAAAATATGCGAGTGCCGTATCGGAATATGCCATCAGTGCCTTACACAGCGTTAGCAGCATACCGCTCTTGCCGATGGCATAGGCATCGGGGCTGTACTCCACCGTAGGTGAGACACGGGTATCTCCACAGTAAACTGCCGCAGTTACTACACTGCGGAGCTCTGCGGCAAGGAGCAGATCCATATCGAATGCATAATACTGAAGCTCCGGCATATACAGCTCCGGGGCAGGGAGGACCGCTTCAATTTCCTCTCCCAGATAGTTGGTGTAGCTGACCTTAAGCTCCAGGTCGGAGGGATCACCCTCATAGCCACTGAGATTCACTACGAACCGCATGACCACCTTGGATTCCAGATTC
This sequence comes from Faecousia sp., assembly GCA_045644345.1. Lineage (GTDB taxonomy): Bacteria > Bacillota > Clostridia > Oscillospirales > Oscillospiraceae > JAZOXB01. The sequence goes on along the minus strand of JAZRGR010000185.1, from coordinate 7,550 downwards.
AGAGTCTTGCCTGCCCATGTGACCGTAGGATCAGCCAGATCCTCCAGCACCCGATTGTTGGGGTTAAAGGTCACAGATTCCATATCTGTAAGCATGGCACTGTGCTCCTGCGTCATTGCACTGTCTACAAGGCTGTCTGTGCGATAGTTCTTGAACTGTTGGGCATAGGAGCCGTATCGCAGGAGCTCTGCGCAGAGCTTCTTGAGGAGGTCGGGTGTTTCCTCCTTGTTAAGCCGACTGTATGCATAATCGGCTACACTGTACTGATCGGCAGTGGAGCAATAGGACTTGCCATCTTTGGACATATGTAGCTCTGCCTCAATGATATCTCCCATCTGTACCGCTGTAATGCCCTTAAGGGTGAAGTAATAGAAGTACCCCTTAAGCTCCGGCTCTATGACCACAGTCTCGTATCTAACACAGGCCCCGTCTGCATATATGGGGATTTTACAGTGGAGGGTGAAGCTGTCATAGCCGTCCAGCATAGAAGTAAGTACCGCATAATTTACAGAGATATCACTTGCCAGATTAAGACTGTGATTGATCACGACTGCATCGTCTACAATAGGAGTCTGATCTCCGGGCTTAGGAGCCGCTACAGGAATGACCTCCAGATCGAAGTATTCCCGTCCTCCCGCCTTGACGTTGGGGAGATAATATCCGCCGAAGCTGTTGTATCCCGAGGCACGATAGATCAGCCCACGAGCAGAAGTCTGGGATACGAATTGCCAAGAGCCGTTGACCCCCTCTGTAACGGTCCAATAATAGGGGGATGTAGTCCCTCCTATGTTGGTTGAGGAGGGATATCTCAGATAATACTCCCCATTTCCAATGGTGTATGTACCTGTTTCAGGCACATAGGTCAGCTCCACAGCCACATCCCCGGCAAATGCTTCGTCCACATAACCGTATTCTACAGAGATCTCGATTCCACGGGGCTTTCCACTGGCGGATGTGTAGTTATTGGGCATAGCAAAATACTTGTCATTAACCTTGGCAGCCAGGACATAGGTGCCGCTTTGTCCTATGGTAAATTCCGTTACAAGGGGCTTGATGCCACCACAGCCGGTACATACATCCTCTACATAGACATGTCCCGGTGCAGGTATCTGCTCTGTATAGCTGTGACCGCAGGCTGTACAGGTGTAGGTCCGTACTCCCTCTAAGGTACAGGCGGGCTCGGTGGTAACGGTATCTGTGTAGCTATGACCCACAGCAGGTAGGATCGTAGTCTCTCGGTTGATCCGCTCCGTCAGATCCTTGTCACGGAACAGAGCTCCGCATTCGTCACACAGATAATGGGCAATATTGCCCGATTCTGTACAGGTTGCGCTCACCGCCGGGACAAAACGGATCTGCTCATGAACGCAGGGAGAAATTATGCTCCATGTGCTCATAACACTCTGCAAGTCGTCTACATTGCCATGACCGGGGTAGACATCCTCCGAGGACACTACAATAGGGAAGGCTGAGTACCCGATCCTTGCTTCTGCAACCGTGTCGTACTCCGGATCATGGCACCAATCCCACTGCCCGACCTGCTCCTTCATGTAGGCGATGCTCTCGCCTACCGTCTTGCCCAGTCGCATATAGGACCAGAACGCCTCCTCCCAATCATAGTCATATTGGAAGGTGACAGACTGGGAATATCCGTATACTACCTCAACGCCATGTGCTCGCAGGGGAGCCTGAAGCCCGTCCGTTGCCATGCCCAAGCAAATGGCCATCCACAGCATACTGTTAGGTGCCACGGAATCCATGTGATTGGCTATGGCTGTACCGTCTACACAATAATATTTCATGGTACCGTAGGAGCCTGCGTAATATGCGTGGTAATACGCTCCAAAGGGGCCGGTTGCTACCTCGTAATCCTGTGAGGTTAGACCTGCGTTGGTCTGTAGGCAGATGTAGGAGGTGTTGGCACCTGTTACATAGTCACTACCCTTGGCGTAATCCGTGTCACCGTGGCTGTCAAAGATCACCACGGCACCTGTTTCTATGGCATGGGCAATATTGTCGATGGTGGCGTCGGTGGTCCGATAGACCGTAGCAGTCCCGTTGAGGGCCGATGCAATGCGGTTCGCCTCGGTCACATACTGCTCTGTAAAATCCTGGTCGATGCCGTAGTAGGGCTGGATCAGGAACACGTCATTCGCCTTAGGATATCCGCCCTTGATCCCGTAGGATGTGGTGATCACGGACTCCCCGGGAGTCGTGTTCTTGTCCGCGTAAGCTTCGGCATCTTGTCCTTGTTCTGCAAGTCTGGGGGAATAACCGCAGGGGATCCCGTCTGTCGTCTCCCAGAAGAAGTGATCCCCATTGCGGATGAGGCTGTCATGAGCGTAGTAGGGGGAGGAGGTGACCTCTGCGATCAGAGCCTCCACAGTTTTGGATACAGGTGCTTTCATTCTGCGTAACTGGGTCTCTCGCTGTCTCACTGTCTGCCACATAAGATCCGCAGTGACATAGTCCTCGGGGGTCAGTGGGGCTTCGCGGCTCTCCGTCCGGGTAGCATAGACCCGAGGCATAAGACCAAGGAGCATGGCACAGATTAGCAGTAGGGTAAGGAATCGTCTCATATGTATTCTCCTTACTGTAGCTTGTTAGCTTCCTTAATCGGTCGCTTGTTGCCCTGATCGTCTAACACATAAGTATTATCCAGTTGGGCGCGGAGGTTTTCACGGACCGAGGCAATGTATCTCTGCCGTAGGTCAGAGCGTTCTGCCTCCTCCTGAGGTGTCAGGGTTCGGGTTTTGGCGATTCGTGCAAGTTCGTTGATTCTTGCAATGACTTCGTTCATATTCATATTTATCATCTCCTTACTATATCATATCTGAAATTTAGGAACCTGTCAAGAAGCCCCTTGCCAATATTTCATTTTTAAGGTATAATGGAAAGATAACAAGAATAAAGGACTGTTTACCATGACCATACTGATCATTGGCGGTGGTGCCTCCGGCATGATGGCGGCTCTCACCGCATCACAGGACCCAATCCATCATGTGATCCTTGCAGAACGGCACAGCCGCCTTGGACGCAAGCTCCTTGCAACAGGCAACGGCCGGTGCAATCTGACCAATCGGAATATTGCCCCATCCCATTATTACGGAGAGGAGCCCGCATTTTCCACCTATGCCCTAACTCATTTCACTGCAGATGATACACTGCAGTATTTCCGCAGCTTAGGTCTGCTCACCGTGACTGAGCCCTCGGGGAGGGTCTATCCCTACAGTGACAGTGCCAACAGTGTGCTGGACGTACTTAGACTTCCACTGGAACAGCGGAGCAATGTACAGCTCCTTACAGGCACCGAGATCCTGTCTCTTAAGAAACAAGACGGCCTCTTTGTCGCCAAGACCTCCTCGGATCCCATTACCGCCCACCGTGTGATCATTTGTGCAGGGGGCTTGGCAGGGTCCAAATTAGGTGGCACCGAGATGGGCTACAAGCTCCTTGCCTCCTTCGGACATACCAGGACCAAGCTCTACCCCTCGCTGGTTCAGCTCAAGACCGATACCAACCTTGTCCGATCCCTTAAGGGCGTCCGTTGCGAGGCAGAGGTCCGCTACGGCAGAGTCCTGCGACGGGGCGAACTACAATTTACGGATTACGGTGTCAGCGGTCCAGTGATCTTCGAGCTGTCCCGGGGCGCAGTAGGAGGCGAGCTGGAGATCGATCTTCTGCCGGATCTCAGTGAGGCAGAGATCATGACCCTCCTGCAAGGACGCTGTGAGTCCCTACCTGAGCTCAAGGCAGAGGATCTCCTTACCGGCATCCTCCACAACCGACTGGGCAGAACCATTCTACGTGGGTGCGGGATCTCCCTGGAACAGCCCTGCCGTACTGTAAATAACCTGGATCGGGTAGTGGATATGTGCAAGCATCTGACTCTTACCGTCCTGGGTACTATGGGTATGGAGCAGGCACAGGTCACTGCCGGTGGCATCCGTACAACGGAGTTTGACCCCACCACCTTAGAGAGCCGTTTGTGTCCCGGACTCTATGCCGCCGGTGAGGTCCTGGATATTGACGGAGACTGCGGTGGCTATAACCTACAGTGGGCATGGTCCTCCGGCCGTCTTGCAGGAGAATTGAGAGGTACAACATGATTCGTATCAGAGATATTATTTTACCCCCGGAGCACGACAAGAACACACTGCTGTACTGCGCTTCACAGGCACTTAAGATCCGCGCCTCGGAGATCACCTCACTGCAGATCTACAAGCGATCCTTAGACGCCCGTAAGAAGCCGAGTCTATCATGGGTCTATACAGTAGATGTGACCCTACGCAAGGGAGAGCGACAGCTTGTCAAACAGCTCCGCAACAAGAAGATCACCTACGAGGAGCCCTATTATTACAAGGTGCCTAAGTGTCCATCCAACCACAGACCTGTGGTTGTGGGCTTCGGACCTGCTGGGATATTTGCCGCCCTGGTCCTTGCTATGGCAGGGCTTAAGCCCATTGTGCTGGAACGTGGACAGGCTGTAGAGGATCGTGCCGCCGCTGTTACCGCCTTCCGCAATGGGGGTCCCCTGGATCCTGAATCCAACGTGCAGTTCGGTGAGGGCGGTGCCGGCACCTTCTCTGACGGCAAGCTGAATACCGGCACCAAGAACGAGCGGATCCGTTGGGTCCTGCACCAGTTCGTCAAGGCAGGGGCCCAAGAGGACATCCTCTATGATGCCAAGCCCCATGTAGGTACGGATGTTCTGTGTGAGGTCGTCCGTAATCTCCGCCTGCGGATCCTGTCCCTGGGAGGGGAGATCCGTTTCGGTGCCAGGGTCACAGGGATCTTGTCAGCAGGGGATAGGGTAACCTCTGTCACCTATGTGCAGGACGGACGGGAGCACAGCCTTCCCTGTGAGGAGCTGATCTTGGCAATCGGTCACAGTGCCCGTGATACCTACCGTACCTTATACCACATGGGCATCCCAATGGAGAGCAAGCCCTTCTCTATGGGTGTCCGTATCGAGCACAAACAGCAGACCATAGATCATGCCCAATACGGCGGTCCTCGGCTACGGGGCATTCCCCCTGCGGATTACAAGCTCAATGTGCATCTGCCCGACGGCAACAGTGCCTATACCTTCTGTATGTGTCCCGGTGGCTATGTTATGGCTGCAGCCTCCCGTGAGGGCACCGTGGTCACCAACGGCATGAGTTACAGTGATCGGGCAGGGGACAATGCCAATGCCGCATTGCTCGTCACCCTCAAGCCCGAGGATTTCCCGGATTCGCACCCATTGTCCGGTATGTTCTGGCAGGAGTCCGTGGAAGAAACTGCTTTCCGTCTGGGAGGCTCCAATTATCATGCACCTGTACAGACCATCGGAGACTTCCTTGCAGGCAGACCTACTACCGCCCTGGGCACTGTCGAGGCTACCTATGTCCCCGGTGTTACTCCCTGTGATTTACGAGAGCTCTATCCTCCCAAGATCATCGACACCCTCAAGGGTGCGATCCTTGCTCTGGATCAACAACTCAAGGGCTTTGCGGATCCCGACGGGATCCTTACCGCTCCCGAGACGCGCAGCTCTGCACCTGTGCGGATCCTTCGCGATGAGACCATGCAGAGCAGTCTCAGAGGGCTGTATCCCTGTGGGGAGGGTGCAGGCTATGCAGGTGGCATTATGTCCGCCGCTGTAGACGGTATCCTCTGTGCCGAGGCAGTGATCCGCCTCCTGGGAGGGCAATCACTATGACATCTTTCCATATGATCCTGCGGATCAGAGCCATGGAGTGCCTCTTTGATGACCTCCTTGAGGCATGGAACCGCGGAACCTTAGATCCCCGTACGGACTCTGTACAACAGAACAAGCTGTCCATCCTCCGATCCTATTACCATAGCCCCCTGTGGCTGTCGGATTATGAGGCAGATGAGAGGGGAGAGCTACCTTCCAATCTGAAACGGGGAATTTTATCTCAGGATGGCTTCTATAACCTCCTGTCAGTGCTGGAGGAACCCCTATGAGCAAGGACAAAGAATTCCTGGGTACCGCCCCTGTGGGTAAGCTGCTGTTCCGACTTGCCCTGCCCACAGTCATTGCTCAGCTCATTAACATGCTCTATAATATCGTGGACCGTATCTATATCGGATACATTCCCCTTGTTGGTGATCTGGCTCTCACCGGCGTGGGGGTCTGTATGCCCTTGATCATGATCGTGTCTGCCTTTTCTGCCTTGGTCAGCTCCGGGGGTGCTCCCAGAGCCTCCATATTTATGGGTAAGCAGGATATGGACCGTGCCGAGAAAACTCTGGGTGCCTGCTTCTGTCTACAGCTCTTGATCTCCGCCGTACTCACTGCAGTACTCATGCTCTGGAGCAAGGATCTACTGTTGCTCTTCGGCGCCAGTGAGAATACCATCGGCTATGCAACGGACTATATGAGCATCTACGCTCTCGGCACAGTTTTTGTCCAGCTCACACTGGGTATGAACGCTTTTATTACCGCCCAGGGCTTTACACGGATCACCATGATCTCCGTCCTCATCGGTGCGGTATCCAATATTATCTTGGATCCGATTTTCATTTACGCACTGGATATGGGTGTCAAGGGAGCTGCCCTTGCAACCCTCTTATCCCAGGGTCTGTCCACTGTATGGGCGCTGTCCTTCCTTACAGGCCATAGATGCATTCTACCTTTACGACGTAAGAATCTGAATCTGTCCCCTTCTGTGCTCCTGCCCTGCATTGCATTGGGCTCTGCGTTCTTTATTATGCAGGCAAGTGAGAGTGTGATCTCCATTTGCTTCAATGCATCCCTCTTATCCTACGGTGGAGATATTGCTGTGGGTGCCATGACCATTCTCACCTCTGTTATGCAGTTTGCCATGCTGCCTACCCAGGGTATTGCCCAGGGAGCCCAGCCCATTCTCAGCTACAACTACGGTGCTAAGAACCCTCATAGGGTCAAGGAGACCTTCCGCCTGCTGCTGGGAATATGCCTTTCCTATTCCTTGGTTCTTTGGCTGGCAGTGGTAGGCTACCCCCGGGTATTTGTGTCCATTTTCACCCCTGACAGGGAGCTTATTACCTTTGCCTCCCGAGCCCTGCGGATCTATTTCTTCGGCATGGGCTTGTTCGGCATCCAGATTGCCTGCCAGATGACCTTTGTATCTCTGGGTAAATCCGGTTCTTCTGTATTGGTGGCAGTCATTCGCAAGTTTGTTCTCCTCCTGCCGTTAATCTATCTGATGCCACAGTTGAGCTCCGATCCCACCCGTGGGGTCTACCTTGCAGAGCCCGTGGCGGATATCCTTGCCGTAACCTTTACAGCCATTCTATTTGCCTTCCAATTCAAGAAGGCTCTGAAAGAAATTCAATAAATCAAACAAGCTGTTTTCTTGAACTTTGCTCAAGAAGACGGCTTGTTTCATCCCTCTACCATAGTGTCAAATTCCGATTTGTCGGTGAGTTTCAAGTTCGCACAGACCAGTGGCTCCCTCTGATGAGGGAGCTCCGCCGCAGGCGGTGAGGGAGAGAAAAATACAAAATTTTACGTTATTTGGGATATTTGTGCCAACTTTCGGTGCTATTCTCTCTCCCTC
>JAZRGR010000184.1:0-17487 GCA_045644345.1 Faecousia sp. | reverse complement strand
TCGCCCGCAAAATGTTTCGATTTTGTCGGAAAACTCGTGATAATCCCGTAATTTCGTCATTGTCGTTTAACGACAATGACCGGGCGACCACAGGTCGCCCCTACGGTGTTATACGATAAACAGCTCCATAAATCGGAATTTAGCTGTGGGCTTTCCCATTCGGATCATTTTCCATTTTCCATTTTCAATTTTCCATTTGCGAAAGCATAACAGCTCGACAAATTTGAATTTTATATGTAAACAGCCTCTTGGAGTAGAGGCTGTTTTGGGTTAGGACATCATGTCCATCATTTTTTCCTCGGCGGCGTTGACGGCTTTTTGGGCGGTTCTTCTGGCGGCGCACTGCTCCGGGAGCATCAGTACTGCCGCACCTCCTGCTACCATGCCTGCACCCAGGGTCAGGAGAAAGGTCGTTGTTTTCATGTGACTCACCTCCGATTTTTGTGTGACTGATGATGAGGGGAGGACGATCGCAAGGGCTATCCTTATGCCTCATCAAGTGCAAGAATAGCTTTCCCCAAAAACTCGAAAATTGTCTTTTCAATTTTTTGAAAATATGGTATGATATAAAAAAACAAAGGTAGGTGTGTATATGACGACTTTATATTTGATCCGCCACGGTGAGGCAGAGGGCAATGTGTTCCGCAGACTCCAGGGACAGTATGATTCCCTCATTACCCCCAACGGCAGGAAGCAGATTGCCGCATTGGAGGAGCGGTTCCGTAATATCCATATAGATGCGGTTTACTCCAGTGATCTGACTCGTACCTGTATTACGGCAGGTGCTATTTATAAGCCCAAGGGGTTGCCTCTGCAGACAGATCCTCGCCTCCGTGAGATTGGTGTGGGCGTTTGGGAGAATCACCCCTTCGGTTGGCTGGATCGCTGTGACCATGAGCGGAATTATGCCTTCTCCCACAGCCCCAAGACCTGGTCTGTAGAGGGGAGCGAGACTTTCGACATTTACACAGGTCGCTTCCTCACCGCTCTCCGAGAAATTGCGGAGAAGCATGAGGGGCAGACCGTAGCCCTCTTCTCCCACGGTATGGTTCTCAGAGGCTCCTTGCAGACCCTCTTCTTCCGAGATCAGGAGAATGCCATTTCCCACTGCGAGAATACCGCAGTGACCTGCCTCCGGTACGAAAACGGAGAGTTCACCTTAGAATTCCTCAATGATGCGAGCCATATTACGGAGGAGATCTCTACCTTGGGTAAGCAGATGTGGTGGCGCGGAGAAAAGTACAGGGACTTTAATATGTGGTACCGTGATGCGGAGGAGGGGGACGGAGCCTTCCTGTCCCAATTTGATCTCCCGGAGGGGAAGCTGCGGATCTCCATGCTGGACGCGGATGCTACCGGCGTCATTGTGGTGCAGGACGGGGTCTTACGGTACTTTGCCCTGGCACCTGCATTCCGTGGCAGGAAGCTGTCTGCCCAGCTCCTGGGAGAGGCCATTGCTATGGCAAGGGCTATGGGCTGTGACACTCTAAGTCTGCCCTGCGAGCCGGAGCATCCGGCAGCCCTGCGGATCCTGGAGGAATACGGTTTTCAAGGTAGCCCCCGTGCCTTAAGGATCATTCCGAGAATAGATTGAGGCATAGTCCTCCCCCTTGTTGCATACTGTGTACAAAGCAACAAAGGGGAGGACTTTTTATGAGCAATTTGTATGCAGATATTGCCCGTAGAACCGGTGGCAATATTTATATCGGTGTAGTGGGACCGGTGCGGACGGGGAAATCCACCTTTATTAAGCGATTGATGGAGGAAATGGTGATCCCCAATATCGAGGATCTGTATCGCAGGGAACGTGCCAAGGATGAGCTGCCCCAGAGTGCCTCCGGGAGAACCATTATGACCGCAGAGCCTAAGTTTGTGCCGGAGGAAGCGGTGGAGATCAGCCCCGATGGTACAGCTACCCTGTCTGTGCGACTCATTGACTCTGTAGGCTACATGGTCAACGGTGCCATTGGAGCGATGGAGGATGGAGTTCCTCGGATGGTGACTACGCCTTGGTTCGACTATGAGATCCCCATGACCGAGGCGGCGGAGATCGGAACCAAGAAGGTCATGGAGGAGCATTGCAGTATCGGTATCGTCATCACCACCGACGGTACCATTACAGACATCCCACGGACGGACTACATAGCCGCTGAGGAACGGGCGATCCGTGATATGCAGGCTACAGGGAAGCCCTTTGTAGTCCTGGTCAACAGCAGTAACCCCACAGGCAGTGAAGCGCGGATCCTGCGGGAGTATATCGAGAGCACCTATGGTGTAAGTACCCTGTGTGTGGATTGCCTCCGTATGGGAGAGGCAGAGCTGAAGGAGATCCTGAGGGAGCTCCTGTACGCCTTCCCACTACAGCAGATCTGTGTGTTCCTGCCACCCTGGGTCAGAGCCCTGGAACATGAGGATCCGCTGAAGCAAGGGGTATATGAGACCCTTCTCCGAAATGCCAAGGACATCCGTCGTCTTACGGAGGCTGAGACGGTATTGGGGCGCATCAAGGAGCTGGAGCAGATCAAGGGCTGCCGTATCACAGGGGTAGACCCTGCGGAGGGAAGCGTTCAGTGTGAGCCGGAATTCCGTGAAGGGATCTTCTACGAGATCCTCAGCCATAAGACCGGCTTCTCCATTGACGATGACGGGCAGCTCCTGTCCATTCTTATGGCTCTTGCCAAAATGAAGCGGCAGTTCGACAAGATCTCTGCTGCCTTGGAGGAGGTCAAGGCAACCGGCTATGGGATCGTCATGCCTGCACCGGAGGAAATGAAGTTGGAGCTGCCGGAGCTGGTGAAAAAGGGCGGTGCCTACGGTGTCAAGCTCCGTGCCAGTGCCCCCTCTATCCACATGATGCGAGCAGATATCCAGACAGAGGTCAGTCCTATGGTAGGCAACGAGCAACAATCTGAGGAGTTAGTGAAATCCCTCTTAGGGGAATATGAGGGCAATCGGGAAAAGCTGTGGGAGAGCAATATCTTCGGCAAATCCCTCTATGAGTTGGTCAACGAGGGACTGACTACCAAGCTCAAGCGGATGCCTGAGGATGCCCGTTACAAGATCAAGGATGCCCTTGCCAAGATCATCAACGAAGGGGCCAACGGTCTGATCTGTCTCCTGCTATAGCTGATACGAAAAGCTCACCCTCACGGATCTGCGTGAGGGTGAGCTGTGGACTTATAGGGCGGTTAGCCGTGCCAGAAGCTCCGGGAAGCCACCGTGGGGGTAGTTGTTGATATCCAGCATGGGCTTGTTAATGAGACAGTCTGTTAGGAGGAATACCTCCATGCCCAGGGAGGCGGTGATCATGTCCTCTGCTACATCGTTGCCGACCATGAGGCATTCCTCCGCTCGGAGTCCCCGAGAGGACAGAATGTCCTTATAATACTCCAAATTGGGCTTGCAGTACCGGGAGTTTTCGTAGGTGGTGATCAGCTCGAAGTCTGACGGATCCAGCCCTGCCCAGCGGATGCGGTTAGCTGTAGCAACGGCGGGAAAAATGGGATTGGTAGCAAGGATCGCAGGGATCCCCTTGTCCCTGAGAATACGGATCGCCTTGGCGGCATCGGGATGAAAGCCGCAGACTTCTCGGACCAGCAGGAAGTCCTTGCGGTAGAATTCATCAAAGATCGGCAGATCCTCACGAGCTTCTTGCCCAAAACGGGCGGTAAAATCGGCCCAGAACGCTTCTTCGTTATTCCTTGTTCCGTCATTGGCGATCATGGCGCGGGTGCCGGACCAGATGGCACTAATAAGTTCCTTGGGATCATAGCCACGAGGAGCTAACTTGACAGCAAGGAGCTTGAAGTAGGCTTCGGCAAAGCGATCCTGAACCATGGGGAGCAAAGTACCATCCAGATCGAATAAAACAGTTGTGATCTTGCTCATGGTATTTCCCACTTAACGGGCGCGTCCCAAGGCACGGGGACAGCGGATGCCGTACTTCTTCTTGACCTCTTCTACCTCGTCCAGCTCTCGGTTGGACAGGAGACGGACCTCTCCGAAGGCACGCATATTGGCATAGACCTTAAAGGTGTGCTCTAACACCTCGGTGCGGAACAGAGCCTGCTTGACATCCTTGCCCCAGGTTACGGAGCCGTGATGCTCTAAGAAGACTGCAGTGTGGTTCCTGCAATAGGGAGCGGCGGATTCTGCCAAGGTACGGGATCCGGTAATAGCAAAGGACGCACAGGGAACAACGCCCAAATGGAGGGCAGAGTCCAGGGAAATCGCCTGGTTCCAGGGCTTGCCATAGGCTGCCCAGGCAGTGGCACCGGGACCGTGGGCATGGACAATGCCTCCCAGATCGGGATTCTCGCGGTAAATGGCGAGATGGAGCTTGACCTCGCTGGATACCTGCCGCTTGCCCTCCAGGATGTTCCCGTCCATATCCACCCGAACCAGCATGCCTTCGGTCATGGAGCCCTTGGACACACCCGTGGGAGTACACCAAACGGTGTCATCCTCCATACGGGCGGTGATGTTGCCGTCGTTGGCTGCAACATAGCCGTTGTGATAGAGCCGCTTTCCGGCTTCTACAATGGCTCTCTTGGCATCTTCGTGGTTCTTATACATGGGGCTCTCCCTTCTTCATTTCCTCCGGGAACAGCTTGGCAAAGCTCTCAGAGAAGGGAGGATAGGCAATACCTCTCTCCGTAACGATACCGGCAAGCAAGCTGTGATCCGTTACATCGAAGGCAGGGTTATAGCACTGTACCTCGGGCAGAGCCATGGGCTTGGCGTAGAACAGCTCCTTGATCTCGGCATGGGGTCGCTCCTCAATGGGGATCTGCTCCCCTGTGGGACAGGAGAAGTCAATGGTAGTGGAGGGACCCAGGGAATAAACGGGGATCCCGTAGTGGTTGGCAATAATCGCAAGGCCGGAGGAGCCGATCTTGTTGGCAACATCGCCGTTACGGGCAATGCGGTCACAGCCGAAGAAAACGGCCTGCACCTTGCCCTGCTTCATGACTAAGCTTGCCATATTGTCGCAGATCAGGGTGCAGGGAACCCCTGCCTTGGTCAGCTCGTAGGAGGTCAGACGGGCACCCTGAAGGAGGGGACGGGTCTCGTCAACGAAAACATGGATGTTCATGCCTGCTTCCTTGGACAGGTAGAAGGGACCCTGTGCCGTGCCGTAACGGGAGGTGGCAATGGGACCTGCATTGCAGTGGGTAATGACACCGTCTCCGTCCTTCAGCAGGGACAGACCGTACTCGGAGATCTTGCGGCACATGGCGATGTCTTCGTCATGGATGGCTTTGGCTTCTACATCCAAGGCGGCAAGGAGCTCCTCATGGGGCTTGTCCTTGTTGGCCTGTACCACACCGTCCATTCTGCGGAGCATACAGGACAGGTTCACAGCCGTGGGACGGGAGGAGTTGAGATAATCGGACAGACGGCAGTAATCCTTATAGAAGGTATCGAAGTCCGGTGCAGGGATCTGCTTAGACAGGATGGCCATTGCATATCCTGCGAAAATGCCGATGGCGGGGGCACCCCGAACACGGAGGGAGTAGATGGCCTCCCACATCTCCTCGGCAGTGGTCAGATCTAAGTATTTGGTAACATTGGGCAGGAGGGTCTGATCTAAGGTGATGAGCACATTCCCCTCACGGCGGACATTGACCGCATGGGTGACAGATTCTAAGCTCATGCCTTCTCTCCCATAGCGATGATGCTCTCCTTGACCAGTGCGCGGAACAGGGGAGCAACACGGTTGCCGGTCTCAAAGACCTCTTCATGGCTCAGGGGCTCGGGGGAGATACCGGCGGCCTGGTTGGTGATACAGGAAATGCCGCAGACCTTAATGCCGGCATGACGGGCGGCAACAGCTTCGCAGGCAGTGGACATGCCTACTGCGTCGGTGCCCAATGCGGTGAGCATCCGTACCTCAGCAGGGGTCTCGAAGGTGGGACCGGTGAGCTGGGTATAGACACCCTCGCGGAGGGGGATCTGCAGACGGGCGGCAGTATCACGGATGATTTGGCATAGCTCCTTGTCGTATACATTGGACATATCGGGGAAACGGGGACCCAGCTCGTCCATATTGGCACCGATCAGGGGATTGGGGAACAGGCTCATAATGTGGTCGGTGATCAGCATGAAGTCACCTGCGTTGAAGCTACGGTTCACACCGCCTGCGGCATTGGTCAGGAACAGGGTCTTGGCACCCATGAGGATCATGAGACGGGTGGGCAGGAGCACGTCCTCACGGCTGTAGCCCTCGTAGAAGTGGACTCTGCCCTGCATGATGACGACCTTGGTATTGCCGAAGTAGCCGAAGACGAAGCGACCCTTGTGACCCACAACGGTGGATACGGGGAAGCCCTCAATGTCATGATAGTCTACGGTAGCAACAGCCTCGATCTCGTCAGCTAAAGCACCCAGGCCGGAGCCAAGGATCAGGGCAACCTCGGGGACGAAGTCGGTCTTTGCACGGACACAGGCTAAGCAGTTTTGCAGTTTTTCGTAAGCGGTCATTTGAAACATTCCTCTCAGTAAATTTAAATATTTTCCAATTTTTTAAGTGCTTTTTCGAATTCCTCCGGCAGGGGACAGCTCAGCTCTACCGCCGCCTCGGTGCGGGGATGGATGAAGCGGAGCTTCCTTGCGTGGAGACATTGGGAGCTGAGTCCCAGCTCCGGCTTGCGGATCCCGTATACCGGATCGCCGGCAATGGGGTGACCGATGTGTGCCATATGGACACGGATCTGATGAGTACGGCCTGTTTCCAGACGGCACTGTACATGGGTGTACTGCCCATAGGAACCCAGGACCTTCCAGTGGGTCACAGCCTCACGGCTGTTCTTATCCGTAACAGCCATCCGCTTGCGATCCGTGGGATGACGGCCGATGGGCGCATCTACGGTGCCCTCTTCTTGACGGAAGCCTCCTCGGACAATGCACTCGTATGTGCGGCTGAGGCTGTGGTCCTTGAGCTGATCCGACAGATGCCTGTGGGCGAAGTCGTTCTTGGCAACGATCAGCAGTCCTGTGGTATCCATGTCGATGCGGTGGACGATGCCGGGACGCTTCTCCCCGTTGATGCCGGAGAGACTGTCTCCGCAATGGTGGAGGAGAGCGTTGACCAAGGTGCCGTCCTCATGGCCTGCAGCGGGATGGACCACCATACCCTTGGGCTTGTTGATGACCAGCAGATCCTCGTCCTCGTAGATCACATCCAATGGAATATCCTGTGCTACAAGAGGGATCTCCTTTAGCTCCGGCAGAATGACGGAATAAACAGCACCTGCCTCGGTTTTATGATTCTTTTTAATGGGAACTCCGCGGAGGGACACCTGTCCCTGCTCCAGGAGCTTCTGTACTGCGCTCCGCGTCAGATCCGGCAGCTCCCGTGCCAAAAATACATCAATGCGTTCACCGTTCAATTCCGAGATCAGATCCATAATTTCACCCCTTTAAGAAATAGTATATCATAAAAAACCCCTGTAGTCAAAGAAAAAAACGAACATTATACATAAACGAAAGGATACTCCCCGGGAAGGAAAAAGAAACTGCGACAGCATGTCAGCAGTTTCTTTATAGGGCTATGATATTTCTTCCTCGTGGGAGACATACATCTCTTCGGTACGCAGGATGGCTTGTTCCAACATGCTTCGTGCATACAGACTGTTATTCGGATCCTGCAGTGCCTCGATAGCATCGGATATTGCTCCGCATAGGATTGCGTACATTTTCCAATACAGCTCTTTCTCTATAGTAACCTCCCTTGCAAATATGACGGTTGATCGAATGACCTATAGTACCATTATACATAGTGATATCAAGAATGTCAATAAAAGTATACATATGATGATATTTAATTATCGCAATCTGATGGGTATAATAATATTGACAGGGGGGATCACCATGCTCTACGAAAGAATCAAGACTCTGAGAGAAAAGGCAGGCTATTCACAAGCACAGCTGGCAAAGAAACTGGATGTAACCAGGAGCTCTGTGAATGCGTGGGAGATGGGCATTTCTACGCCTACGACACCCTATATTGTGGAGATGGCAAGGCTGTTCCATGTGTCTGCCGACTATCTTTTGGGGATCGAATCGGAGCTGTCCCTGTCTCTGGATGATTTTACTCAGGAAGAGATCTCCCTTGTGTATCAATTATTGAAATACTTCGATTCCAAGAAATAGAATCTCTAAGTAAACTTCTCCATACATGTTTAACAGCTCTGCTGTGTCACCCATATGTGACAGCAGAGCTGTTTGATTTGGAGCAAAATTCCGATTTATCGAACTGTTCGATTTCCGAATTTGTTCGTAGGGGCGACCTGTGGTCGCCCACAAAATGTTTCGATTTTGTCGGAAATCTCGTGATAATCCCGTCATTTCGTCATTGTCGTTTAACGACAATGACCGGGCGACCACAGGTCGCCCCTACGGTGTTATACGATAAACAGCTCCATAAATCGGAATTTGGCGATAAGAAACGAGCCTGCCTTCGTTGGAAGGCAGGCTCGGGTGTTTATTCGGAGATGATGCCGTATTTGTATTTGAGGCTCAGGATGCGCAGGACGCTTTCGTTGATCCGTTCCTCGGTGAGGGTGCCGTCTTCCACGGCGGCAAAGAGGGTCTCGAAGGCGTCGGTCTTGCTGGTGGGCATGAGGATCACATCACAGCCGGCCTGTACAGCCTTGAGGGCGGCCTCGCCGCAATCGTAGAAGTAGGAAATGGCGCCCATCTCGTGGGAATCCGTGACGATCAGACCTTCAAAGCCCAGCTCCTCACGAAGGAGCCCTGTGACAACGGTATAGGAGAAGTCGCAGGGCTCGTCGTTCCCTGTTACTTGAGGTAGGGTCATATGGGAGACCATGACCAGCTCTACCCCGGCCTCAATACCGGCGCGGAAGGGGACGAATTCGGTCCCGCGCAGATCGTCAGTGGTTCGGTCACTGGTGGATTTGCCGTAATGGGAGTCAGAGGATGTACTGCCGTGACCGGGGAAGTGCTTAAGACAGGCGATCATGTTCCCATCCTGGAGACCCTTGACCATCTGTGCTACCATCTGTGCAGCAACCTGGGGGTCATCGCTGAAGGAACGACTGCCGATCTCGGTGTTGTTGGGGTTGGTGACTACGTCCGCAACGGGAGCGAAGTCTAGATTGAAGCCTACGCTTGCAATGCCGTCTGCAAAGGTTGCACCCAGGTCATACACTGCCTGGGCATCGCCGGCATCACCATATACTTCCATGGGATCTGTCCAGGGGACGATGTTGATCTTGTTAAGACGGGACACATAGCCGCCCTCCTCATCCACACCCAGGAAGGGCGGGATCTTGCAGTAGCTACGGGTGTTGGTCAGCATAGCGGTGATCTGATCTGTGGAGATGATGTTGTCCCCAAAGTAGACCACACCGCCTACGGGATAGGTTTGCAGAGCCGCTCGGGTACCGTCACCTGCGATGGTGGGACCTGTGGTGTCGGTCAGCTCGTCGGGAGTTAGGAAGATCATCTGCCACAGCTTCTCCTCCAGGGTCATGCCCTCCATCAGTGCCAGTGCCTGTTCCATGTGAGGAGGCAGAGGCGGCTCTGTGGGCTCGGTGGTAGGTTCTTCGGTGGTAGGCTCCTCTGTCTCGGCAGTGGGCTCTGTAACCGGTATCTCGGTGGTTGAGGACTCAAGGTCATCCTGGGCGGCAAGCTGGGTAGCGATCTCACCGGTGCTGGTGGAGGGGATGCCATTGCCCAGGCTCATGACATAGACCGCAAAACAGGCAATTAAGACAGCGGCGCAGAAAGCTGTTCCCCAAAGGATCTTTTCTGCAGTGGATTTCTTACTCTTGCGGTGCTTACGTTTGCTGTGGTTTTGGTTGGATGGATGGCTCACGATAGTTCCTCCTGTGGATAGTTAGCTTCTCTTTCCATCATATCATACGACATCGGAAGAGAAAAAGCAAGACCTTGAAATTAGTTTTTTCCGAAAACTTGACTTTTTTCCAAAGGACGGATATACTATGCTTAGTAAAATGGTTAAGAATGTGCAATTTCCGCAGAGACGGAGGATTGCGATAACAGGGGTTAGCCTTTCGGTAGGTTGCCCCGGATCTGTGAGGATGATTATGGCAAAGAAACAAAGCTACGGCAACGAAAGTATTACCTCCCTTAAAAATGAAGACAGAGTCCGTCTCCGCCCTGCGGTCATCTTTGGGTCTGATGATCTGGTGGGGTGTCAGCATGCGGTATTCGAGATCCTGTCCAATGCCATCGATGAAGCACGGGAGGGACATGGAGATCTGATCATTGTGACCCGCTATGCAGATAAGAGCATCGAGGTAGAGGACTTCGGCAGAGGCTGTCCCGTGGACTGGAACGAGAAGGAACAGTGCTACAACTGGGAGCTGGTGTTCTGCGAGATGTATGCAGGCGGCAAGTACGACAAGAGTGCAGGGGGCACCAACTACGAATATTCCCTGGGCTTAAACGGTCTGGGCACCTGTGCGACCCAGTATGCTTCCGAGTTCTTCGACGCTCGGATCTATCGGGACGGCTATAAGTATACCCTCCACTTTGAGCGGGGACGGATCGTAGGCAAGCTGAATAAGGAACCTGCGGACCGCAAGAAGACAGGTTCCCTCTTCCATTGGAAGCCGGATCTGGATGTATTTACGGAGATCGATATCCCTGTAGAATATTATTTGGATGTGCTCAAGCGGCAGGCTGTGGTCAATGCCGGTGTGACCTTCCGTTTCCGCAACCAGGTGGGCAATAAGTTCGAGACCACAGAGTTCCGCTATGAAAAGGGGATCGTGGATTACATCAATGAGCTTACTGAGGGAAACTCCTTCACCATGCCCCAATACTGGGAGACAGAGAAGAAGGGGCGGGACCGTGCAGACAAGCCCGAGTATAAGGTCAAGCTTACTGCCGCTGTTTGCTTCTCACGGAACCTCAACCGTCTGGAATACTACCACAATTCCTCTTGGCTGGAACACGGTGGTGCTCCGGATCGGGCGGTTCGCAATGCCTTCGTCTATGCCATTGATGCGTATCTGAAGCAGAATGGCAAGTACACCAAGAGTGAGAGCAAGATCACATTCCAGGATGTAGCGGACTGTCTGGTCATCGTTACCAATTGTTTCTCCACCCAGACCTCCTACGAGAACCAGACCAAGAAGTCCATTAACAACAAGTTCATCCAGGAAGCTATGACAGAGTTCTTCCGAGAGAGACTCCAGGTCTATTTTATTGAGAACAAGGCCGAGGCGGATAAGATCGCAGATCAGATTCTTATTAACAAGCGGAGCCGTGAATCTGCTGAGCATGCCCGTATTGCGGTGAAGAAGAAGCTATCCGGCTCCCTGGATATTGCCAACCGTGTCCAGAAGTTCGTAGATTGCCGTAGCAGAGACTCCGGCAAGCGTGAATTGTATATCGTCGAGGGTGATTCCGCAATGGGTGCGGTCAAGCTGTCCCGTGATGCGGAATTCCAGGGGATCATGCCTGTCCGCGGTAAGATCCTCAACTGCCTCAAGGCAGACTATGGTAGGATCTTCAAGAGTGATATCATTACGGATCTCCTGCGTGTTATGGGCTGTGGCGTAGAGACCAAGGACAAGCGGGTCAAGGATCTGACTGCCTTTAACTTAGATGCCCTCCGCTGGAACAAGATCATCATCTGTACCGACGCAGACGTAGACGGCTTCCAGATCCGCACCTTGATCCTGACCATGCTGTACCGCTTGGTTCCCACACTGATCCGTGAGGGCTATGTGTATATTGCAGAGTCTCCCCTCTTTGAGATCAACACCAAGGATAAGACCTTCTTTGCCTATAATGAGGCAGAGAAGACCGAGATCCTCAAGTCCATCGGAGACAAGAAGTACACCATTTCCCGTTCCAAGGGATTGGGTGAGAATGAGCCGGAGATGATGTGGATGACCACCATGAATCCGGAGACTCGCCGCCTCATTAAGATCATGCCCGAGGATGCGGAGAAGACCGCCATCTATTTTGACCTCCTCCTGGGTGATAATCTCCAAGGACGTAAGGACTATATCGCCGAAAACGGTAGTCTCTACCTGGATATGGCGGATATCAGTTGACAGGGTGAAGAGAGAATGAGCTATACTATTATTATTTTGATTGGGGCAGCTCTTATAGGGCTACTATATATGCTGTGGGAGAATACCACTCTTGCGGTAGCGTGTTATGAATACAAGAGTTCCAAGGTGCCCCGAGAAATGGATGGGCTCAAACTCCTGCAGATCTCCGACTTGCACAACCAATCCTACGGCAAGGGGAATCGGAGTCTCTTGGAGGCTGTTCGGTATTGGAAGCCTGATGTGATCATGATCACGGGAGATCTGATCGACAGTACTTTTACGGATACGGACAAGGCCCTTGCCCTTGCAGGGGAGTTGGTAAAGCTTGCACCTGTCTACTATTGTACAGGCAACCACGAGCATCGGCTCAAGCCCAGGGAGCTGCGCAAATTCCTTGGAGATCTCGCCGGATTGGGTGTCTGTGTCCTGGGGGATGCTACCGTTCCGTTTTACGGTGGTACCTTAGTGGGACTGAAGGAGCCCAGTGGAAAGAAGCATACCCTCAGACGTCTGGTTAAGGACAAGCCTGCAGATGAGTTTGTCCTCTTGATGAGTCACAAGCCTCATTATTTCGAGAATTATTTGGAAGCAGATCTGGTCCTGGCGGGACATGCCCACGGAGGGCAGGTTCGCCTGCCTTGGATCGGCGGGCTCTTTGCCCCGGGGCAGAGCTGGTTCCCCACATATACCGAGGGCTTTTATACCATGGAGGATACCACCATGCTGGTCAGCCGTGGAGCAGGAAACAGCCATCGGATCCCCCGTGTATTTAACATCCCCGAATTGATCCTGCTGACTGTTAGCTGTGAATAGTCCGAGAAAAGGAAGTGAATTTCTTTGGCAAGAAAGAAAAAAGAACCGGAACAGAAGAAAAACATAGATACCTCCCGTGTGGAGGGCTTACGGGCTGAGGTTCTGGAACAGCCCATTACAGATACGCTCACTCTGAACTATATGCCCTATGCCATGAGCGTCATCGTGTCCCGTGCCATTCCCGAGATCGACGGCTTTAAGCCCTCCCATCGGAAATTGCTGTACACTATGTACAAGATGGGGCTCCTAAACGGTCCCCGTACCAAGTCTGCTACCATTGTAGGTAGAACCATGGCACTGAACCCCCACGGTGATGCGGCTATTTATGAGACAATGGTCCGTATGGCAAGGGGCAACGAGGCATTGCTGGTACCCTTTGTGGATTCCAAGGGCAACTTCGGCAAGGTCTATTCCCGTGACATGGCATATGCCGCCTCCCGTTATACAGAGGCTAAGCTGGAGACGATCTGCCATGAGTTCTTCCGAGATATTGACGAAGAGACGGTGGATTTTGTCCCTAATTATGATAATACTACCCAGGAGCCTACCTTGCTCCCTACGGTGTTTCCCAATGTGCTGGTATCTGCCAATATGGGCATTGCCGTAGGCATGGCAAGCAATATTTGCTCCTTTAATCTCCGTGAGGTCTGTAAGGCTACCATTGCTTGGATCAAGAATCCCAACTGTGACCTGCTGGAGCTCATGCCTGCACCGGACTTCTCTACCGGTGGCGAGATCATCTATGATCCCCGTGAGATGGAGGAGATCTACCGTACCGGAAGAGGTAGTATCAAGATCCGCGGCCGCTGGAGGTATGTGAAAGAAGGGAACCTCATCGAGATCTACGAGATCCCCTATACCACCACTACCGAGGCCATTATGGACAAGGTGGCAGAGCTGACCAAGGCGGGCAAGATCCGTGAGATCTCTGATATGCGTGATGAGACGGATCTGAACGGCTTAAAGCTGACCATTGATCTCAAGCGCGGTGCAGACCCGGACAAGCTGATGCAGAAGCTCTTCAAGTCTACGCCCCTCTTAGACAGCTTCGGCTGTAACTTCAATCTCCTGATCGCCGGTATGCCCCGTGTGTTGGGTGTCCGTGAGATCATTGAGGAATGGACTGCATGGCGTACAGACTGCGTCCGCCGCCGTGTGTACTACCGCAAGCAGAAGAAGGCAGAGAAGCTCCACCTCCTCAAGGGTCTGCGACGGATCCTCCTGGATATTGACAAGGCGATCCATATTATCCGAGAGACAGAATCCGATGAAGAGGTTGTCCCCAATCTGATGATCGGCTTCGGCATCGACAAGATCCAAGCAGAGTTTGTTGCGGATATCAAGCTCCGCAATATCAACAAGGAATATATCCTCAAGCGAACCAACGAGGTTGATGACCTGGAGAAGGAGATCGAGGACTTAGAGGATACCCTGCGTAGCGAGAAGAAGATCCGCAATATTATCATCAAGGAACTGGAAGCTATCGCCGATAAGTACGGCAAGGACCGCAAGACCGATCTGGTTCAAGGCACTGAGATCGAGGAAGAGGAAGAAGAGGAGTCTGTTCCCGACTATGCCGTTACGGTATTCGTATCCAAGGAGGGCTATTTTAAGAAGATCACTCCTCAGTCTCTACGTATGTCCGGTGAGCAGAAGTTTAAGGAGGGAGACAGCCTTAGCTTCTCCCTGGAGACCCGTAATTCTGCGGAGCTTCTGGTATTTTCGGATAAATTCCAGGTCTACAAGGCCCGTTGCTCCGACTTCGAGGACAGCAAGGCATCGGTTCTGGGCGATTATCTCCCGGGCAAGTTAGGCTTTGATGAGGGTGAGTCGGTATTGCAGGTCTGTTTCCCCGGTGACTACAGCGGCAATATGATCTTTATCTACGAAAATGGCAAGGTTGCCAAGGTGGAGCTGTCTACCTATCAGACCAAGTCCAATCGCCGTAAGCTGACAGGCGCCTACTGTGACAAGAGTCCCTTAAAGGCGGCATTCCTCCTGAAGGAGGATACCCAGATCGTACTGTACTCCACAGAGAATCGAGCACTGATCTTCTCTACGGCACAGCTTACACCCAAGACCACCCGTGCTACCCAGGGCGTAGCAGTCCTGACACTGAAGAAGAAGCATCTGCTCTACCGTGCGGCTCTGCTGGAGAACAGCGGTATTGTCAACCAAGCTCGCTACCGCACGAAGGCTCTCCCTGCTGCCGGCGCACTCCTAAAGCCGGAGGACGGGGATGAAAAACAGTTAGAAATGGAGCTGTGATCCTATGCAATATACGAAGAAAGAAATCATCCGTAATATGCTGTTGGTGATTGTGGGCAGCTTGATCTCCTCTACAGGCTTTGTCATGTTCTTTGAGCCCTCGGGGATCAACTGCGGCGGCATCAGCGGTGTTGCCATGCTCATTAAATATGTAGCAAAGAGCCCCTTTGTGACCATCGGTCTGGTAAGTGCGGTTATCAATATCCCCCTGTTTCTGGTGGGATTTAAGAAGATCGGCAAATACTTCTTCTTCGGATCCATGCTGGGTATGGTGATCTCTGCTGTTGGCTTCGATCTGCTGGGAGCCATTGTGCCGATCCCTGAGGTAGAGCCTCTGGTTGCGGTGATTTTCGGTGCGACGATTATCGGTTTCGGCCTGGGCGTTGTGTTCCTTGCAGGTGCTTCCACCGGCGGTGTGGATATCCTTGCCCGTTTGCTTAAGCTGAAGTTCCGCAACTGCCCCATTGGCAAACTGATCCTTGCCTTTGATATGGGTACCGCTATAGCAACGGGTATTGTATACAAGGACTTTAACAATACGCTGTACAGCGCATTGGCACTGTTCCTGGTATCTGTGGTTCTGGACTATGTAATCTACAGTATGGACTATGCCAAGGTCGCCTTTGTGATCACCGATAAGCATGACGATGTAGCCAAGGCAATCTCTGTAGATATGGAACGCGGCCTGACCCTCTTAGACGGAAAGGGCTACTATACCCAGGCAGACAAGCAGGTGATTCTCTGTGCTGTAAAGCGCAAGCAGGTAGCAGAGCTGAAGGAGCTGATCTACCGTGTAGATCCCCAGGCATTTGTGATCCTGCAGGATGCACACCAGGTGCTGGGTGACGGCTTTAAGCGGTATGACCGCAATGAGCTGTGATCGGAGATGGTGCAATGAAGAGGCTGATTCCGATGCTTTTATTGCTGCTGTTGCTCACAGGCTGCAGTAAGGAGAAGGAATATCTGTCGATTCGGCCCCATGTGGAGCAGCAGCCCCAACAGACAGATCACGGTGAGGCTGATGTCACACCTGTGGTCGGCAATCGACTGGAATTACGCGGTGCGATCTTCACCTTTATTGACAACTGGCAGGAGCAGGGAACCGTTCTGGTCCGCGAGTATGAGGGAGACCTGGAGAAGGATCTGGAGGAGGCGATGAAATACGCTACCCAACAGCATCCCACAGGATCCTATGCCGTAGACTATGCTGACAGCGAGATCCGGGAGACAGACGGGCAGTGTTACGTCCAAATTTCCATTGTTTTCCGTCGGTCTCTCGGTGAGATCAATGCCATTGTACTGGTGGATGACAACGATGCTGCCTACGGCAAGATTCGGGAGGCATTGGATAACCTCAGCAATTCTCTTACCCTGCGGATCCGACATTATGCACAGGCGGATCTGACCGAGAAGATCCGGGAGCTCTGCTTAGAGAACCCCAGAACGATCCCCTGTATCCCCGAGTATTCTGTCAAGCTCTACCCGGATAGCGGAGATCATCGGATCCTGGAGCTCCATTTTTCCTATCCGGAATCCAGGGATGCTATGCGCTCTAAGCTCATGGAGATCCTCAATCTCTTCGATTCGGCACAGAAGCGCGTGTCAATGGAGCAGACTCCTCACGAAAAGGCGAGCCTCCTGTACCGCTATTTGGTCAGACGGAAGAGCACCCTGACAGATACCCAACCGTCACTGCCTGTGTATAGCTTGCTGGCTGACGGTATAGCCCATGATAGTTCTCTTGCCATGTTCTACGACGAGCTGTGTGAAAATACGGGTGTAGAATGTGACATCATAACAGGAATGAGGGACGGCAGGGAATACTACTGGAACTTCCTCCGAATAGAGGGGGAGAGCTTCCACTTGGACCTTCGCCGTGCTATGGAAGTGGGACAGTGGGATATGAAACGGCTGTATGATGAGGAGCTCTCGGCAGAGGGCTATGAGTGGGATATGGAGAAATATTCTGCACCTATGCCCCAAGAGGAGACCCTGCCTACAGAGTCTGATGAAGACACTTCGGGAGTACCGGGACAGCCTACAGAGCCTACAACGGGTCCCGGGGATACGGACAATCAAGCCTCTACACAGACAACTGCCCCGACCGAAGGAACCGAGCCACCTACAGACTCTGCGCCCTCCGAAGAAACGGAACCCCCAACAGAATCGGAGCCCGACCCCACCGAATCGTAAACCCAAAATTCCGATTTGTCGAGCAGGTCGAAGGCATGGTAGGGGCCAAGGCTTCTCCTTGAGGAGAAGCTGTCGAGCGGAGCGAGACTGATGAGGTGTGCGGTAAAATGTTGCGTCTTTATAGAAATCTACAGCGAATTCGAAACATTTTCCA
>JAZRGR010000183.1:0-16462 GCA_045644345.1 Faecousia sp. | reverse complement strand
ATTTTTATAGCACCGTAGGTGCGTCAAGAACTGCATGAGACGGGATTTTGCAATTTTCTATATCAAAAATTGCAAAATCGCAACGCTTTAGCGGTGCTCTTTCTGATAGAAATCAAACATTTCTATCAGAAAGTAGTATTACATCCAGTGGATCTTGTTTTCCGTCCCTTTGATCATACGGCGGAAGTTCTCCCGATGGCGAACAAGGATCAACAGCGTAAATACACCCATAGCAGTGGCAATGGGATAAGGAGCCCGGATCAGCAGAATATATACCGTAGCCCCAATAGCAGAAACCGAGCTGGCAAGGGCAATGATCTTGCCAATATACAACACCAGCAGGAACACACATAAGGGCAGGAAGAAAACCAGTGGTGAAAATCCTCCTACAATCCATAGACCGAAAAAGAATCCATACATGGCAGCTACCGCTTTTCCTCCCTTAAATCCGGCAAAAACAGGATAGCAATGACCGATACCGGCACTTACCGCTCCCACAGCAATTGCCCAAGAATGAGAGGATAACAATTCAGCAAGGAAGATCACCAAGCTCACCTTAAGCAGGTCCAGGGCCATAACTGCAAGCCCTGCCTTGGGTCCCAGAACTCTTCCGGTGTTCCCTCCGCCTAAGTTGCCGCTGCCGTGATTACGGATGTCCGTATGATAGAACAGCTTACCAACTACCAGTGCAAAGGGGATCGCACCAATCACATATCCCAGTATGACAATCAGCAATAATTCCACAGCCTACCTCACTTTCGGATCGCTTGGATCACAATGCAACCGGGGCCGCCGTGGGTTAGAAGTGCCGGCGACAGCTCCAACAGCTCTGTCTCCGCAGATGCAAACTGTTCTTTGATCTGGGCTAAGATCCGGGTTGCCTTCTCCACAGTTCCTCCATGGCAAACAGAAATCAAGTGCTCTCCGCCAACCTGTAATTCACGTAGACGATGAATGATCGTCTCCAGCGCACCCTTCCAGCTCCGCTTAATGGCAACGGGCGTGATACGCCTGCGATCCTCTGTTTGGGTCAGAACAGGCAGAAGCTTCAACACCCCGCCAATTTTGGCCGTAAGAGGGGTCAGCCGTCCGCTTCGCTTCAGAAACTCGAAATCCTCAGGGATTACAAAGGATACCGATGACTCGATGTTGTGCCTAATAGTCTCCTTGATCCCTGCAACCGTAAAGCCCTTTTCTCTCAGTGCAACGGCCTTCGTCACAAGATAACGCAGGGGGCCTGCCAATGTCTTGGTATCCACGACATGGATCTGTTCCGGCTCATTAGCCATTGTCCTTGCCGCCACTGCAGTATCATACGTCCCGGATAATCCACTGCCCAGTGCCAAATACAGAACCTCCTCCGGAGAATCAAGGATCTCCAACACATCACCGATAGAAGGCTGAGACGAAGTCGGCACCTCTCCATCTGACAGCCGTTTGGCAAACTCCTCACAGGTAATATCTATATAATCCCTGTAGCTCTTATTTCCCAACACCACACAAGCCGGGATCACCGAGACTCCCATCGCATCCCCCTCTGTCGGTGAGATCAGGGATGCCGTATCTGCAATAATCTTCATAAGCATTATCCTTTCCCAATTTAACACAGGAAACAGTTTACCTTTTTACGTTCCTTATGTCAAGCTTTTCCGGCAAATTGTTAGAACGATCGCGAATTACTTTCTATAAATGCCTATGAACAAGCGCAGCACCTTCGGAAATTCTCCCAAAGGTGCTACAATCTCTATTTCCCCGTTAGGGTGTGATATTGCTCCATATTGATCCTGCCGTTAGCCATCATTTGCTCCGCCCAGAGTTGCAGGGTCTCTACAGTAATAGAGATCCGCTCTAAGCCTCTCTGGATCTTAACAAAGTCCCTCAGCTCATCATCACTGATCTCACCGTCTGCCGTGATCTCAATGAACCGTTCCGTTTCGCGCTGCACCGCATTCAAGGATGCCAGCATCTCAAGGACGATTTGGGACAGGTCCTTGATCTGCACCGGAGGAACATATTGCTGGCCTATGGGACATTGGGTTGCACAGTAATGATTGCATAAGGCAGGCTCCCTATAAGCCTCTGCCATAAGAAGAACCTCATCCGGATGAGGCAGGGACTTTTCGCTCTCGATCCTCTCGATCCGCTCCGGAGAGAGACATTGCAGGAGCTCCGATGCCTTCTCTCTACTGAGTTGCTGTGCCTCTCTGGCGATCTGATAAGTATTTTTCTTCTCTCGGGATGATCCTCTGCCCATAATACCGCTCCTTTATTCCCCTATTCTATGGTTGTATTATACAAGGAAGCCTGTATAATGTCAAATCATTTCTGATTTTTTTGTAAATTCCTGAAATAACAGTGGAAAAGTGAACAGAAATGAGGTATAATATGATTTTAGACAGGGAAAGGAGGTATGCTCTATGAGTTTTGATTCCCTTTTAGGTAACCAAAGGCTAAAGGAACGGCTATCTTCCGCCTTAGCTAAGGGTCAGCCCTCTCACAGCTACCTCATCACAGGTCCCGTGGGCTCCGGCAAGCACACACTTGCCACACTGCTGGCAGCCGCTCTACAGTGTACCGGCACTCATAAGCCCTGTCTTTGCTGTAACCCCTGTCGCAAGGTCATGGAAGGGATCCATCCCGACGTGATCACCGTAGATGACACGGAGAAAAAGACCGTCAGAGTAGACCTGATCCGTGACACTGTTAGCACTCTGTACATCCGTCCCAACGAGGGGAACAAGAAGATCTACTTGATCCCAAGAGCAAAGGATATGCGTTTAGAGGCGCAAAACGCTCTGTTAAAATGCATCGAGGAGCCACCTCCCTACGGAGTCTTTCTCTTCTTAGCAGAGCATTCCGAGCAGCTTTTGACTACCATTCGCAGTCGATGTGTGGAGTTGCGGATGTCCCCGTTGGCAGACAGTCTGTTAGAGTCCGAATTACGTCACCGTTTTCCCGATGCAGATCCTGTCACACGTTCAGCCGCTATCGTACGCAGTGATGGTTACTTGGGTCAAGCCATTTCCCTTATGGAAGAGGGCACTTCCCTCCTGCCACAGACCGATAGCTTCGTCCGTGCATACTGCACCGGTGATCCTGCCCCATTGTTAGAGCTGCTGATCCCTATGGAGAAGCTCAAGAGAGATCAGCTCCGAGACATCTTCGCCCAATGGCTTATGATCATCTCCGGAGCGATCCGTGTCCGCAACGGTTTACCGTCCATGCACCCCTTATGCGAGCAGTTAGCACGATCCCGTTCCACCGCTGCCCTCCTCCGTGCCACCAAGGTCATCCGTGAGGCAATGGAATTGACCGATGCCAATGTAGGCGCCGGACACATATGCGGTGGCTTATCAATTTTACTTCGTTAAAGGAGTTTTTATGAAAGATTTACCCGTTCAAGATGAGCTGACGGTTGTTGAGGATACCGTCCAAGAGTTCTCCCCTGCCGAGTCTCCCATAACAGAGGCTCCTTCCCAAGAAAAGTCTGTGGAAATGGTCACTGTTTGTGACATCCAGTTCCGCAACAATAGCAAGATCTATTATTTTGCCCCCGGCAATTTGGAAATCGCCGCAGGCACTGATGTAATCATTGAGACCTCACGTGGTCTGGAATACGGGCAGTGTGTCCGTGGAAACCACACCCTTCCTATTTACGAGACCGTCTCTCCCCTGCGTAATGTAGTCCGCATTGCTACCGCTCAGGATACCGCCATTGACAAGACCAATCGCGAACGTGAAAAGAAAGCCTACCAAATCTGCCTTAAGAAAATTGAGGAGTTGGGTCTGGACATGCAGTTGGTTTCTGCAGAGTGTGCATTTGACGGCAGCAAGATCCTGTTCTTCTTTACCGCAGAGGAGCGTGTAGACTTCCGTGAGCTGGTCAAGATGTTGGGCTATGCTCTACACAGCCGCATTGAGTTGCGTCAGATCGGTGTCCGCGACAAGGCTAAGATGGTCGGCGGCTTCGGCATCTGTGGCAGACCCTTCTGCTGTGGTCAGTTCCTCAAGGATTTTCAGCCTGTTTCCATCAAGATGGCCAAGACTCAGAATCTGAGTCTCAATTCCAGCAAGATCTCCGGCACCTGCGGTAGACTCATGTGCTGCCTCAACTATGAGCAAGCCGCCTACGAGGATCTGCGTCGCACCAGTCCCAAGCAGGACTCTTTCGTAGACACTCCCGATGGCAGAGGCACCATCATGGATGTAAACCTGCTCAAGCAGAGTGTCCGTGTCCGTTTGGAGAAACAACCTGACACGATTGTATGCCATAAGAATTGTGACATCTGTGTCCTCCGTAGCGGCAAAGCAAAAAAGACCGATGAGCCCATCCCCGATGATCTGGCTCCTATTTCCGGAAAGAAGCAGAACAAGCCCACCGAAAAGCCTGCTTTCTCCGCATACCTGGATCCCAGCCTTCAGGGAAAGAGCAAGGCCCGTTCCGCAGACCCTGCAGAGACTGATGACAAGAAGACCCGCCGCCGCATAAAGGCACAGAGATTAGGAGACGCTCTCGGCAAGGAAATGCTGTCCGAGGAGCACAAGCTGGCACGGCAGGAGACCGCAGTACCTCAGCCGGACATGCCTAACGAAACCTCACAGAAGCCGGGACACGCAGGCGGCCATAGGCAGAATCGGCGTGATTCTAAGCATAAGCCTCCCCTGTCCGATGCAGAGCTGACAGAGATCCTATCCTCCAAGCCCGAGACTCCCAAGCAGAGTCCTTCCAAAAACGGTGCAGGCAAGAAGGATCATCCCAAGGCTCCCAAGAAAGAGAGTCCCAAGCCCCAGGATACTCCCAAAAAGGAGTCTTCTGCCAAGGAATCGGAGCAGGAATCCGCACCTGCCGGTAACCACAAGCCCCGTAACCACTACCACCGTTATCACAAATATCGTAAACACAACAATAACAACAAGTCCGAGGGCTAATAGCTCCTCGCCTCTATGATTTATACTAGTTCTTGATAAAAATGTTTAAAACCTTTTTATAGCACCGTAGGTGCGTCAAGAACTGCATGAGACGGGATTTTGCAATTTTCTATATCAAAAATTGCAAAATCGCAACGCGTTTAGCGGTGCTCTTTCTGATAGAAATCAAACATTTCTATCAGAAAGTAGTATTACAGGAATCATAAATAGCAGAAGCCATGACGAAGATCCACTTCGCCATGGCTTCTGCTTATGCTAATTTCTGCTTTATGATTACTTTCCGATTTCTTCTCTGGCTTCTTCGAAGCACCGAATGACGAAATCGATGTCTTCCTTGGTATGGCTGGCGCAGACCTGGGTACGGATACGAGCCTTGCCCTTGGGGACAACGGGATAGGAGAAGGCAACTACATAGACGCCCTTTTCCATCATCTTCTTGGCATACTCCACTGCCAGCTTCTCGTCATAGAGCATGACAGGAACACAGGGATGAGTGCCGGGGATGATATCGAAGCCCTTTTCTACCAGCTTTGCACGATAATATGCAGTGACCTCTTCCAAATGGTCACGGAGAGCAGTGCTCTCTTCCAGCATGTTGAACATCTCGATGCTTGCACCGGCAATAGCAGGAGCCAGAGAGTTGGAGAAGAGGTAGGGACGGCTTCTCTGACGGAGGAGATCAATGATCTCCTTGCGACCGGTGGTGTAACCGCCGGAGGCACCGCCCAGAGCCTTGCCCAGAGTACCGGTAATAATATCTACACGACCCTCTACACCACAGTGCTCCGCAGTGCCACGACCGTGAGCACCTACAAAGCCGACAGCATGGCTATCGTCAACCATGACCAGAGCATTGTACTTGTCAGCCAGATCACAGACGCCCTTTAGGTTGGCAATAATACCATCCATGGAGAATACACCGTCGGTAGCAATGAGCTTAATACGGGCACCTGCCGCATCCGCAGCCTGAAGCTGAGCTTCCAGATCCTCCATATTATTGTTCTTATAACGATAACGCATAGCCTTACACAGACGGACGCCGTCAATGATAGAAGCGTGATTCAGTTCGTCGCTGATCACTGCATCCTGTGCCGTGAGCAGAGTCTCGAACAGACCGCCGTTGGCATCGAAGCGGGAGGAATACAGGATGCTATCGTGGGTTCCTAAGAAGGAAGAGATCTTCTGCTCCAGTGTCTTGTGGATATCCTGGGTGCCGCAGATAAAGCGGACAGAAGCCACACCGTAACCCTTTTCGTCATAGGTTTTCTTGGCAGCATCGATCAGACGTTGGTTGTCCCCGAGTCCGAGGTAGTTGTTTGCACACATACACAGCAGCTCTCTACCATCAGCCATCTTGACTCTTGCTCCCTGGGGAGATACGAAGGGAGCTTCTCCCTTAAAGAGACCTGCCTCACGGATTGCCTCTACTTCCTTGGTATAGATGCTGAGAATATCGTTCTTTCTTGCCATAGCTTACTCCTCCAATGTAGACCAATCTAAAATAACCTTGCCGGACTGACCGGAGATCATGGCGTCAAAGCCCTTCTGCCAATCCTGAATGGGGAATCGATGGGTAATGACCTCGCTGATATCCAGACCGGCTTGGACCATGGTAGACATCTTGTACCAAGTATCCCATACCTTGCGTCCGTAGATGCCCTTAAGATTCAACCCGTTGAAAATCACAGTCTCCAGATCCACAGTAGCATCCGTTCTCTGCAGACCCAGGAGGGCAATGTTGCCACCATGCTTCATGTTATGGATCATGTCGTTCAATGCGATCTGACTGCCGGACATTTCCATACCGATGTCAAATCCCTCGGTCATGCCGATCTCCTTCATAACCTCGGGGAGCTTCTCCTCGGTAAGGTTGACACAACGGGTGGCACCCAGCTTCTTGGCAAGCTTCAGACGATAGGGATTCATGTCCGTGATAACTACATGACGGGCACCGGAGAACTTGGCGATAGCGGCAGCCATAATGCCGATAGGACCTGCACCGGCAATCAGCACATCCTCGCCCAGCATATCATAGGACAGTGCCGTATGTGTCGCATTGCCGAAAGGATCGAAAATAGCGTACATTTCCTCGGGGATATTGGGATTGCAGGGCCATACATTGGAGGAAGGGATCACCAAATATTGAGCAAAGGCCCCATTGCGGTTGACACCCACGCCCTTGGCATCCTTGCAGTTCTCCTTATGTCCCTCTAAGCAGTTACGGCACTTGCCACAGGTAATATGTCCCTCACCGGAGACCAGATCACCGGGCTTAAAGCCCTGTACGCCCTCGCCTACCTCTACGACCTCACCTACATACTCATGACCAACGGTCATACCTACGGGAATGGTGTTTTGTGCCCAGGTATTCCATTGGTAGATATGGACATCAGTGCCACAGATAGCAGTCTTGCGAATTTTGATCTTGACATCATTGGGACCTACCTCGGGAATAGGCACCTGCTTCATCCACAGTCCCTCTTCAGGCTTCTCTTTTACCAGAGCCCACATCATATTCTGATTCATGTTTGCCTCCTTGCAATTATGATCTATACATATCATATCCTTATTTGCTCAATTTTTCAAGTCCTTATATAAAAAATACAGTGCTTTTTTCATTGCTTTTTTTATCATTTCGTAGTATGATAAGGTGGACGAAAATGAAGGAGGTGCCATGGTCCATGTATCAGCCCTTAGCAGACGAGCTCCGTCCTGTCAAGCTTTCGGAAGTCTACGGTCAAGAGGAAATTTTGGGAGAAGGTAAAATGCTCCGCCGTATGATTGACTCCGGCAGAGTCCCTAACCTGATCTTCTACGGTCCCAGCGGTACCGGTAAGACTACCGTTGCCAATATCATCGCCAATGCCACTCAGCGGAAGCTCTACAAGCTCAACGCCACTACCGCTTCCACTGCTGACATACGGGAGATCGTATCCCAGTTGGATACGCTCATGGCACCTAACGGTATTCTGCTGTATTTGGATGAGATCCAATCTTTTAACAAAAAGCAACAGCAGTCCCTCTTAGAGCATATCGAGAACGGCAAGATCACCCTCATTGCATCCACTACAGAGAACCCCTACTTCTATGTATTTAATGCCATCCTCAGTCGTTCCACCGTCTTTGAATTCAAGCCCCTGACCAGGGAAGCCGTTCGCAAAGCTGTGGATCGTGGTGTCGCCTACATGGCAGATAAGCTGGATCTCCGCATCACCGCTGAGGAAGGTGCCTTAGATCAGATCGCCTCCGGCTGTGGCGGAGATGTGCGCAAGGCTCTTAATGCTGTGGAAGCGATCTTCCTCACCGCCAAGACCGGTGATACAGAGCTACAGATCCGCTTGGAGGATGCCAAGGCCGTGACCCAAAAGTCCGCTATGCGGTATGACCGTGGTGGAGATAATCAGTACGACTGTCTCTCCGCTCTTATGAAGTCCATCCGCGGTTCCGATCCGGATGCCGCCATTCATTATTTAGCACGATTCCTGGAGGTAGGTGATCTCCCCGGTTGCTGCCGCAGGTTACTGTGCTCTGCCAGCGAGGACGTAGGTCTTGCCTATCCTATGGCAGTCTCTATCGTAAAATCTTGTGTAGATTCTGCCCTGCAGTTGGGTATGCCCGAGGCGCGGATCCCCTTGGCCGAGGCTGTGATCTTCCTGGCCACTGCTCCTAAGTCCAATTCCGCATACGCCGCCATTGCCGCCGCCATGGGAGATGTAAAGGCAGGCAAACTGGGGAACATTCCCCGCGAACTTCAAAATGTCCATGCAGACAGCGCCGGGCAGGAACGGGAACAAGGATATCTCTATCCCCACGATTTCCCCAACCACTGGGTCAAGCAACAATATTTGCCCGATATTCTAAAGGACGCTCATTATTACGAATACGGTGAAAACAAGATCGAGCAGACCGCCAAGAAGTACTGGGAAGAAATCAAAAAGTTCTAATTTCCCTCGACAAAAGCCACTATAATACCCCGTAATATTTCGGCTAATCAAGGCATACCCTGCCTTTCTTTTGTTAAACTCTTCGGAATACCCAAAAACAGGTCCCATTCCACCTATGGAATTGCGACCTGTTTTTTTCTGTTCTTAGGCTATACTTTGGTTCACAGGCAGGTGATGGCATGGTCGTATATGGAGATATGGTTTTCCTCTTAAATCTTCTGATCAATTACACCCTACTCAGAGGTGCTGCCCGTTTAGGCGGTGCTGCTCCGAAACTGCTCCGTTTATGGTTAGGGAGCGCAATAGGCGGTTTGTACAGTGTCATGGTCTTCGTTCCCGGCTTAGATTGGTTGAATACGGCGATCTGCAAGTGGATCACCGCTGCTGCAATGCTATTGTGTGCCTTTGGTCGTAAACGTTCTACTGTTCGGCTGGCGGTTGTCTTCGGTGCATTATCCCTGGTTCTCTGTGGCACGGTTTACGCCTTCCACTGCATGGGGAAAGCCCCCGCCTCTGCAGGAGGCTACCTGTTCTACCCGGTTTCTTGGTCAACCTTGCTATTGACAGCATTTTCAGTCAGTATGGCATGCAGATTCCTGCTACCCCCGTTGAATCACGGTAGCAACAGCACCGTTCCCATTACTTTATACAGGGATGGAAAAAGGCTCCATCTCACAGCACTGCGGGACAGTGGGAATACTTTACGTGATCCGCTCAGCGGAAGTGAGGTATTGACCGTATACTGGAGAGCGTTGTCTCCCTTACTCCCCCCAATCGTCACGCAGGAAAGTATAGCGGATCCCACAATGTTACTTCCTTCCTTGCGGGAGCTTTCTCCCAGACTGATCCCCTATCGTGCTATAGGGACAGACTGCGGCATTCTACTCGCCATCCCCCTCGAAATTACCATCGGGAAGGAATCCCGAATCGGACTTGTTGCACTGTCTCCCACCCCTGTATCAGATGGCGGTGCATACGAAGCTCTTACCGGAGGTCATGCATATGTTTAAATTTTTACTTTCTCTTCTTCAACCTACCAAGATTATGTACATAGGAGGCAGTGATATTCTCCCCACCCCTTTAAGCACCGAGGAGGAGCAGTCACTTCTTCGGGATGGTAGCACAGATGCCAAACAGAAGCTTATTGAGCGGAATCTTCGCCTGGTAGTCTACATTGCCCGACGCTTTGATAATACAGGTGTGAATATAGAAGATCTGATCTCCATAGGTACCATTGGATTGATCAAAGGGATCGGAACCTTTAATCCCGAAAGGAATATCAAGCTCGCTACATACTGTTCCCGCTGTATTGAAAATGAGATCCTCATGCACATCCGCAAAATATCCTCTCAAAAAGCAGAGATCTCTTTAGACGAACCCATCAATACCGATTGGGATGGCAACGAGCTTCTCTTATCCGATATTTTGGGTACAGATGAAGATCTGGTTATGCGGCCTCTGGAGCAGGATGTGGAACGGCAGCTCCTCCGCGAAGCCCTCTCGCGGCTCCCCGAACGGGACCGCTATATTATCTGCCGTCGTTTCGGTTTAGACGGAAAGCCGGAACTGACACAAAAGGAAGTCGCCGACTTAATGGGCATCTCTCAATCCTATATCTCTCGCTTGGAAAAACGGATCATGTCCCGCCTGCGGAAAGACATTCTCCGACAGGTATCATAATGGACGTAGATCACTTCCCTGCTCCGTCATGCAATTGATGCATAAAGAACAGAAAAAACAATTTTCGCAGAAACGCAAAAAAACACTTGCTTTTTTCGAAAAATCCGCTATAATATAATCCGTACCAACCACACGCCGGTGTGATGGAATTGGTAGACGTAGTGGACTCAAAATCCACCGCTGGCGACAGCGTGCCGGTTCGAGTCCGGCCACCGGCACCATAATACCTACCCTTATTTGATACGTCTCGTTCAGCAAGGGTAGGTATTTTTATATGTCAGACAAAACACATTGAAATGCCATATAAACTGTGATAACATAATTATACTTCAAATAATAAGCAAAAAGGGGATGATAATCGTGTCCAATGCGTTTTATTATGAAGATAACTATTATTTGCTGCCGAACAAATTTCCGGATTATAGCAGTTTCCTGGATGCCGTACACAGTGGAACTCTGCCCATGGAATTACATACCATTCCCTTGAGAGAAGACCACGGTATTCGAAATTTCAATGTTATGAAAGGTCGCAGCATGGCTCCGTATTTCCTGCGTGGGTATAACGATGCGCCGTGCAGCGTTGTGATAACCAATGCAGACAACATATATCCGG
The DNA here is from genome assembly GCA_045644345.1 of Faecousia sp. GTDB lineage: Bacteria > Bacillota > Clostridia > Oscillospirales > Oscillospiraceae > JAZOXB01. The sequence continues at coordinate 5,296 of JAZRGR010000183.1, read as the reverse complement.
TACATGCAGAGATATATAGTCAAGAGGAATACAACGCAAAACTGCGGGAATTGATATTAAAAAACTGTCCGGGATGTTTGCGATATAAACCGCTTTCTAACCGTGTACAAAGCTTAAATGGACATTTTGAAGAAATGAGTTTGGATGGCGTCTGCCTTTTCCGACAGGAAGCGAAGCCTTCTCCCCGTATTTTTCATAACCACCTTTTTTCTTTCGGTGGGTTTTATATGCGTTTCAACTTTTTCGACAAATCCGCTTCGGAAATGCTGAAAGAATTGAAGACATGGTTTTATGTCCGTTATGCCAACGCGGAATTAATGGATAGCGGAACGCACAAAGAACTGATCCTAACGGGACACAAAAAGGAAATTCTCCTTCCAGTTCTTACAAATGCCATTGCTGACTATCTGAACAGCATTACAAACCATGCTTACAGCATACGATATACTGACCATTTGACCGATATTCAAGAATGGCTTGATAATGCGGTTTCTGATGAAAACGAAATAACTTTTCAGCAAGAATGCAAGAAGTATGGTGTTTCTATCGGTGTGTTGGAGTATGACGCAGACGCAGCAGAGAAGATTCGAAAATCCTTGAAACCTATGGCAGATCATTTTTGGATGTTTCCGCTATTTCAGACCGACGGAAAAGAATATTATCTGTTGGCAGACACTTCATATGTCTTAAAGGAGCTTCGCTACAGAAGTCCAATGTTGCAATCTTATCACACACGAATCGGTATCTATGGTCAGCAAGGGAATAAATCCTACGAAATTTCCTTTGATATGCTCTGCAGCGAATTGTAATCTTGTGTGCAGAGACGTTTAACGAATGCAACGCTTGGTGTTTAGCGTTGCATTGTATCAAATTGTGTAGTATAAGCCAAAAATCCCGATACCCCTTTAGGGTGTCGGGATTTTTTCGTAACGGTTCGGACTCGAATATCAAATAAGCTACCACAAAACAGCAAGCACCTATGTCCTACTCCACACCCACAGCAAACTGCCGGTGGCAGTTTGCCGTAGCTCCACCCCTACCTCAAGCCGAGTCCGGCCACCGGCACCATATCGAGTGTTCATAACGGACTTGAGTTATGAACACTCGATTTTTCTATCCTTCCACGGTTTCGGTACATTTTCTGAACTTTCGGAGCAGGTTTTTTGCCTGCTCCTTTTGTTATTCCTTGACTAATTGCATTTCCGTTCTGCTACCGGCTTCCAGTCCATTCACAGCACCTGCTGTAGGGCAAGCTGACCTCAGTTTGCCGGTACAGGATCTCTCCGAATGAACCATATTGCTCTTACACAATTCCCCTAATAATAAATTTTTGCCCTTACCTTTTCGCAGGGGTTTTCAGGGGTGCTAACTCCCGGACAAGTGGGGTTGGATATCCAAATCCAGTGCTTGTTAAGACCTCTCCATATCTCTCACGACAAAATCGTAGTGCTCATAGTGATATATGTGAAAAGTCTGCTTCAAATATTCTCCAAATTCCAATATTATTGCAATCACGGATGTTTTAATTTCTTACCCCTCAAAATGATATTTATGGATTCACATTGACTTATAGGGCAAAGCAGGGTATAATATAACCAGAGAACACATTATGAATGGAGGGATAATATGTGAATCAAAGCCAGGCTATTTCTATTTTAGGCGAAGTATATGCGTCTTGCAATTCTATTTTAGGCAACACCATTAAAAGTGCATATCTTTACGGCTCTTATGCTCGTGGCGATTATCACGAAGGTTCCGACATTGATATTCTCTTGACCGTAGATTTAGAGGCAGAGGATATATCCACATTTCGCAGCAGCATTGCTGTGGTCGCCAGCGAATTGAGCTTAAAGTATGATGTAGCTGTTTCTGTTACTATAAAACCTCATGCACAATTTCTCCGATACATCAATGTATTACCCTATTATCAAAATGTCATAAGGGAGGGTATTCCCTATGCATCTTGACCAGAAGAAAAGTCTTTCCAATGCACGATATCTTCATGCCGAAGAATGCTTACTGGCGGCCCGCTTGCTCCTTGAATCAGGAAATTATAAAAGTGCGGCAAATCGATCCTACTACGCCATATTCCACGCTATACGTGCTGTACTGGCATTTGATGAGATCGACATGAAGCACCATGGCGGAATCATCTCCGAATTCCGCAGACTATATATCAAAACCGGAATTTTCAGCACGCAAATGTCAGCCACCATTTCTCTCCTGTTTAACGTTCGGCAGGATAGCGACTACGACGATTTCTTTGTGATCTCCAAAGCGGAAGTTGACGATCAGATAGATAATGCAGTAGCATTTCTCTCTGAGATCAAAAAATATCTGGACACAAAATAATGTTAATCTAATCCGTAAGACACAAATCTGTTCCCTGTCTTATATTTACTTATTTACAAAGCTACGTTACAAACAAATCGACAAACTTGAATTTGACGATGCGTTGCTGCAGCAACATCCGTTGTGCTTACTTGCTGATTATCCTTTATTTCCGCGATGTTTACAGTAGAAGCTCCTGTATGTTAATATGTTAAACTACCTTTGAGGAAAGAAAAATGAGAGTTGTTTTAAAATCGCTTACAACACCGACTTCGTTGCTTTCTATTGGCATGTTACTACTGTGTATCATTTTGATTGTCTTTCGGATGAAAATGCCACGAATCATTCGGCGGGTTTTGTGTTGCGTGCCCTTAGTGTTGTGCATTATCCATGTCCTGTGTTATCCCCTTGGTCAGCTATGGTCTTACTATTTTTTCTGGTTTGGTACGATGTATCTTTTGGCTATTCTGATGATCCTATGGCAGTTTGCAGATGGCAAAGTCATTCTCTGGAGGGTTTCATCTGTGGCTATTATCCTTTTTGCCATGGTCAATTTCGTATACATACCTACCAATATGCCGGTGAAGACCCATTTGCATTGCTATACCCGCAGCAGTTGGACAGATAGCTTTGTGAAAACTGTGAGGACGATGGAAAAAGAATATGTCCTTTCAGACTGGAAAGAGATCGACTACGATGCCTTGCTGGATGAGTTTGTTCCCCGGATTCAGGAAGCAGAACAAAAGCAGGATACAATAGAACTGGGTATGATTTTGTTCGATTTTACAAATCGATTTTATGACGGTCACATTGGCATAGATTGTGCAAACAGCGATTTCGTAATGCAGTTGAACAACAAGCTGGTAGGCAATGATTACGGTCTATCTATGATTCCTTTGGACGACGGCAATGTGATTGCCGTGTGTATAGAACCGGGTGGAGAGGCCGCACAGCAGGGAATCCATACAGGTACTCTCATCACCCATTGGAATGGTATCCCTATTCAAGAAGCGAAATATTCCTATATGCTGCCGATCAACCCATCTGTCGAGCAGAACGAGGAACCCAATAGAACCATACTTCTCGCAGGACAGGGAGAAGAAACGGTTTCGGTGACATTCATAGCCGACGATGGTCAGAGCAAGACAATCACACTGCATCGCATAGGCGAATACTATGACCGATACAATAGTGTCTATTCGCGGCATCAACATATGGTAGCAAAAGATGATAATTTCTCCTATAAAATGGTTTCCGATACCTGCGGCTATCTTCGGATCAACGCAGAAGATTTGCGAGCACTGCAAACGGCCTACGCATGGATCGTGGGCGAAGCTCCCTTTATCAGCACGCGTATGGATGAAATTCTGACAGATCTTCGCAGTCAAGGAATGGAAAGCTTGGTCATTGACATCCGCAACAATACCGGCGGACATCCGCAGGTCAGTTCCGCTGTGGCAGCGATGTTTACAGCGGAAAGCCGCACCTACACTTGGTATTCGGACGAAAAAAATACCGATAAATTGGCGAGTAAAGTAACCGGAAACGGAAAGTGGAAGGATCTTCCGGTGGTGGTGCTGGTAAACCAGAATACCGTCAGTGCCGGCGATGCAATGGCACAGATGCTGGCTGACTGCGAAAATGTGATGCTGATGGGTATGACCCATACTAACTGTTCCTGTCAGAATACCGGCGGTATCTGTGTGCTTGCTGACGGTTACTATGCCATCCTGTATCCTACATTCCTGGAAGTGGATGAAAAAGGAAACCCGAACATCGATACGGATGCTTCAAGGAAGCCCCGTATCCCGTTGGATGTGCACATCCCTTTAGATGCCGAAGCTGCTGAAATGATGTTTACGGACGATAGCTACGACCACGAACTGGAGTATGCTATAAAATGGTTGCTGGAACAGCGGTGATACGAAGCTTGAAGTATTATGTTTGATCGAGCTTATAGTACCCACCGGCCCATTATATTCTAACGCAAGCTGTTAGAATAATTCCGATTTGATGAATCATTTCGATTCCGATATCAATGAAGCTGTTTTATGAAATCTATAAAGGATAATAAAAAACTCACACCGACGGTGAGAGAAAAGACGAGGTAATAGAATGGGACTTCTTGATTGTGCAAGCGGAGCTTCCGTTTGGAGAGGATATGATTATTTCAAAGAAGAAAAGGTCACAGATATCGAACAAATTAGCCCGGAGATTTTTGCGGCAAAGGTTTCCGGCAATTCGAGCACACCGTATTCTGTGGAACTCAACCTGAATCATCCTCGAAAATCCAAATGCAACTGTCCTCACGCTGATGGGAAAAGAATTATCTGCAAACATATTGTTGCAACATTCTTCACTGTACTACCGAATGTAGCTGAGGCATTTTATGCAGACGCAATGGCGTATCAGGAGGAAGAAGCCAAACACCAAGAAGAGCTTTCGGATAAAGTATGCTACTATGTTCAGCATATGAAAAAGAATGAGCTTCAACAAGCCATCCTACAATTATTATTTGATGGGCCTGAATGGCAATATGATCGGTTTATTAGAGAAAATGGTTTAGATGAAAGATAACCAACCCAAAAGACGTAATCAAACATAGGTTATTCAGGGTTAAGAAACCTCTTCCCATCAAGGAATATGCGTGTGACTGCGGACAATTTTTGTGTTAATCATGTCCGTTAGGAACACTCGTACCACTGTGAGTAGCTATAACGGACTTCGTTGTAGCTACTCTTTCTTCAAGTCCGTTATGAACACTCGCACCAAAAATCCCGATACCCCTTTAGGGGTGTCGGGATTTTTTCGTAACGGTTCGGACTCGAATATCAAATAAGCTACCTCAAAACAGCAAGCACCTATGTCCTACTCCACACCCACAGCAAACTGCCGGTGGCAGTTTGCCGTAGCTCCACCCCTACCTCAAGCCGAGTCCGGCCACCGGCACCATATCGAGTGTTCA
>JAZRGR010000182.1:0-28900 GCA_045644345.1 Faecousia sp. | reverse complement strand
TCGCCCGCAAAATGTTTCGATTTTGTCGGAAAACTCGTGATAATCCCGTAATTTCGTCATTGTCGTTTAACGACAATGACCGGGCGACCACAGGTCGCCCCTACGGTGTTATACGATAAACAGCTCCATAAATCGGAATTTGAGGTGCTGCCGGGGCTTACACAGAAAAACCTCCATCGGTGGGTAGACCGATGGAGGCAATAGATTCCGGAATTAGATCTCCATAATCACAGGAAGGATCATAGGATTCTTCTTGGTGTTGCGGTAGATAAACTGTCCCAGCTCGTTCTTGATGGTGGACTTAATGGTGGCCCAATCGGAGATATTGCGGTCTTGACAGGTCTCCAAGGCGTGTCCTGCCACCATGCGCATAGCCTCCATGAGATCCTCGTTGTCCTTGACCTGGACGAAGCCACGGGAAATAATATCCGGGCCGGACAGGATGGAGCCGTCCTCACTGGACAGGTTGACACAGACGACGATCATACCATCCATTGCAAGGTGCTTGCGATCACGGAGGACCACGCTGCCCACATCTCCCACACCGGTGCCGTCAACCAGGATCTTGCCTGCGGTAACGGTAGCACCCAGCTTGCAGGTCTTGGGAGTGCACTCGATGACCTTGCCCAGGTCTGCAATGATCACATTCTTGGGGCTCATACCCATGGTCTGTGCCAGCTTGCTGTGCTTATGGAGGTGGCGCTGTTCCCCGTGGACGGGGATAAAGTAACGGGGCTTGGTGAGGGCGTGGACGATCTTCAGTTCCTCCTGGCAGGCATGGCCGGAAACATGGAGTCCCTCTAACTTATCGTAGACCACATCCGCATTCTTGCGGTACAGCTCGTTAATAATACGGGATACCGCCTTCTCGTTGCCGGGAATGGCAGAGGCGGAAATAATGACCTTGTCCCCGGGCAGGATCTCTACCTGACGGTGGCTGGAGAATGCCATGCGGTACAGGGCAGACATATTCTCACCCTGAGAGCCGGTGGACACGATCACGATCTTGTCCTTGGGCAGACCCTTGATCTGATTGATATCCACAAGCAGTCCCTCGGGGATATCCAGATACCCCAGCTCGGTGGCTACCTTGAGGATGTTCTCCATACTTCTGCCGGTGACGGCGACCTTCCTGCCGTAACGGGCAGCTGTAGCCAGAACGGACTGGATGCGATACATATTGGAAGCAAAGGTAGTAACAATAATACGGTTCTTGCAACCCTTAAACTGTCGATCCAGACTCTCGGCAACCACAGATTCCGAAGGGGTGTAGCCGGGGCGCTCCACATTGGTGGAGTCTGCCAGGAGGGCGTAGACCCCCTCCTTTCCCAATGCACCCAGTCGTCCCAGGTCCGTCATGCCGTCCTCACTGGTGGGGTCGATCTTAAAGTCACCGGTGAAGATCAGATTGCCTACAGGGGTCCCTACACAGAAGGCAACCGCATCGGCAATGGAATGGTTCACGTGGATAAACTCCACGGTAAAACAGCCCGCCTTAACGATATCACCGGGCTTGTGGCTCATGAGCTTGCAACGGCGAGACAGCTCATGCTCCTCCAGCTTTAGGTTGATCAGTCCCAAAGTCAAGGGTGTGGCATGGACAGGCGCATTTGCCGCCTGGAGAATATAGGGCAAGCCGCCAATATGATCCTCGTGACCGTGGGTAATGAAATAGCCCTTCAGCTTATTCTTGTTCTGTACCAAATATGTGACATCGGGGATCACCAGATCCACGCCGTACATATCGTCCTCCGGGAAGCCCAAGCCGCAATCTATGATGATCATATCCTTGCCGTATTCCAGCAGGGTCATGTTCTTCCCGATCTCGTTCAATCCCCCAAGGGGAATGATCTTTAACTTATCAGCCAACTGATTCATCTCCTTTTCGATTCTTGTATACAATTCTCGTATATGCAATCCCCATATAAGAGAAGGTTTTCTTCATATATCATAAACAAATTTCACCGTTGTCCCTCTTGCTCCGTTCCGTCATAGCTACATTCCGCAAAACGGGGAAAAGCACCTTTCGCAGATCCCCAAAGCATAGGTGCAAGGGCATATCGCAACAGCGACTGATTCAGCAGACATAATATAGTATACCATATTTTCCCGGAAAAGTATACTATTTTTTGAAAAGAGGAAAAATGTAGTAGAAAAATCCCCAAACTTCTGCTATAATAATACTGTATATCCACGGAAAGGAGGCATCTTCATGAAGCGCAAGCTGCGAAGAGTCACCCAACCAAATATTATTTACTTTTTCCCTGCGCTGATCCTATTCGCCCTTGCCGCATTCGTTCTGGGTCAATATATCCTGGGACTGTGCGAGCTTGCAGTCACCGCAGGACTGTACGCATTGCTCCAGGTTCGGAGTCTGCGCAGGAAGAAAGCCCTGACAGACTATATCCGTGCCAACAATGCTATGTTAGACAAGCTGGGAGAGAAAGAAGTCCCCTTCCCCGTTGCCATGGTTCATTTGGAGACACTGGAGGTCCACTGGTACAACACATCCTTCGGCAAGCTGTTCCGGTTCCGGGATCAGATGGATCCCCACAAGCTTAGGGAGATGATCCCCGACCTCGACCTTTCCTGGTTGAGGGACGGTATGACCGAGGCCCCCGAGGACCTGCAATTCCGCGGCCGTCGGTTCCAGGTCACCGGCACCCTCCTGCCCCACATCGATCCCAAGGGAGATCTGTTCTTCGGTATGCTCTATCTCCGTGACCAGACAGAGCTCCTGCAGGTACGGGACGAATATATCCGTTCCAGACCCCTCCTTTCCATCGTCGTAGTGGACAATTTCGAGGAACTGGCAAATACCCTTCCCGATGCTGAGATCGCCGGTCTCAGTGCCCAGATCAACAGCAAGATCAATGACTGGGCAGAGGCAAACAACGGCCTTATGCGGAAGATGGACCGTAATCGTTTCCTTCTTCTCTTCGAGGTACGGGATCTGGCTGCCATGGCAGATCGCAAGTTCGAGCTCTTAGACAGCATCCGCAGCATTCAGACCTCCAATGGTCTCAGCCCCACGGTTTCCATCGGTTTGGGCAAGGACGGTGTGGATTTCCGAGAGAACTACAAGTTCGCCGCTCTGTCCATTGACATGGCACTGTCCCGAGGCGGAGATCAGGCAGTCCTTAAGGATCGGAACGATTTCTCCTTCTTTGGTGGCAGGAACAACCATGCCGACCGCCACAGCAAGGTCCGCTCCCGTACCGCTGCCAAGAATCTGTCCGCCCTGATCTCCGAGGCAAGCCGTGTATTCATCATGGGTCACAAGATGGCCGATCTGGATGCACTGGGTGCCGCCGCAGGTATCTACTGTCTGTGCAGAAAGTTGGGCAAGAAAGCAAACATTGTCATCGATACCAACATCAATGCCGCCCAACCCCTCCTGGCACGGCTCAAGCCTCTGCCGGAGTATGCAGAGTGCTTCATCAGCGGACAGGATGCCCTCATTGAGGCAGATCTCAAGAGCTATCTCATCGTCGTCGATACCAACCGCCCGGACCAGGTGGAATGCAAGCCCCTGCTGGAGTCCCTCCGCAGAGTGGCGATCATTGACCATCACCGCAGAGCGGCAGACTATATCGAGGGTGCCACACCCAATATGCACGAGCCCAAGGCTTCCTCCGCTTCGGAGCTGGTAACGGAGCTGCTGCAATACACCGTGGAGCCCGACGACATCCTCCCGGAGGAGGCAATGGCACTATTGGCCGGCATCGCCCTGGACACCAAGCACTTCGGTGTCCGTACCAACAGCTATACCTTTGAGGCAGCAGCCTTCCTTCGTCGGCTGGGAGCAGACCCCGTAGAGGTCAAGAAGCTGTTCCAGAATGACCTGCCCGCTACCATAGCCCGCTATCAGATCATTCAGAATGCCAAGCAGTACCCCCACAAGATCGCCATCGCCACACTGGATCATATGGTCAATCGGACGCTGGCTGCCCAAGCCGCAGACGAGCTGCTGAACATTTCCGGCATAGAGGCATCCTTTGTCCTCTATCCCCAGGATGATCAGACCATCATTTCCGCCCGTTCTATCGGTGAGGCCAATGTACAGGTCATCTTAGAGGCACTGGGAGGCGGCGGCAATGCCGCTACCGCAGGCGCACAGGTCAAGAATCGCAACGTCAGTTCCACATTGCAGGATCTGATCCGTTCTATCGACAAATACTTTGAATCTTAATCATAGGAGGAATTTCCATGAAGGTTATTTTATTACAGGATGTAAAGGGCAAGGGCAAGAAGGGCCAGATGCTGGAAGTCTCTGACGGCTATGCCCGTAATTTTATGCTCCCCCGTAAGTTGGCTGTAGAAGCCACTGCCGATGCCGTCAATACCATGCGTATGACCGATAAGGCCAATCAAGAAAAGCGGCAGAAGGAGCGCGAGGAGGCTTTCGCAATTTCCACCAAGCTCAAGGCTCTCACCGTAGTGGTCAAGGCTAAGGGCGGCGGAGCAGGCAGACTCTTCGGCTCTGTCACCACCCAGGAGATCTCCGATGCCCTGCAGAAGAACCACGGCATTACTGTGGACAAGAAGAAGATCGTTCTGAGTGAGACCATCAAGACCGTAGGAACCTATACCGTTAAGTGCAAGCTGGGCTACGAGATCACCGCCGATCTCAAGGTTAAGATCGAAGAGCTGTAAGGTTATGGAAGAACTCCTTTCCCGTCAAGTCCCCCATTCCCCGGAGGCAGAGCAGTCCGTCCTGGGCTCCATGCTTATCGATAGCCGTTGTGTCAACGACGTGATCGGCATGCTCCGTCCCGGTGATTTCCATATTCAGATCAATCGGGACATCTATGAGACCATATATGAGATGTTCAGCTACTCCCAGATCATTGATCCGGTCACTGTGCTGAACAAAATGCGTGAACGGGGTGTATTTGACGAAAAGACCACCGCCAAGTACCTCATGGAGCTCATGGAGATCACTCCTACAGCCGCCAACGTGGTACGTTATGCGCAGATCGTACGGGATCAGTCTCTCCTCCGGACACTTTCCACAGCGGCCGCAGAGATCACCGAGATGGTTCGTGAGGGTGTAGGTACAGCTCAGGATATTCTGGAAGCTGCGGAGAAGAAGGTCTATGCCATCCGCCGAGGCAACACCAATGATTCCATGGAGCATATCGGCACCGTTCTCCTCAAGGTATTCGACCGTCTCACTGAGCTCAGCGAGGCAGACAGCGATATTGCCGGTCTGTCCACAGGACTCCATGACCTGGACAAATTCATCAACGGTCTGAACAAGTCAGACCTGATGCTGTTAGCTGCCCGTCCCGCCATGGGCAAGACCTCCCTGGCTCTTAACATTGCACTAAACGTTGCCAAGAAGAATCCCAAGAAGACCGTTGCGGTCTTCTCCCTGGAAATGTCCAAGGAACAGCTTGTTACCAGACTCCTGTCTAACGAGAGCTTCGTAGACAGCAAGAAGCTGACCACCGGTCAGCTCACTGTGGAGGATTGGACCAAGATCGGCATTGCCTCCTCTGCCCTGTCTCAGATCGATCTGCGGGTAGATGACAACCCCTCTCTGTCCGTTGCGGAGATGAACGCCAAGTGCCGCCGTATTGACACTCTGGGTTTAGTGGTCATTGACTACCTGCAATTGATGACCTCTGCCGGCACCAAGACTGCCGCCAACGAGAACCGTCAGCAGATCGTCTCCGACATTTCCCGTTCTCTTAAGATCATGGCAAAGGAGCTGAACGTTCCCGTTCTCTGTCTGTCCCAGCTCTCCCGTGCTAACGAGAGCCGCCAGGACAAGAGACCCATGCTCTCGGATCTCCGTGAATCCGGTGCCATCGAGCAGGACGCCGACGAGGTCCTGTTTATCTACCGTGATGACTATTATAACAAGAACTCCCCCGAGCAAAATGTCGCAGAAGTGATCGTTGCAAAGAATCGTCACGGCGAAGTAGGTACTGTCAAGCTCCAGTGGCTGCCCCAGTTCACCACCTTTGCCGACAGAGAGTGGAAGCACAATGAAGGCTAAACTCCTGTCCTACTGCCAAGCAGAAGCCCTCTTCTCCCCGGGAGACAGGGTAATCTGTGCCGTTTCGGGAGGAGCAGACTCCATGGCACTGCTCCACTGTCTCCACAGCCTGTCATCCACACTGGAGCTCACTGTAGAGGCCGCCCATTTTAATCACCGCCTTCGAGGTGCAGAGTCCGATGGTGACGAGGCATTTGTAGCAGACTTTTGCCACCGGAATCAGATCCCCCTCCATCTGGGCAGCGAGGATGTGTCCGCATACAGCCGCTGTCATCATTTAGGGATAGAAGAGGCTGCAAGACAGTGTCGCTATGCCTTCTTCCGCAGCTTAGACGGTATCATCGCCACCGCCCACAATGCTGACGATCATTTGGAGACTGTCCTTATGCATTTGATCCGCGGAAGCGGTCTGCGGGGACTCTGTGGCATTCCTCCCAAGAGGGATAATATCGTCCGCCCCCTTCTGTGTGCCGGTAGGGAGGATATTCTCACCTACTTAGAGCAGAATCGTCTGACCTATCGGGAGGACAGCTCCAATAACAGCCTGTCCTATACCCGTAATCGGATCCGCCATCAGCTCCTGCCGCTCCTACGTGCCGAGAATCCCGAGGTTGCGCAGAGAGTCCTACAGCAGAGCAAATTGTTGCGAGCAGAGGACCGGTATCTGGATGCAGAGGCACACTCCCTCTTGCAGAAGGATGCCGAGGGTTCCTTTGCTATCGCTCCCCTGCTGTCTGCTCCGGACCCTATGGAAAAGCGCGCGCTTCGTCTCATGGTTGGAGCATATCTGGAGCAGGACGTGTCTCTTGCCCATATCGAAGCATTGCAGAAGCTGATTCGGAGCACGAATCCCTCTGCACAGGTGGATCTCCCCCGAGGCTTGATCGCCTTCCGCATATATGACAGGATCTCTTTCCGACAAGGATCCCCCCTTATATTGCCCCGGATCCCATTGCAAGTACCCGGAGAAACAGTCATTCCCGGGACCCATTGGAAAATTTTCTGTAAAATTCAAAAAAATTTCATAAAAATGACAAATACCCCTTTCCATTTTGCCATAAAATATGATATGATATCAGCAACTGTTTTGCAGGTCCGTTCCAGACAGACGGGAGATCATCTCCAACTGCCACACGGACATAGCAAATCTCTAAAAAAGCTGATGATCGACAGGAAGATCCCCCGAAAGGATCGGGACCTGCTCCCTGTGATCACAGACGGTACGAACATTCTCGCCGTTGCGGGATTGGGTATACATTGGGCTTGCCGTCCCCAAGAGGGACAGCCGGCATTGATCGTTTCTATAGAGAGAGGAGAGCCAATATGCACAACGATATCGCCAGAATTCTGATCACCGAAGAAGAGCTTCGCACCCGTATCGCAGAATTGGGTAAAGCAGTCGCCGCCGACTACGAGGGCAAGACTCCCATTTTCGTAGGTGTGCTTAAGGGTGCCATCACCTTTTTTGCCGACATGGCACGTGCAACCCCCATTCCCTGCGAATATGACTTTATGGCAGTCTCCTCCTACAAGGGTGGCACCTCCACCACCGGCACGATCGACATGGTCAAGGACCTGTCCTGCAATATTGAGGGGCGTCACGTAGTGATCTTGGAGGACATCCTGGATACCGGTCACACTCTCAAATTCGTTGTAGGTTACCTGCAGGCCAAGAACCCTGCCTCCTTAAAGATCTGCACCCTCTTAGATAAGCCCGCTCGCCGTGAGGCCGATATCTATGCCGATTACGTAGGCTTTACCATTCCCAATGAGTTTGTTGTAGGCTACGGTCTGGATTATAAGGAGATTTACCGCAACCTGCCCTATGTAGGCATTCTCAAGCCCGAGGTCTATACCAAGTAAGCAGTCCCCCATTTCACCGTATATTTAAAGGAGAAGTCCCTTGAACCAACAACCACCCAGACGATTTAATCTCGTCGTTTATGCTCTCATGGCACTGGCGATCATCATCTTGATCAGTGCCATCGCAAAGACACCGGAGCACCCGGTTCTGAGCTATTCCGAGGTCCACCAGCAATTTGTCACCGAGAATGTCAAGTCCTTCACATGGAAGGATGGCGTCCTGACACTGGAGCTCCACCGCCCCACAGGCATTGACCGCGAGGAGCTGAAGGACGCAACCACGGTCAGCCACAAATTAGCTGATGCCAAGATGTTCTCCGAGGAGCTCCACGAGCTGTACGAAGCACAGCTCAAGAGCGGCATTATCGAGAGCTACAACTTTACCCCTATTGAACCGACACCCTGGTATCTCAGCATCATCCCCTACCTCCTTGTCATGGGGATCCTGCTAACCGCCATGTATTTCCTCTTCGGCAGAATGAGCGGTGGCGGAGGTCAGGCAGCCAAATTCAGCCGTGCCGCTGTCCGTATCGGCACCGGGAAGAACAAGGTCAGCTTTAACGATGTCGCAGGTGCCGACGAAGAGAAGGCCGAGTTGCAGGAGATCGTGGATTTCCTCCGCTCACCCGATAAGTACCGCGCCTTAGGTGCCAAGATCCCCAAGGGGGTTCTCCTTGTAGGCCCTCCGGGTACCGGTAAGACCCTCCTTGCCAAAGCAGTTGCAGGAGAGGCAGATGTGCAGTTCCTGTCTATTTCCGGCTCGGATTTTGTAGAGCTGTATGTAGGTGTAGGTGCCAGCCGTGTCCGTGATCTCTTCGATCAGGCCAAGAAGCTGAGCCCCGCCATTGTATTCATCGATGAGATCGATGCCGTAGGCCGTCGCCGCGGTGCAGGTCTGGGTGGCGGTCATGACGAGAGAGAGCAGACCCTCAATCAGCTCCTGGTAGAGATGGACGGCTTCGCCGCCAACGAGGGCGTTATCGTTCTTGCAGCCACCAACCGCCATGACATTCTGGATCCCGCCCTTCTCCGTCCCGGTCGCTTCGACCGTCAGATCTATGTCAGTCCCCCGGATCAGAAGGGTCGCGAGGAGATCCTCCGCATCCATGCAAGAGACAAGAGCCTTGCCGACGATGTAGACCTCAAGGTCATTGCCCAGGGCACCTCCGGCTTCACCGGTGCGGATCTGGAGAACCTACTCAACGAAGCAGCCCTTCTTTCTGCCCGTAAGAACTGTCCCGTTATTACTATGGCGGCCATTGAGGATGCCATTCTCAAGGTTATTGCAGGCCCCGAGAAGCGGAGTCGCATCTCCTTAGAAGAAGACCGTCGCATTACCGCCTATCACGAGGCGGGCCATGCCATTGCTATGCATTTCCTGCCCACACAGGATCCCGTTCATGCCATTACCATCGTCCAGCGAGGCAATGCCCTGGGCATGACCATCTACCTGCCGGAGCAGGACCGCTCTCACCGCACCCGTAATCAGATGCGCGATGAGCTGGTCTCCCTCTTAGGCGGCAGAGTGGCTGAGGCATTGGAATTCAACGACATTACCACGGGTGCTTCCAGCGACCTTAAGCGCGCCAGCTCCATTGCACGGAGCATGATCGCCCGCTTTGGTATGAGCGACAGCATCGGTGCCGTATCCTTTGAGAGCGACGACGAGATCTTCGTAGGCAGAGACTACGAGCGGACCAAGTCCTATTCCGAGGAGACCGCCGCTCAGATCGACCGAGAGATGAAGGTCGTTATTGCCGATGCCTACCGCCGTTGCGAGGAGATCCTCAAGGCCAACTACGGCAAGCTCCACGAGGTTGCCCAATATCTGCTGGATCATGATTATATGAGCCGCAAGCAGTTCGAAGCCTGCATGAAGGGTGAGCCTATCCCCGAGACCCGGGAGCCCATGTTCCAAACGTCCACGGAGACCGAGGCTCAATGATCTATCGTGCTACTTTCCACAGTAGCCGATTCCAAACAGGAGGATGATTATGAAAAAAGGATGGAAAATCGCCTTAGCAACTGCAGCCGCAGCCATTGTCGGTTCGATCCCCTATTCCCGCAAGAAGGACGAGGAGACCGGCGCATCTGTTACCCAGGCTCTGCTTTGGAGCTGTGCCAAGAAGCCCAACGGTGACAAGCAGATCATCATCGGTCTACACCTCGGCGCTGTGCCTCTGCCCGAGGCTGACGAGGACTGCACCGAGGTCTGTCCCGAGGAGTGCCTCGGTGAGTGCATCGAGGCGTGTACCGAAGAGACCGAAGAGATCGAAGAAACTCCCGTCGAATCCCTTTGATCCTCCCCTTGCAGATCACCGTTTTCTATGTATTTCAAGGCTATATCATATCCCTTGCCTCCGGGCAAGGGATGCCATAGCCTTAAGTTCCACCATATGCGCTTGTAGCTCAGCAGGATAGAGCGGTCGCCTCCTAAGGCGGTACTCAACCATCCGCCTCCGTCAAAAAGGCGGAAGGCCTGAGCTCCGAATTTCATAATATGCGCCTGTAGCTCAGCAGGATAGAGCGGTCGCCTCCTAAGCGACAGGTCGGGGGTTCGAATCCCTTCAGGCGTGCCAAAAAGAGTGCCGAAAGCCACAATTTCCCGTGGTTTTCGGCACTTTTTTGTTATATTTCAGTTTTTCGCTTTTATCCATAATTTAGCTGCCCCACCTGTTTTTTTCTTAGCCATATTACCATCACCCCTCAACGAATCTTGCTAATGAAATTAGCAGGATTTTTTCTTTTTTGCTAATGAAAATCGACTTTTTGCTAATTGCCCGAAAAATCGTGCTAATTTTCTTGCTAATCAAAAAAGGTGCGTATTATAGTCCTAAACCGTTTTGGCACTTCCCTTCCCGTCCTTTCTTATCCCTTTGTTAAGTTGTGTTATCTTGTCCCTTCCGGTGTTTATTTTCATTTTTTTGATTTTTGGGTTAACAAATCGCTGTTTTCGCTGCCTACCAATTGAGGGGTTCTTTTCGATTCCCTCATTGGACCTTGAAAACAGAATACACATTCATCAGATACATTCCTTGCAGAAGGGAGCCAAAGTTGTAAGCCCGCCACGATCTCCATAGGAGGGAGCGATCAAGCTTATACAGCAAAAGCCGAATTGCCATCGGTGGCGGCGATGATCTCTGCAGGGCACAATGATACTTCTCTACGGAGCTGGCGGAGAACCCGGCAGGGGTGAAATTCCCATGAGCCCGATTCGCAATCGAGCGTCTGATGTTTCCCCGGTGTGTGGGGTTCAAGGAAAAATAGCACACCAATCAGAAAACAATCAAAATTGAAAGGAGAAAAGACAGTGGACCACTGTAAGGTAATAGCGATCGTCAACCAAAAGGGTGGAGTCGCGAAGACGACAACTACTGTCAATCTCGGAGTGGGACTTGCAAAAAACGGTCACCGAGTTCTTTTGCTCGATGCTGACCCGCAAGGAAGCCTCTCGGTCTGCCTCGGAATTAAAGATCCGGACTCTTTGAATGAGTCTTTGGCAACTGTTATGACCGCTTCCATCGAAGATATCGAGTTGCCACCCGAAACAGGCATTATTCATAACAATGAGGGCATAGACCTAATGCCTTCGAACATCGAACTGTCCGGCGTGGAAACGGGTCTTTTTAACACCATGAGCCGAGAGTTTGTACTCCGTAACTATATCAGCACAGCAAAAAAGAACTATGATTACATTCTTATTGATTGTATGCCTTCTCTCGGCATGATGACAATCAACGCTCTCGTTGCAGCGGACAGCGTGATTATTCCGTCTCAGCCCAATTTCCTCTCAACAAAAGGCCTTAATCTGTTACTTCGTTCTGTTTCAAAGGTAAAACGAAGTATCAATCCCGGTCTGACAGTTGATGGAATCTTGTTTACAATGGTGGATTCCCGCACGAACAATTCAAAGGATATCATTTCCTCCATGCGTTACAGCGTAGGTCAAAACATCAGAGTATTTGATACAGAAATCCCTCACTCTGTCCGCGTTGCAGAAAGTTCCCTTGCTGGTGTCAGCATCTTTGCCCACGACAAAATGGGAAAGGTTGCCCAAGCATACGAAAAACTGACAAAGGAGGTGGAAGACATTGGCAGAACGACCAAAGTTAGATCTGGGGCTGACCGGATACGATGAACTGTTTATGACAGATGCCGAGAGGCAGGAGAACAAACTTCCCCGTATCCACGATATCCCTCTGAATCTGATTGACGATTTTCCCGACCATCCTTTCCAAGTCCGTATGGATGAGGATATGCAACAGCTTGTAGAAAGCATTACGGAAAGAGGCATCCTTACCCCGATCACTCTCAGAGAAAAGGAGCATGGCAGATACGAAATTGTATCAGGCCATCGTCGTAAGAAAGCCTGTGAGATTGCAGGACTGTCCACGGTTAGAGCAGAGATTCGCAACATGAGCAGAGACGAAGCCATCATCTATATGGTTGAATCGAATTTCCAACGGTCTCATATTCTGCCCAGCGAGAAAGCGTTCTCATACAAGCTGCGGCTTGAAGCAATGAAACGGCAGGGAAAGAAGCTCGAATCAACTTTGTCCCCAGTGGGGACGAAGTTAGAAAGATCGTCTGACACGATTACTGCTGAGACCGGTGATAGTAGAAACCAGATACACCGCTATATCCGCCTCACAGAGTTAATTCCCGAAATCTTAAAAATGGTAGATGAGGGAAGGATTGCATTTCGACCGGCTGTTGAAATTTCTTACCTGACCGAAAAAGAACAAAAGTGGCTTCATGATGCAATGGAATATACCGACGCAACTCCATCCCTTGCTCAAGCGATCAAACTCAAAGCTTTTTCTCAGGACGGAACACTCGGTCCCCATGTGATTGAAGCACTACTCTCGGAGGAAAAACCAAATCAGCGTGAAAAGCTTAGTTTCAGAGCAGACCGCTTAAAGCCTTATCTGCCAAAGAATATCTCTGCACAGCAGACGGAGGACTATATCCTCAAGGCTTTAGAGCATTATAAACGCTTCATGGAGCGTAGAAAGGAGCAAGCCAGATGAAACCCATGTTTTTCACGACCCCGGAACCCATCGGTGGCAACGGTTATTCTTGTCGTTCTCCCCCTTCACACTACCCCCCTTATATTAACCTACTGTACCTACTGAAAGAGGAGATTATAGGGACGGTACAAAATTTACACTCTTGGCAGGAAAAGAAATCCATGCTACAATGAGGGTAAGAAAACGAGGAGGTGCTTGCCATGAAGAAAGCCATTGTTGGATTGCTCTTAGTAATTTGCCTTTTAACTGCCTGTAGCAAGGAAGCCAAGCCGGAGGTAACAACCGAGGATCCGCAACTTGCAGTAACGACAACTGCCACAACGGAGATCTCAACCGATTCTGTTGAAGCCGAAATCCTTACCACAGAGGAACAGCCATCCACTGAATTGGAAACATCAGAGATTGTGACGGAAGTCACAACTGAGTCTACAGAGCCTCTCGCTGAAGGGAACGCTCCAACAGAAACACCTACGGAAAATAAGCCGCAACCGACTACAGCACCTACGGAGGCTACGGCACCTCCCACTACACAACCGACCACTACACAACCTACCACAGAACCTACGGTGCCACCCACAACTGCACCAATAGAAACCCAACCGACTGAAACAGAACCTCCTACCACCGAGGCTCCCAAGGAAGTAATTGACCTTGCGGCCTTGGAGGAATACGGAAGAGCCTATGCAAGAACCCTTGGCTATAATGGCAATCCCAATACTGGTTTTGCAACAAATGCAGGATATTTCCCTCCAGTGTATTGCTTCATCTATACCATGGAAGAGGGACGCAGAATTGTTCGTGAGGCAGTAGATGCTCAGTATGCAGACGATATCAGTTGTGGACATGACATTGTTGTAGTGATTGACGGTATAGAAAGGCACCGAAAGCTTAACATCTACATTGAGCCAACGGACAAACCAGATTGGTATCTTGTATATTGTTTCTACGGTGGCGAATAAAACCAAATATCAACCTTAATCCCTGTTCAGAATCTCGAAATTTTGAACAGGGATTTTTCTTTGGAAAGGAGAAATGTTTATGAAGAAACCTCTGATGCGGATGGTTACTCTCTGCTTTGCAGTGACTCTTCTCTTAGGGATTTTCCCGTTTGCTTTTGCGATGGAAAATTCCAAAGGAGAGGATCCTTCTGCCACGGAGAACACATCTGCTTTGGATCCTCCGAAAACGGATACCAAGAACAACAACCCGGAAGGCTATGTCTATAAATCCGGCATCATTTGGGGTGCAGATTCCTCAAAGGAATTTGATGCAGTTTATAACGGAAAGATGAACCATGTGTATTGTGTATCTACTCACAATGTAAAGCACAACGGTTCGTATGTTCCGTGTTATTGCATTGATCCG
Source organism: Faecousia sp. (assembly GCA_045644345.1). Lineage (GTDB taxonomy): Bacteria > Bacillota > Clostridia > Oscillospirales > Oscillospiraceae > JAZOXB01. The sequence goes on along the minus strand of JAZRGR010000182.1, from coordinate 14,635 downwards.
GGAATTGAAATTGGAACAGGGACTCCGTATGAAGACTATGTGTTAACTACAGATATGGCATGGAACAGTCTGTCTTATCAGCAACGACGAGCTATTGGCCTTGCTCTGATTTACGGTTATCCCAATAGCATCAACCCTACAAGTTTCCTAGATAAAAAGGGAGCACAGGCGGCAACACAGATGATTATTTGGGAAATCTGCTACGGTATGAGAAGCACTTTGGCTCCTTTTACCTGCACAGATAATCGCTACTACAATCTGTTTGAATCCGACTCTGTTGGTCACGAGTTCACAGACGGTGGTACGGGATCGAACAATGGCTGGATACACAACATGAAAGCTGTGTATCAGCAAATTTCCGACAAGATGGCACAGCATTTTACTCGTCCCAGCTTCCTGTCAACAGATACCGATACTGCACAGATTTATGATCTTACGCCCAATGGTAACGGCACATATTCTGTAACTCTTACGGATTCCAACAATATGCTTTCTGCTATTAACTTCACGAATACAGACAATCTGACATTTGTGAAGAACGGAAACACTCTCACGATTACGGCAAATAAGCCCGTAACGGAAGTGACAGTAAAGGCTACCAAAAATGTGCCTAATTTGGAAGCACAGACCTTTATCATCTGGAAGCATACGGACAAGCAGATGATCGTGGAACCTGTCAGTCCTACCGCTGACCCGACTTCGATGTATTTGAAGCTCCGTGTTCGCACCGGAAATCTTAGCATCAAGAAAACAACCTCGGATGGGAAGATGCTTGAGGGCTGGCAGTTTATCCTTTATTCTGATCAGGCTTGCACCAACAAGGTCTATGGTCCCTACACCACAGCTTCGGATGGCACAATCACTGCCAACAATCTGACAGCAGGAACATATTGGATCAAAGAGGTCGGTAATACAGATTCTACTGTACAGGCAAGGTACAAGTGCGAAGGAGAAAATCCCCGTAAGATCACTGTAACCGCAGGACAGACCACAAGTGTGGCATTCAACAATGTTCTCCAGACAGGAAATCTTAGTATCAAGAAAACTACCTCAGATGGGGAAATGCTTGGCGGTTGGAAATTCACGATCTATTCGGATCAGGCTTGTACAAAGAAGGTCTACGGTCCCTATACCACAGCCTCGGATGGTACGATTACTGCAAAAGATCTTCTCGTAGGAACCTACTGGATCCGAGAAGAAGGCAATGTCAATCCTGAAGTAGACAAGCTGTACAAATGCCAAGGAGAGAATCCACGCAAGATTACCCTAACGGCAGGACAGGCCTCAAGTGTTGCTTTCAACAATGTGAAGCAGATCGGCGCTGTAAAGATTGTTAAGAAAACCAATACAGGCGGTACGCTTGCCAACTGGAAGATCGGGATCTACACGGATGAAGCCTGTACTAAGCCGATTAGCGGTTCTCCCTTTGTAACCGGCACGGACGGAACCATTACTGTTCCCAACCTTGTGGTCGGCACCTACTACGCAAAGGAAGTGGACGAATCTGCACAGTATCCCTACTGGAAGTTTGATACGGAGGTTAAGAAAGTCACCGTCGAAACAGGAAAGACCGCTTCCGTAACCTTCACAAACACGCAGTACGGCAAACTTCGGATCAAAAAGAACGCTGTAAACGGCACTCCGAAAGATTGGAAGTTTGAACTTCTCGACGAATCTAAGGAAGTGATTGCCACACTGACAACAAACAGAGAGGGCTATGTCTACTCGGATCTGCTTCTTCCCGGTAAGTATTATGTCCGTGAGATTCACGACAGAGATGAAACCTATTGGACATACGATGCCCAGGTAGAAAAGGAAGCTACCGTTACCGCCGGAAAAGATGTTACGGTGGAATACACCAATGAGCAGTTCGGCAGGATCAGCTTCCACAAAACTACCGACACCGGAAAATATCTGGATGGATGGGTATTCCGTGTAACAGACGAGGAAGGAACCCTTGTCGGAGAATATACCACCGATGCAACCGGCTATGCTGTCACAGGAAAACTCAAACCCGGCAAGTATTTTGTTACTGAAGTTGCCCGAAATGATCTCTATTGGGTCGTGAATGTGGAAACCCATACCGTAGATGCTATGGCAGGTCGTACAGTTAAGGACGAATGGCATAACAAGGAAAACGGGAAAGGAACCTTCCGCAAGATCACAAACACAGGCACGAACTTAGAAGGCTGGCTGATTACTGTCTACTCTGATGTTGCCTGCAAGAAAGAGGTCGTCACCCTAACAACAGGTGAGGATGGAAAGGTGTCTTGGATGTTTGAACCCGGAACCTACTATGTAAAGGAAACCGGAGATACCCATGACCGCTTCGACAACCCCTGTTGGGTCATTGACGATACTATGCACATTGTTACAATCCGTCCCCATGAGGAAACTACGGTCACTTTCCAGAACTTCCTCTACGGAAAGATTTCTGTACAGAAAGTAAATCCGGAAGGACAGCCCCTTCCCAATGCAGAGTTTATGTTGGAATGGAGTGAGGACGGAAAGATCTGGAAGCCTGTTTTCTACCACCGAGGTACAGATGGTCCGGGAGGAAGCTGTTCCAACAAGGATGTTGTGGATGGGAAACTGACCACAGGTGCAGACGGAATTGTCACTTGGGAAAGACTTTATCCTGACCTCTACTACAGAGTCACGGAAACCAAAGCACCCAATGGGTATACGCTTCTCACGGAGCCTGCTTATGAAGGGAAACTCCCTGAAAATGATCCCGTTGTTACTCTGAAGGTAGTCAATGCCCGTCAGTTTGAGATGCCTCAGACCGGATCTGCTTCTATGCTCCGTATGCCTATCGCTCTGATTCTCTGTACTCTTGTCTGTGCAGGAGCGGTGTTCTGCTTGAAAAAGAAGAAAGCTGAATAACCCTATTTACCGAGGAATAAAACACCTCGGTTTTCTTTTTGCTCAAAAGCAAATCCATTACTATTTCTAACAAACTTATTTTTACTATGAAAGGAAATTTTAACTATGAAAAAGATTTTTGCTATTATTCTCTCCCTTATGATTATGATTTCCATGATCCCCGCATCCCTGGCAGCGCCCGTGGCGGAGGCCGCCATTGATGAATCTGCCGATGCCTCTCTGACCTTCTTCAAGTACGATCTGACCAATGCCATGAAGGACGGCGTGTGGGATGAAGATACCTTCACTTCCACCGGTGTGCGTGAAAGTTATGTAGAAACCGTTTTCGGCAGCACTGTCCGTGAGGGCGATTCCAACGGCGAAGTTGATAACGCTCTTGGCAACGGCCAGAACTCCAACGGCTATGCACTGAAGGGTGTAGAATTCACCATCGCCAAGGTTGCAGATATTGTGACCTTTACGGAAACCGCAGAAGATAACTCCAATCTGACTCAGGTTCTCTACGGTTTTGATAAGACCGCTGCCGCAGATCTCCTGTCTGCCCTGAATCTGGCAAACGGAGAAGGCCGATACACCAACGCTGATCTTTCCGCTAAGTTGGACAAGTCCAAGTATTACTACACCTCCAACACTCTCAACAAGGCTCTGTCTGATGCTCTGATCGACAATGCAACTACTCTGAAGAACGCTATGGAAGCCTTTGTCGCCGCACAGAACGGAGCAATCGCACTGCCTCTTACCGATGAAAACGGCATGACCCGTGCAGAAGGTCTGGATCTTGGCCTCTGGCTGTGTATCGAAACTGCAGTTCCCGAAATGGTCACTTCCACTACCGAACCCTTCTTCGCATCCCTTCCCATGACTACCGTTTCCGGCAATGAAAATTCCGCATCCCCCGCAGGTGGCACCGCATGGAACTATGACGTAGTGATCTACCCCAAGAATCACGCCGGCATTCCCTCTCTGGAAAAGACTCTGAGAGAATCCAAGGAAGACACCGGCAAGAATAACGGTACCACTGAGATCACCGATGGTTTTGAACATACCGGCACTGCTTCCTCCGGCGACAAGCTGGACTATCAGATCCTCAGCACTCTGCCCACCATTACCTCCAAGGCTACCAGCCTGTCCGTGTACAACTTCTACGACAGTCTTAGCGAGGGCCTGACCTACTGCAAGGGCGATGTGAAGATCGAGTTCTTTGTAGACAAGGAATGTACCGAATCCGTAGCAGTATGGGAAGAAGCAGACGGCAAGTTCACCGTCACCTATTCCGAGGATAACCGCCACATGACTATCGACATGACCGCAAAGGGTCTGAGCGAAATCAACAGCACTTCTTCCGCCAATGCCTACGGCAAGATCTACTCCGGCTACTCCAATTACACCATGCGTATCAGCTACGGTGCAACTGTCAACGCAGATGATTCCCTCGTCTACGGCGAAAACGGTAATGACAACAAGGTAGTTCTGACTTGGAAGCGTACCTCCACCGAGTATTACGACACTCTGGTTGACGACTGCCATGTATTCAGCTTCGGTATTGATCTGACCAAGCTCTTTGAAGGTCTTGACTCCGAAAGTGCGGAGATCCTGGATCTGTTCTCCTCTGTTAAGTTTAAGATCTACAACGAAACCGACGGCTATTGGGTACAGGCTCAGATGGACGAAGAAAGCGGCTACTACTATGTGACCGGCCATGTTGCCGAAGAAGCAGACGGTACCGTATTTGTCCCCATTACTGTAGCAGATGAACAGGGCAAGATCTTCATTAAGGGGCTGGAAGATGACAGCTATGTAATTACCGAAATCGAGACCGCTGACGGCTACACCCTTCTGAAGGACGACATCAAGCTGGACATTACTGCCCTTGAAAACGAGGACTGCACCTGCGATATCTACTCCGAAGATATTCTCGGTGTTCTGCAGAACGATCCCCACTATGCCTTTGATGGCGGCTATGATCTGAAATTCAGCGGTATGCCCCAGAAGCAGCTCCACCATCTGCTCCTGACCGCAGAGGCTACCGTAGATACCAATGCAGTTACCATGGAATCTGATGGCGAATCCCTCAATGCCTTTGTTCCCCTGACTATCGTGAACACAGAAGGCTTTGACCTCCCCAACACCGGTGACAACGGCACTCTGATCTTCACCGCAGGCGGCATTATGATGATGTTTGCCGCAGTTGTTGTGATCCTGTTCCTTTGCAAGAAGCCCAAGAATGCTTCTGCAGATGCAAGCAAGAAGTAAATCATAACCAACATTCGGTCGGAGGGGCAACCCTCCGACCCCCTTATGGGAGGACAATCTATGAAGAAGAAATTACTCTTAATCATCATTGCGGTCATTGCCTTCCTTGGGGCACTTGGCCTCACTCTCTATCCCTTAATCAGCACAGCTTACAATGAAAGCCATCGGTCCGAGATTCGCACCCACTATGAAGATAAGGTCATGGACGCCGACCGTGCCCAACTGATAGAGGAAATGCGAAAAGCCCATGCATACAACCGTAATCTGACGGATTATAGCCAAGAAGCATTGTTGGAAGCGGAAAATGAATACAAGGCTTGCCTAAACCTCATGGGTGACGGCATTATGGGCTATGTAAAAGTCCCGAAAATCAATGTTCAGCTCCCTATCTATCACGGCACCAATGCAGACACATTGGAAGTCGGCGTTGGACATTTGTTAGGAAGCTCTCTCCCTGTTGGCGGAAACAACACCCATTCTGTGCTGACAGCCCATTCCGGTATGGCTACGGATAAGCTGTTCTCCGACCTTCCTCAGATGGCAGAGGGCGATGTGTTCTACTTGGAGATCATGGGCGAAACTCTTGCCTACCAAGTGGATCAGATCAGAACAGTTCTGCCTTACGACACGACCTATCTCTCCACCGTTGCAGGAGAAGACCTTTGTACCCTCGTTACCTGTACCCCCTTTGGAGTAAACACCCACAGACTTTTGGTAAGAGGCACACGAATCCCTTATGAAGAAGCGGTAGAAATCCAAGAGGAAATCGAAGCAGTTACCGAGCCGGCATCTACATGGGAACAGCATTATGTCAGAGGCATCCTTTTCGGTATAGGTGGCTCTGTATTCCTTTTGCTTCTTGGATACACCCTTTGGAAAGGATGGAAGAAACGCCATGATCACTAAACGCATCGTCATTGTCCTTATGGTCGTTATGTTCCTTGTAGGACTTGCTGTTCTGATCTATCCCTATTACCAAGGTGCAAAGATCGAGGACGAAATGGAATCCGAGGCAATCGCCTTTTTGGAGAGTGTACAATCCGAGCTTTCCGCCGAAACGGAAGATGCACCGAATGAGACACAGCCCATGCCCACAGAGAAAGAACGGAAATATCTTGATCTGTGGAATGATATGACCGCATACAACAAAAGTGTCTATGAGGAAAAACAAGCAGGATTAAAGAACAAGGCGGCGTACAGAACGCCTTCCTTTCTGCTTACGGAATACGGCATAGAAAGCGAAGTGTTCGGAGTTGTTCAGATTCCGAAGTTGGAACTGCAACTGCCTATCTACTTGGGAGCAACAACTGACCATATGAGCAAAGGTGCAGCCCACCTAAGCCAAACAAGCCTTCCCATAGGCGGAGAGAATACCAACTGCGTTATTGCCGGCCATTGTGGTTGGGAGGGTGCTGCTTACTTTCGCTATATCTCCGAACTGAAGCCCGGTGATAAAATCATCATTACAAATCTATGGGAAACCATAACCTACACCGTCACAGACTCCAAGATCATCTATCCCAATGAAACCGATTCTATCTTGATCCAAGAAGGACGGGAAATGTTGACATTACTGACCTGCCACCCTTACGCATCCGGAGGCAGACAGCGGTACTTGGTATTCTGTGACCGACAAACTACAGAAGGAGGAATCTAAATGTACATTGACAAAGACCTTGTGGCATACACAAAGAAATGCTACCCACCCGGTACACGGATTGAACTGGACTCCATGGGAGATGATCCCCGTCCTGTTGCTTCCGGGACGAAAGGTACGGTGAGGATCGTTGATGATATGGGAACCGTTCACTGCGACTTCGACAACGGCAGAAGATTGGGACTTATCCCCGGTGAAGACTCTTTCCACATCGTCTCCGCAAGAAACCGCAACGGAAGAGAGGAAAGATAATATGGAGCAGATCGAAAAACGCATGGCAGGAACCTATGAAATCATTCATGCCATGCACATCGGCGACCGTGAAATCGTCATTGGAGAATGGAACGAGGCTCCCGACGGAGAACGATTCATGTGTGCTATCTGTACGCGGAATGAGATCTTCGCCCAATACAATCAGGTCATGGTCACAGACGCCTTTGCGGATATTGTGAAGCTTTACGGCGACCGAGTTTCCGCCCAGGCAGAGAAAACTATTGCAGCCCTCAATTATGAAGGACTGACAGAGGATGACCGCCGTATGTACACAACCAAGGATTGCGATCCTATCGGCCAGGAGAATTTGAACGGAAAGGTCGTTGTTATTCGACCGGATGTACTCCGCAGAGAATACCAACAGTCAACTCACCAAATTTGCATTTGCACCGGAGGGTTCGGAGCGAATCCCAATGCCAGAGGGAGAGCCTGCTATTGCAGAAATCTGCTGACAGGCAGAGAGGAAAAGTTTTACCGTTCTGATCTTATGGGCATTCTCCCACCCGAAAAGCAGCCTGAATGGGTGCAGAAGGGTGTGGAGCAGTACCACAAGAAGAAAATGCAGAACAAGGAGGCGAGATAATGGAGTTGCGACCTATGACACAGGATGAAATGCTCTACTGCTACGCTCAAAGCCAGCAGATCAGTATGCAGACCGGCTTGATCGGACATCTTCGTGGTGATATGGACAGCAATGGTCAGGGCTTTTTCACGACTTTCTTTGACTTCCGTTCGAGCCTCAAGACTGACGAGTTCAAAGCAGAGTTTGACACGGTGATAAATGCCTTGCGGAAGGATCCCGAATATCAGCAGTGCCTCGGCAATCGTGGCAAGCTGAGATCCTTTTGCTATGCCCATCCCGAAAGCAGAATCCAAAGTGATCGGGATGATTACGGTTTCCGTGTGAACACCGATACCTACAGCTATTTGGTGCGACTGAACCCCAACCGTGGAGAATATAACTTCTATATTTACTGCCATAAACGGGAGAACTTGGATCGTCACCTGCAGGAAGCCCGAAAAGGAATCCGCTTTATCGATTCCCATTACAGAGAGAAATTCCGAGTACCTGACGGAGATAGGGTTCGTGTTATTACCGCCGGGGACGGTATCCGAGATATGAGAGTTCGCTATATTGACGAGTATCATATGGAAGTCAGAGGCTCATGGGGAGATAATCTCTACCATATCTGCGAATTTGCGGAACGCTTTGAGTCTCGGAAGTGCAAGAACATTTTCCCTATGCGATCGACCCTTCCTGCCCATTGCTATTCCATGCTGACTTCGGAAAACAGGCTGATTAAGATCGTCAAGGGCGAGTCCGGCTATCACGATCTTGGAGAGCTTGGGGAGAACGGAAGAGTAACTGTAGATGCTAAGAATCAGGCAATCGGTGTCAATAAGGCACAGGAAGCGGCTATGGTCATAGGCTCCATGTTCGGATGGGACAAGCCCGGTGCCGATCCCAAGAACTATGATGAGCAAGGTGTCCCCATTGCAACACAGCCCCGCAATCGTGGTGATGCACGATGATTCGGGTACAGGAGGTGCTTTGCAATGGGATATGGAATTGATGCCGGAACGAGCAAGTTCGAGGTTGTAACCGTTCTGGACAAGGAAATGTTGTTTGCCTGTTGCCGAGTGGACAGAAGCAGCGTTCCCAAGGAATTGTTTGTTTACGATGTCCGAAACGATGACGACCAAACAGGTCTTCCCGTCCAGATTGGAGAACACATCCTTGTAAATCATTGGGGTACGCTTATCAGCAATCAACCGCTTCCGTTGGGACAGTATGCCCCTGATGGAAAAGCATTGCTCGACATTGATCCTATGGAGGATTGGAACTACGAAGGCTATGAGATTACCCTGAAAGAGTATCTTGCGGAGTATCCGATTCAAGAAAGAGAAATTCCTCCCCAAAGCCCTGCAGCTAAAACAGACGGCAAGCATGTGATCTGGAGCAACCGAGATTTAGACCTTGACGATTGGAAGGATGATCTGTTGGAGGAGCATCCAGACGCAGACGAGGACAGACTGTATGAGCTTATGCTTGAACGAAACGCATCCTACCTTGATGATGAACGGGTCAATCTGAACATCCAACTAAGCAATCCGATTCTTGTGGTTGCAGATGTAGGACGATGGGACGGTCGTCACATGGGATATGCAGAGGTCAAAAGCGGAAATATCCGAGATTGTCTGTATACCCAAATGGACTATGCTACTTGGTATGTAGATCAGCTTGGAGATCTCCGCTGTGATGCGATCCACCATGACGGCACAAATCATTATCTCTATCGTGTGTACAAGGATGGTGTATCCCAAAGCAGTATTGAAAATCTGAAAGCAAAGATCTTGGACGGAACTGCGACCCGTGCAGATATTACCCGTCTGACCAAACGCCTGGGCGATGACATTGGTAAGGTTTACGGTTGGACATTTCCCCAGCCGGGACGAAAACCACAGCAAGAAAGGTAGGAGGTCATAAATGGACAAGCAAACCGTAATTCATGAATACCTGAAGCAGAACCATGCTGGCAAAAGTAATGCTGTTTACAGTCGGGAACTGCAAAAGATATTCCGTATTGACGGACGCAACCTTCGCAGAAAAATCAATGCTCTTCGACAAAAAGGTATCCCCATATGCAGTGGGGACACCGGCTATTATTACGCACAGCATCAACAGGAGATCGATGAGACGGTCTGTCGAATGGACGGAATTGTGGCTACTGTTTCGGATGCAAGAACCGGACTTCTGGTTGCATCCATTCTGCCCCCGACGGATTCAAAAGTTGAGATAATCATTAAAATCGAATAGGAGGAGATCACATGGCCGGAAAATACAGTGTCATGAAGGATGTAGCAAGGCAAACAGCTCTGGAGATCACCTCCGGAACCGGCCCCTACACATCCTTCTTAAAAACAGCCGCCAATAACTACAAGTACAATTTTGATGAACAACTGCTCATCCATCAGCAGAAACCCAATGCTACCGCCTGTGCGGAGATAGATGTTTGGAATAAGCTGGGCAGATGGGTTAACAGGCATACCAAGGGTATTGCGCTCCTTGTGTCGGGTGCTCCCAACCGTTTGAGATATGTCTTTGATGTATCTGACACCAACAGTCGTGCAGGTATCGAAGTCAAGCTGTGGCAGATGCGACCTGAGTATGTGGCAGGAGTGCAGGAATCTCTTTCCAACCATTTAGGCATGGAAGAAAGCTCTTTAGACTTCCCATTGTTCTTACAAAAAGTTGCCCAAACTGCTACGGAAGATAACCTTGAAGACTATCTTGCACAGCTTCAAGAAGCACGGCAGGAAAGCCTGCTGGAATCCCTCGACGAAAGCAAGCTGAAAAGCTATCTGAGGAAATCCGTTGCAAGTTCTGTTGGCTATATGCTCATGCACCGTTGCGGTATTGATCCGGATCGGTACTACAGCTTTTTGGATTTTGTCCATGTTATGGACTTCAACACTGAGGAAACCATCCAAGCCTTGGGTGAAGCCAGCAGTGATATTTCTGAAAATATTTTGCGAGAAATCGAAAAAAGCGTCCGTTCCCAAGTTCGCACATTTGCACAATCGCCCCAAAGGGAGTATGATAGTGACAGAAATAATAATACCGAAAGGAGCATGAACCATGGAACTGAACTACATTCAGCAGGGGGACTATCTGATCCCCGACGTGAAGCTGCCGGAGGAACCCAACATCGGCAAGTACGGAATGCTTCGGAGAACCTACCTGCAACAGAACAAGAAGGTGATCTTCGGAGCGATGCAGATGAAGGAAACCCTGAAGGATCATCTGGAGGAAGTGGATCGTCAAGCCAACGAGATGATGGAACGCCTGATCAAGCAGATGGCGAAGGAGCAGGGCGTGACGGAGGAACTGAAAGCCCGAGATCAGATGGCATGGGTACAGCAGATGAACAACATCCGGAGCTCAGCCGAGGAGATCGTTCTGAACGAGTTGATTTACCGTTAAGCGGTCACGACTTTAACGCTCGGACACCCTATGATTATTTCCACCAAGACCACGAAAAAAACGAGCTTCTGAGAAGCCACAGTCCCTTAAAAGATCATAGGCAAGACATAGCCGCATTCTTTAACGCTCACCGAGACGATAAGGAGTGCGGCTCTTTTATTAGGGACCACTTTGGTAGAGAACCTGTGGAAGTAACCTTGGAGGATGGACAGGTTGTAGGGTATCAAGCCTACTCTGACCTAATCCATATGTGGCGAGGTAACTACGATACAAGAGAACGAGAGGCCTTTGAGCGTTGGGATATGATTGCTCACCGCATAGCCGGGATGATGGTCATGGAAACTTGGCTGTCTGAGGATGAACGACCCATCTTCCCCTCGGAAGAACAGCAGAAGACAAGGGCATTGCAGGCTACAGCCAAAGACGGAAGCAAATTCGTTCTGCCCCAAGGAGCTATTGACTATATCATCACCCATGGATCAGGTGTATATCATGGGAAGTTCCGTATCTATGAACAGTTCTTAAAGAATGAAACCAAGGACAAAAATATTGCTTTTCTAAAGAATGAATACGGTATGGGAGGTCATTCCGATGCCATACCGGGAAGTGGATTGTGGGAACAGCACGATGCCACAGGAATATCGATTCGTCGTTCTTCTTCCTCTAAACCGGGAATGGAAGCAAAAGTGCTTATGACTTGGCCTATGGTGGAGATTCGCATTCGAGAGCTGATTGTTGCAGACCGCTATCTGACACCCTCCGAAAAAAAGAACTATGCAAAATATCTGCGAGCAGAAGAAGCCCGGAGAAAGCGTAGTGCCTTGGTATCGGAATATCAAGGCATTATTACGGACTATAACGATTACTGGACACAGCTTTCACAGAAAGAAAACTGTCTCAATGTTCATCCTCTCTACGATTGCTACCAAGCTTTCCGTATGGGAGAAAAGACCATAGGCAGAGGCGAAGAAAAGACTTTTGTCCTACCTGCCATGCGAGAGATTATGGAACGGATCGTGGAAGCCAATACCCACCACGCAGACCGAGCCAAGGCTATGCTTGAAAAGCTCAAGGGCGAAATTGCTCTGCCCTTGGAGCCAACCTATGATGAGTTGAATCCTCCGCCTCCTTTACCCAAAGAGTATCGTCTCAGTGAAGGTGACATCGTGAGAGTTGGTACACTGCGGTATGAAATTCTTGCGGTAAGTGACAAGGAAGTTACCGTCCGTGATGCCGACTTCATCATGGATATTAAGGATTTTCCCAAGCAGACATTCTTTGAAAGCCTGAAAGAAAGTCCTTCTAATGACAGATACCTTCATGTAATCGAAGAACCTAAAGAAAAAGAAGGAGGCTCACCGGACTATGACAATCGTGGAGTTCCAGATGGAACGACTAAAGCAAATGGGGATCACGGATCATTTTCTGATGAACATGAAATGCCCCACGGAGATGGAGAAAGCCGAAGCACTTTCAACAACACAGAGCAATCTTCCACCGAGGATAAAGGTGAAAAAAAGGGGGATATCCCAGTTGATAGCGCTGCTTCCCATGACACTGGATCTCTCGGACGAGATAATCATAGTCGATCCGGATCAGAAGTAGTCGTAACAGATTCGGGAACCCTTGATGTAGCCATTGGACTTATCGAGGATTATTGCCGAGAAGAGTTCGGAGAAGCTGCGACTGTGGATGATCTAAGCAAGATCCCGATCACCTACACTACCATCACAGACCACGAAATACCCATTCAGATCTATGTGGATTTGGTGGAATTTGCTTTGATTCGGGAATTAGACGGCGAAGTCTATGAGAGGCGTCAATATAATTCCCTGTCTGAGCTGATCACCAAGGAACTGGAGTATCTTGATTTTGATGTCCTTATAGATGTACCGGACGAAGACTTGATTGAACGAGGTTTAGTGCCTGAGGATTTCAGCACCTATGCCCCGTTGCATGAAGAAGTCTCGGAAAAGGGTGCAGAAGCAGAACCTGTACCGGAGATCACTCTCAATCCTCCGAAAACGATCCGCAAGACTCAGACTCCTGCAACTATCCTTTATCCCGAAATACCATCCGATCAGCGTAGAAACTTCCGTATCACAGACGATAACTTGGGTGTCGGATCTCCCGGTCAGAGATATATCAACAATGTTTCTGCAATCCGCTTGCTCAAATCTTTGGAAGCGGAACACCGTTTGGCTACACCGGAGGAGCAGGAAATCCTATCACAGTATGTTGGGTGGGGTGGCTTGTCCCACTGGTTTGATGACAGACATCCCAAATACCAAGAACTCAAAGACCTTTTGACACCGGAGGAATATGCCGCCGCCAGAGAATCTGCTCTGACGGCTTTTTACACCCCTCCTGTGGTGATCCGTGCGATCTATCAAGCCATGGAAAATATGCAGTTCGAACAGGGCAATATTTTGGAACCCTCCTGCGGAATCGGCAACTTCCTCGGTATGCTTCCCGACAGTATGAGTGAATCTAAGTTGTACGGTGTAGAGTTAGACAGTATCTCAGGCCGTATCGCACAACAGCTTTACCAGAGATCTTCTATTGCAGTTCAAGGCTTTGAGAAAACGGATCTTCCCGACAGTTTCTTTGACCTTGCTGTTGGCAATGTTCCCTTCGGGCAGTTTAAGGTGCCGGACAAACAATACGATCGCCACAACTTCCTGATCCACGATTATTTCTTTGCCCGCACGTTGGATAAAGTTCGTCCCGGCGGTGTGGTTGCGTTCATTACCTCCAAGGGAACGATGGACAAGGAGAATCCTGCTGTCAGAAAGTATATTGCTCAGAGAGCAGACCTGCTGGGAGCAATCCGCTTGCCTAACAACACCTTCAAAGCCGCCGCAGGCACGGAAGTCACCGCAGATATTCTGTTCCTCCAGAAGCGTGACCGACTCATCGACATTGAACCGGATTGGGTCCATCTGAACACAGATGAAAACGGCATGCGTATGAATCAGTATTTCATTGACAACCCGGATATGATTCTCGGTGAAATGCAAATGGTCACAGGTCCCTTCGGGCAGGAATCCGCTTGCCTCCCCATGGACGGAGCCGAACTGTCCGAACTGTTGGAGGGTGCTATTCAAAACATCCACGGTGAAGTTCTTTCCTACGAGTTTGACGAGCAAGGCGAGGCTGTGGAGGACAACTCCATTCCCGCAGATCCCAATGTCCGTAATTTCAGCTATGCCTTGGTGGATGGCAAAATCTACTACCGCGAAAACAGCCGAATGCGACCTGTGGAACTGTCTGCAACAGCGCAGAGCCGTGTGAAAGGCTTGATCGGCATCCGTGATTCTGTCCGCAAGCTCATTGAGTTGCAGACAGAAGATTATCCCGACAGTATGATAAAGGCAGAACAGGCTCACCTGAACGAACTGTACGATGCTTTCGAGAAGAAGTACGGTCGTATCAATTCTCGTGCCAATTCCTCTGCTTTTAGTTCAGATAGTTCCTACTTCCTACTGACCTCTTTAGAGGTTATGGACGGTGAAGGAGCATTTGTCCGTAAGGCAGATATGTTCAGCAAGAGAACCATTCGCCGCCGACAGACTGTGACT
>JAZRGR010000181.1:0-4035 GCA_045644345.1 Faecousia sp. | reverse complement strand
AGATGCCGCGGATAGCGGTCAAAATTCTGCCACGGACACGGAACTTAACATGCAGGTCTTTGACAGACAATAATACTTTTTTATTTTCCATACAAATACCTCTTACATGTGGGTTCTGGGATCGGATGCGTCACCCAGATTCTGGCCGACGATATACAGAACAACGGCGATGATGGATGCAACCGCAACAGGGCTCCAGAATTCGATCTCCCAACCAGGGGTGACCATTGCGCTCTGTGCAGGCTGGATCAGCTTACCCAAAGACATATCCTTCAGACCCATACCAATGTAGCTCAGGAACACCTCGTAGGAAATGTAGGAGGGAATCTCAGTTGCTACCAGGGTAACAATGACGGAAGTCATGAAGGGCAAAATGTTCTTGGTTGCAATACGGGTGATGGGTGTACCCAGGCCCTTGGATGCCAGGTTGTACTCACGGTCCCGGATAATGATAACCTGAGTACGGATGAAATATGCGATGGCAACCCAACCGGTAACAGTCAGAGCAAAGACCATGGACCAGAAGGATGCGGACATAACCAAAACGATAACAGAGATCAGCAGAACGTAAGGAACGTTTGCGATAACGTTGTAAACTTCAGTCATGAAGATATCAACCTTCTTGCTGAAGCCCCAAATTGCACCAACAGCAACACCAACAACCATGTTGATTGCTGCACAGATCAGTGCCAGGGAAATAGAAATACTGGAACCGTACCAAATTGCGTTAAAGGTAGATTCACCGGAAGCGCCGGAACCCAGGATCCACTTCAGCTGAGGACCAAACTTTTCCATAGCGGCAGCAGGCTTCAGGTGCTTGGTGGTGGAGTCCATAATGTTGATATAGGGGTCAACATTGGCATCATAGTGGATCACAGCAGGATACACATATGCGAAAATAATCAGAACCGCCAGAATAGACAGAACAACAATGTTGATCTTCTTGCGGAAGAACACGCGGAACACGGACTTCCAGTAGGAGTAACGGGGCGCGGTAATACGCTCGGACTCGAACTCGTCCAGGCCGACGGGTGCAAACAGCTCGGCATCAGACATATTGAATTGATCCAGATTGATTTTATCCATAGTCAATTACCTCGCTTTCGTGGTGAAGGAAATTCTGGGATCCATCATGGACATCAGAACGTCACCAAGGATAACTGCAGTGACAGAGATCACAGCATAGAACAGGGTAACACCGACGATAACACCGTTATCGTAAGCATTGATTGCGGTGGTCAGAACATTACCGATACCGGGAACCAGGTACACACGCTCGGTGATGATCGCGCCGGTCAGCGCAAACAGAACAGAAGCGGGAACACCGTGAACAACAGGGATCGCTGCGTTCTTCAGAATGTGCTTAGCAAAGATCTCGCCCTCAGAAAGACCGCCGGAACGCGCAAACTTAACATAGTCGGAGTTCATCTGGTCGATCATATAACGGCGCAGCCACTTCATCTGTTTTGCGATGGAAGGCAGAGCCAGGGAGATGATAGGCTGCACATACATGAGGGTTGTGGGATTCTCCATGTTAAAGGTAGTGGGCAGGCCCAGCTTGTTACCGATTGCACGGAAAATGAAGATATAACCCAGAGAAGGAACTGCCATAATGAACACGATATAGAAGGTACCCAGCTTGTCAATGAACTTGTCCTTTTTCAGTGCCATCAGCACGCCCAGGGGCAGTGCCAGCATATATGCCAGGATAACAGAGATAATACCGATCACAAAGGAGTAGCCCATCTTGGACAGACCATTTCTTGCAGTGATAACACTGGTATAATCGTCCACGTAGTACTTCTGGTTCAATTCACTCAGACCCAGAGAATTTTCCACATAGGTCAAAGAGTGCAGATCGTCAGCAGTTTCTTCCACAACACCGGAAGGATAGGTAACCATGCTACGATGGAAACCGCCCTGCTTGTCAGTCATGGTGCTGAATACGTCAATATCCTTATTGACGGAGAAAGACTTACCCAAGTTAATGGTGATCAGGTTCTGATGAATATAGGGGAACTGATCATCACAGTACAGCAGATACTTGTACATCGTACCATTACCCATAATGGCTGGTGAGAATTTCTCTCCGCCGTAGGCAGGGTCACGCCAGGTAAAGGTCAAGCCACGCTCACCAACATCGCCGGAGGCAAAATTAATATTGTCAATGCGGATCAGCTTGGTGAAGTAAGTCAGCAGACGCTTAGCAAGAGGAATATCCTTGTATGCAAACAGACGGGGATCGCCGCCATCCTTATACTTCTTGGACTTAGGCTTTGTCTGACCGTCCAGACGGCGCATGGTATAGCCATCCTCTTCCATCTTCTCAGTGAATTCGGCTACATACTTAGCAGTCTCTTCGCTATCTGCTTCGCTGGTCTTGCCCAGCTTGATAACTGCATCGTAAGTTGCCTGGTCGATATTACCCTCACGGACCTCACCCTTCAGGTAGTCGCTGAAAGAAACATAGTCCAGGTAACCGAACAACTCCCACTGCTGCATCATATATGTCTCTCTGCCGTTCAGACGCTGCTTGTTGAAAACAGGGTCTTCTGCAAAGATGGCATTTTTATCCAGGAAGGTGTAAACCATAACCATGATGACACCGACCACGATGATAACAGAAAGGAGCGCACGCAGGATTCTGTTAATTAAATATTTCGTCATATTCAGTCACTCATCTCTTATTTATTCTATAAAACTTGCAATTTCATACTTAGGCAGTAGAAAGTACTGCCCTCAATATTCCCGGAAAACGAATTGCGTCTTTCTGGAATACTGAGGGCAGCATTTCCTACGCATTCAAATAGTTCGCTATACAGCCACGATGGAGGATGGACGAAATTCGTCCATCCTCCCCGTTTTAGAAGAATTTCAGAAGGGTGATCTTAGAAGATACCCAGGGACTTGGTCATGTAGCCAGCATAGTCAGGCAGCATGGTGCCCAGGTAGGTGGAAGGGTCACCGTAGTCGGGACCCCAACCGGAACCGTCGTTCAGGTCGAGGTTAGCCTCGTTACCAACATTGAAGGGGTAAGTAGCAGCCAGGTACAGGTCGCGAGTTGCGTACTCAACCAGGTTGACCATGATCATACCGTCGGTAGCAGCCTCGATGGACTTCTTCATAGCCTGCTTCTGGTTCATGCCAACAGTGGAGTCGGTACGGCAGGGGATATCCAGGTAGATGGGATTCTCTGCGGAAACCTCGATACCAGCAGCAGCCAGTTCCTCAGCAGCAGCAGCGATGTATGCCTTACATGCATCAACATTGTACCAGCCGTCGAAGCCGGAGGAGGTCAGGCCGTTCCAAACAGTCAGAGCGATGCCGTCAGCATCCAGCTGATCCTGTACGATCTGGCCGTAGAAGGTGCCCTTTGCGTAGGTCTTGTCGGTGCCGTTGATGGAAACGGTGGTCTCCTCATCCAGGGAAACGAAAGTACCGGGAGTGTAGGAGTTGCACAGGTTGGTCAGCTTCAGCTCGGAGCCAACAGTCTGCTCATTGTAGGTAGCGCGGTCGATAGCGGTAGCCAGAGCCAGACGGAAGTTCTTGTTCAGCATTGCTGCGGTGGTGCGCTCGATCTCTTCCTCAGTCTTGGGGGAGATACCCTGAGAAGCATCATCGAAGTTAGCGAATGCAGTACGGTACAGGTTGAAGAAACCGCAGTAGGTAGTAGCATTGGTATCAGCAATGTAAGCGTACTTGTCGAAGGTGCCAGCAGCGCGAGCGATCTCAACGCGCTCAGTGGTCATGCCCATGGTGTCAACAACGCCGTTGAAGAAGTCATCGTACATCTTCTGATGGTCAGTGCCGTCAGTGTACATGAAGGTCATCTTGGTCAGGTTGTTGCCATCAACATTCCAGTAGGGCTCGTTGGTCTCGTAGGAGATGATGTTGTTTGCAGTGTAGTTGGTGATAACGAAGGGACCGTTGTAAGCGATGGAGTCGGGGCCCTTGCCGAACTTGTAGTCAGCAGCGGATGCGTCGAACTCGTCGCCGAACTTACCGCCCATGGACTCGTAGTAGGAACGGCACAGG
>JAZRGR010000180.1:0-10883 GCA_045644345.1 Faecousia sp. | reverse complement strand
AGTCACAGTCTGTCGGCGGCGAATGGTTCTCTTGCTGAACATATCTGCCTTACGGACAAATGCTCCTTCACCGTCCATAACCTCTAAAGAGGTCAGTAGGAAGTAGGAACTATCTGAACTAAAAGCAGAGGAATTGGCACGGGAATTGATACGACCATACTTCTTCTCGAAAGTATCGTACAGTTCGTTCAGGTGAGCCTGTTCTGCCTTTATCATACTGTCGGGATAATCTTCTGTCTGCAACTCAATGAGCTTGCGGACAGAATCACGGATGCCGATTAAGCCTTTGACTCGACTTTCGGCAGTGGCAGACATCTCCTTGGGGTGCATACGGCTGTTCTCTCGGAAGTAGATTTTTCCATCCACCAAGGCATAGCTGAAATTACGGACATTGGGATCTGCGGGAATGGAGTTGTCCTCCACAGCCTCGCCTTGCTCGTCGAACTCATATGAAAGGACTTCACCGTGGATGTTTTGAATAGCACCCTCCAACAGTTCGGACAGTTCTGCTCCTTCCATGGGAATGCAGGCAGTTTCCTGTCCGAAGGGTCCCATGACAGGTTTCATTTCGCCCAGGATCATATCCGGGTTGTCGATGAAATACTGATTCATACGGATACCGTTTTCATCTGTGTTCAGATGGACCCAATCCGGCTCAATGTCGATGAGGCGGTCACGCTTTTGCAGGAACAAAATATCTGCGGTGACTTCCGTGCCTGCGGCGGCTTTGAAGGTGTTGTTAGGCAAGCGGATTGCTCCCAAAAGGTCTGCTCTCTGAGCAATATACCTTCGGACGGCAGGATTTTCTTTGTCCATAGTTCCCTTAGATGTGATAAACGCAATCACACCACCGGGACGAACTTTATCCAAAGTGCGGGCAAAGAAATAATCATGGATCAGGAAATTATGGCGGTCGTATTGTTTGTCAGGCACCTTAAACTGTCCGAATGGGACATTGCCAACAGCAAGGTCGAAGAAGCTATCGGGAAGAGCTGTTTTCTCAAAGCCTTGCACTGCGATAGAGGACTTTTGATACAACTGTTGGGCAATGCGACCGGAAATACTGTCCAATTCCACACCGAACATCTGAGATTCACTCATACTGTAGGGAAGCATACCGAGGAAATTACCGATACCACAGGACGGTTCCAAGATATTTCCCTGTTGGAACTGCATATTTTCCATAGCCTGATAGATGGCACGGATAACCACAGGAGGGGTGTAAAAAGCCGTCAGAGCAGATTCTCTGGCGGCAGCGTATTCCTCCGGCGTCAGCAACTCCTTCAATTCTTGGTACTTGGGATGTCGGTCGTCAAACCAGTGGGACAAACCACCCCAACCAACATACTTTGAAAGGGTTTCCTGCTCCTCCGGTGTAGCCAAACGGTGTTCCGCTTCCAAGGTTTTAAGCAAACGGATTGCAGAAACATTGTTGATATATCGCTGTCCGGGCGTTCCTACACCTAAGTTATCGTCCGTGATACGGTAGTTCCTTCTCTGCTCGGATGGGATTTCGGGATAAAGGATAGTTGCAGGAGTCTGAGACTTGCGGATTGTTTTCGGAGGAGTGAGGGTGATCTCCGGTACAGGTTCCGCTTCTGCAATCTTTTCCGAGACTTCTACATGCAACGGGGCATAGGTGCTGAAATTCTCAGGCACTAAACCTCGTTCAATCAAGTCTTCGTCCGGCACATCTATAAGGACATCAAAATCAAGATGCTCCAATTCCTTGGAGATCAGTTCAGACAGAGAATCATATTGACGCCTCTCATAGATTTCACCATCCAATTCCCGAATCAAAGAAAACTCGATCAAATCCACATAGATCTGAATGGGTATTTCATGGTCTGTGATGGTAGTGTAGGTGATCGGGATCTTGCTTAAATCATCCGAAGTTGCACCTTCTCCGAATTCTTTTCGGCAATAATCTTCGATCAGGCCAACAGCTACATCGAGGTGATCCTCGAATTGTTCCTCGTTGGGAATATCCTCGCCGGTAGATGCGACAATCTCTACTTCCTTCAGTGTATTGATTTGTGTTTGTGTTCCCGTTTCACTGTGATTGTCCTCCCTGGCCTGTGCAGGCACTTCCTCGATCACATGAAGGTATCGATCATTAGAGGGACTTTCTTTCAGGCTTTCAAAGAAGGCTTCCTTGGGAAAATCTTTAATATCCATAATGAAATCTGCATCACGGACGGTAACTTCCTTGTCACGCACCGCAAGAATTTCATACCGCAGTGTACCAACTCTCACGATATCACCTTCACTGAGACGGTACTCTTTGGGCAAGGGAGGCGGAGGATTCAACTCATCATAGGTTGGTTCCAATGGCAGGGAAATTTCACCCTTGAGCTTTTCCAACATTGCCTTGGCTCGGTCTGCGTGGTGGGTATTGGCTTCCACGATCCGTTCCATGATCTCTCGCATTGCGGGAAGAATGAAAGTCTTATCCTCGCCTCTTCCTATGGTCTTTTCTCCCATACGGAAGGCTTGGTAACAATCGTGAAGAGGATAGGTTCGGATGCAGTTTTCTTTCTGTGAAAGCTGTGTCCAGTAATCGTTGTAGTCCGTAATAATGGAGTGATATTCCGATACCAAAGCACTACGTTTTCTTCGGGCTTCTTCTGCTCGCACATACTTGGCGTAGTCCCTCTTTTCGGAGGGTGTCAGATAGCGATCTGCGGCAACCAATTCTCGGATTCGCTTTTCAGCCATGGGCCATGTGATAAGAACTTTTGCCTCCATGCCGGGCTTTGTGGACGAAGATCGGCGGATCTCAATACCCTTTCCGTCATGCATTTCCATAAAGCCGCTTCCGGGAATTGCATCGGAGTGACCACCGGTGCCGTATTCATCCTTTAGGAATGCGATGTTTTTCTCTTTGGGTTCGTTCTTTAGGAACTGCTCATAGATGCGGAAGCGTCCATTATACATACCGGAGCCATGGGTTAAGATATAGTCGATAGCACCTTGAGGAAGAATGAATTTGCTTCCATCTTTGGCTGTAGCCTGCAACGCTATAGTGTTCTGCTGTTTCTCCGAAGGAAAGATAGGCTTTTCGCTGTCGCTAAGCCATGCTTCCATGACTATCATGCCTGCAATACGGTAGGCTATCCGATCCCAACGCTCAAAGGCTTCCCGTTCACGCGATGCGAAGTTTCCTCGCCACATATGGATCAGATCGGCATAGGCTTGGTAGCCCACGACCTGTCCGTCCTCCAAAGTTACTTCCACAGGTTCACTACCAAAGTGATCCCTAATAAAAAAGCCGCACTCTTTATCGTCTCGGTGAGCGTTAAAGAATGCGGCTATGTCGTGCCTATGATCTTTTAAGGGGCTGTGATTTCTCAGAAGTTCGTTCTTCTCGTGATCTTGGTGGAAATAATCGTAGGGTGTTCGAGCGTTAAAGTCGTGACCGCTTAACGGTAGATCAGATCTCTCAGGACGATCTCCTCCGCTGTGTTGCGGATGTTGTTCATCTGCTGTACCCAAGCCATCTGATCCCGGGCTTTCAGTTCCTCCGTCACGCCCTGTTCCTTCGCCATTTGGGACATCAGGCGTTCCATCATCTCGTTGGCTTGACGATCCACTTCCTCCAGATGATCCTTCAGGGTTTCCTTCATCTGCATTGCTCCGAAGATCACCTTCTTGTTCTGTTGCAGGTAAGTTCTCCGAAGCATTCCGTACTTGCCGATCTTGGGTTCCTCCGGCAGTTCCAGATCGGGGATCAGGTAGTCCCCCTGTCTCTTGTAGGTCAGTTCCATGATTCGTGCTCCTTTCGTTATTTGTATTTCTACCTGTATCATACTCTCTTTTGGATGATTGTGCAAATGTGCGAGCTTGAGATCTGACACTTTTTTCGACTTCTCGCAAAATATTTTCGGAGATATCACTGCTTGCAGTTCCCAAGGCTTGGATGGTTTCCTCGGTATTGAAGTCCATGACATGCACAAAGTCCAAGAAACTATAATACCGATCCGGATCGATACCGCACCGGTGCATGAGCATATAGCCGACGGAACTTGCAACAGATTTCCTCAAATAGCTTTTCAGTTTGCTTTCGTCGAGGGATTCCAACAGGCTTTCCTGCCGCGCTTCTTGAAGCTGTGCAAGATAGTCTTCGAGGTTATCTTCCGTAGCAGTTTGGGCAACTTTTTGTAAGAATAACGGGAAGTCTAAGGTGCTTTCTTCCATACCCAAATAGTTGGAAAGAGATTCCTGCACTCCTGCCGCATACTCAGGTTGCATCTGCCACAGCTTGACTTCGATACCGGCTCGGCTGTTGGTGTCGGACACATCAAAGACATATCTCAGACGGTTCGGACTTCCTGCAACAAGGAGAGGAATGCCTTTGGTATGGCGGTTGACCCATCTGCCCAGCTTATTCCACATGTCGATCTCTGCACAGGCCGTTGCATCGGGCTTTCGGTCATAGATAATCAACTGATCCGTAAAGCTGTATTTGTAGTTGTTGGCGGCAGTTTTTAAGAATGCAGTATACTTGCCTGTTGCGGAAGTAATGTCCAAGGCGATTTGCCTCGCTACATCCTTCATCAGGCTATATTTGTCTGCCATAGGTTCACCTCCTATTCGATTTTAATGGTTAGTTCCACCTTGGAAGCTGTAGGGGCAATGATAGAGGCAAAGAGCAGACCGGTTCTCGCATTGGACATGGTGGTGAGTAACCCATTCAGTCGGCATACCGTGTCGTTGATTTCCTGTTGGTGTTGGGCATAGTAATATCCACTTTCGTCACTGCAAATGGGAACACCGTCTTTCCGCAAGCCATTGATCTTTCGGCGTAGAGTTCGTCCGTCTATGCAGAACAGCCTTTGCAGATCCCGGCTGAATATAGCTCTGCTCTTGCCTACATGATGCTTTTTCAGGTATTCATGAATGGCGGTTTGTTTGTCCATTTGTACCTCCTATCTTTCTTGTTGTTTTCGTCCCGGTTGGGGAAAAGTCCAGCCGTAGACCTTTCCGATATCATCTCCCAAGCGTTTGGTCAGACGGGTAATATCTGCACGGGTTGCAGTTCCGTCCAGGATCTTTGCTTTCAGATTTTCGATGCTGCTTTGAGATACACCATCCTTGTACACACGATAGAGATAATGATTCGTGCCGTCATGGTGGATCGCATCACAGCGGAGATCCCCAAGCTGATCTACATACCAAGTGGCATAGTCCAAGCTCGTATAGAGACAGTCACGGATGTTACCGCTTTTCACCTCTGCGTATCCCATGTGACGACCGTCCCATCGTCCTACATCTGCAACCACAAGAATCGGATTGCGTAGGTGGATGTTCAGATTGGCTCGTTCATCGTCAAGGTAGGATGCGTTTTGTTCAAGCATAAGCTCATACAGCTTATCCTCATCTGCATCTGGGTATTCCTCCAACAGATCGTCTCTCCAATCGTCAAGGTCTAAATCTCGGTTGCTCCAGATTACATGCTTGCATTCGGTCATAGATTCACCTTATCTTTCCTTGCCGTAGGATTGAGGACGGAGAGGGATCAAGCGTGGGATTTCTCGCACATCTTGAAATTCAAATTCGCCGCACTCCCAAACGGTATTTCCCATAGCATAGCGGGTTTCAGCTTTCGACAGAGCCTCTTCCTTGGAAGATGCTTCGATTTCAAGGATACCGTAATTGATTTCCTTGACTCGGATGCTGTACTTCATCGGGCTTCACCTCGGTTGCGATTTTGAGTGGCTATGGGGACACCTTGCTCATCATAGTTCTTGGGATCGGCACCGGGCTTGTCCCAGCCAAACATGGAGCCAATGATCATAGCCGCTTCTTGGGCTTTGGTCACACCGATAGCAGAATTCTTGGCATCCACGGTTTTCCTGCCGTGCTCATCCAATTGGCAGACCTCATGGTAGCCGGATTCGCCTTTGACGATCTTAATCAGCGTATTTTCCGCAGACAGCATAGAGTAGCAATGTTCGGGGAGAGAGGATCGCATGGGGAAAATGTCCTTGCACCCCCGTGCCTCAAAGCGTTCCGCAAATTCGCAAATATGATAGAGGTCATTTCCCCACGAACCGGTTGTTTCCATATGGTACTCATCAATATAGCGAACCTTCATATCTCGATTGCGGCCTTCTGCAGTAACAATCCGGATCTTATCTCCGTCAGCTACACGGAACTTTTCTCGGTAATTGGGATCAATAAAGCGGATCCCTCGCTCTGCCTGCCTCATGTGTCGATCTAAGCTCTCCCGTTTGTAGCAATAAACATAGAAGTTATATTCCCCACGATTGGGATTCAGCCGCACCAAATAGCTGTAGGCATCGGTGTTTACACGGAAACCGTAGTCATCCCGATCACTTTGGATTCTGCTTTCGGGATGGGCATAGCAAAAGGCTCGCAGCTTACCACGATTGCCGAGGCACTGCTGATATTCGGGATCCTTCCGCAAGGCATTGATCACCGTGTCAAACTCTGCTTTGAATTCCTCTGTTTTCAGACTATCACGGAAATCAAAGAAGGTTGTGAAAAAGCCCTGCCCGTCACTGTCCATATCGCCACGAAGATGGCCAATCAAGCCGGTCTGCATACTGATCTGCTGGCTCTGAGCGTAGCAGTAGAGCATTTCCGGTCCGGTCATAGGTTTAATGTCCATATTCGTCCTCCTTTCATCGGTCAATACCCCGCAGTTTTACACCTGCGGATATCATGTGACCCAATTCGTTATAGTTCTTAGGATCTGCCGCAGGTTTCTCCCAGCCGAACAAGCATCCTGCCAGCATAGCCGCTTCTTGGGCTTTGGTAGCACCGATTTCGGCATTTTTCGTATCAACAACTGCTCGTCCATCATCTCCAAGGTCGGAAATCTCGTGGTAGCCGTACACACCTTTTGTGATACGGATGAGTTTGTTTTCGGATTCCAAAAGTGCGTAGCAATGTTCCGGCAGAGATCTTCGCAAAGGAATCAGATCATCATGCTGTTCCTTTGACAATTCTGCAAAGTTGCGATTGTCGATTAGCTGATAATACACTCCTTGGAGTTCCATATGCGAGGGATCAACATAGCGACAAACAAAATCACGGGGCTTGCCCTCTTTGGGAACAATTCTCAGCTTGTCACCATCTGCAAGGCGAAACACTTCTCTGTTTTGCGTATCAAGGAACGGAACGCCTCGTGCCGCTTGGGTCAAGTGCCGGTCCAGTTCCTTTCGTTGGTAGCAGTAGATAGAAATGTTTTGATCGCTTCCATTAGGATCCATGCGAACCAAGTAGGAGTAGGATTCCTTGTCTAAACGGAGGCCATATTCACTCCGAGTGTCGGGGATTTTATGTTCCGGATTGGCTTCACAAAAGGCCACCAACTCACTTCGGCTTCCCATTAGTTTCTGGTACGATGCACTTTTTCGCAGGATACTCACCACAGAAGTGAGTTCCGTGCGAAAAGCGGATGTAACTTTTCCGGCATGGAAGGGAGAGAATGTGGCTTGAAATTTATCTTTGCTGTCGCCAATATTGCATTGAAGCTGTCCGAGGAATCCCGTCTGAAGATTCATCTCGTGACTCTGCGTGTAGCAATATGGCTGTTCACCAAATGCTAAAGGTCTTGGATCCATCATCTCGTCTCCTTGTTCTGCATTTTCCTCTTGTGATACTGCTCCACACCCTTCTGCACCCATTCGGGCTGCTTTTCGGGAGGGAGAATGCCCATAAGGTCAGAACGGTAGAACTTCTCTTCTCTGCCTGTCAGAAGATTTCTGCAATAAACAGCTCTCCCTCTGGCATTGGGACTCGCTCCGAACCCTCCGGTGCAAATGCAGATTTGGTGGGTTGCCTGTTGGTATTCTCTGCGGAGTACATCCGGGCGAATGACAACAACCTTCCCATTCAAATCCTGCTGTCCAACGGGGTCGCAATCCTTATCTGTGTAGATGCGTCGGTCTTCCTTTGTAAGCCCGGCATAGTTCAAATCAATGATCGTTTTTTCTGCCTGTTTCGTCATTCTCATGCCGTAGAGCTTTACGATTTCGGCAAAATCGTCCGATACCATGACCTGATTGTATTGGGCGAAGATCTCATTCTGCGTACAGACAGCACACATAAATCGTTCTTCTTCCGGAGCATCGTTCCATTCTCCAATGACAATTTCCCGATCTCCGATGTGCATGGCATGGATGATCTCATAGGTTCCCGCCATGCGTTTTTCGGTCTGCTCCATATTATCTTTCCTCCCTTCCGTTGCGGTTTCTTGCGGAGATGATGTGGAAAGAGTCCTCACCGGGGATAAGCCCCATTCTTCTGCCGTTGTCGAAGTCACAGTGAACAGTTCCCATGTCATCCACTACTCTCACCGTACCTTTTGTTCCGGAAGCAACAGGACGGGGATCATCTCCCATGGAGTCCAGTTCAATCCGTGTACCGGGCGGGTAGCGTTTCTTTGTGTATTCCACAAGGTCTTTGTCAATGTACATTTAGATTCCTCCTTCTGTAGTTTGTCGGTCACAGAATACCAAGTACCGCTGTCTACCTCCGGATGCGTAAGGGTGGCAGGTCAGCAGGGTCAGCATTTCCCGTCCTTCCTGAATCAAAATAGAATCGGTTTCGTTGGGATCAATGATCTTGGAGCCTGTGACGGTGTAGGTTATGGTTTCCCATAGGTTTGTAATGATGATTTCATCGCCGGCCTTCAGTTCGGAGATGTAGCGAAAGTAGGCGGCACCTTCCCAACCGCAATGACCGGCAATTACGCAGTTGGTGTTTTTCCCTCCAATGGGCAGGCTTGTTTGGCTCAGATGGGCGGCACCTTTGCTCATGTGATCAGTTGTTGCTCCCAAGTAGATGGGCAGTTGAATTTCCAATTTAGGAATCTGCACAACTCCGAACACTTCGCTTTCTAATCCGTAATCAGAGAGAAGAAAAGAAGGATTTCTATAGGAAGCTTTGTTCTTTAAGCCCGCCTGCTCCTCGGCATAAATGGTTTCATTGTAGGAGTTCATGTCCTCCCAAAGCACGGGATACTTCCATTCCTTTTCAGTGGGAATAGGCTGTGTCACATTCGACACTTCTTCCGTTTCGGTAGGATTCTCGGATTGTACGCTCTCCAAAAAGGCGATTGCCTCGGATTCCATTTCGTCCTCGATCTTTGCACCTTGGTAATGGGGATAGATTAGAACAGCCAGTCCTACAAGGAACATAACGACCATAAGGACAATGACGATGCGTTTAGTGATCATGGCGTTTCTTCCATCCTTTCCAAAGGGTGTATCCAAGAAGCAAAAGAAATACAGAGCCACCTATACCGAAAAGGATGCCTCTGACATAATGCTGTTCCCATGTGGATGCCGGCTCGGTAACTGCTTCGATTTCCTCTTGAATTTCTACAGCTTCTTCATAAGGGATTCGTGTGCCTCTCACCAAAAGTCTGTGGGTGTTTACTCCAAAGGGAGTACAGGTAACGAGGGTGCAAAGGTCTTCTCCTGCCACGGTAGAAAGATAGGTGGTATCGTAGGGCGTAACTGTCCTGATCTGATCTACTTGGTAGGCAAGAGTTTCGCCCATGATTTCCAAGTAGAATACATCTCCCTCTGCCATCTGCGGAAGGTCGGAGAACATTTTATCTGTAGCCATGCCGGAATGGGCTGTCAGCACGGAATGGGTGTTCTTTCCTCCGACAGGGAGAGAGCTTCCCAACAGATGCCCAACACCGATTTCTAAGGTGTCTGCGTTGGTGCCGTGGTAGATGGGAAGCTGAACATGGATCTTCGGGACTTCTATATAGCCCATAATGCCGTCACCCATGAGGTTTAGGCAATCTTTGTATTCATTCTCTGCTTCCAACAAAGCTTCTTGACTATAGTCTGTCAGATTTCGGTTGTAAGCATGGGCTTTCTGCAGTTCCTCCATCAGCTTAGAGCGATCCGTGTCCATTACTTTTTCTTCGTAATGAGTTTGGATCTCGGAACGGTGGCTCTCGTTATAGGCTGTGCTGATCAAAGGATACAACGTAAGCCCAAGTGCTCCTAAGAAGGCAATGACCGCAACAGCGATCAATATAAGTTTCTTCTTCATAGATTGTCCTCCCACAAAGGGGTCGGAGGGGATGAACCCTCCGACCGAGTGTTGATTATGAATTACTTCTTGCTTGCGTTGGCAGTTGCATCCTTGGGCTTCTTACACACGAACAGGATCACAACGACTGCTGCGAACATCATCAGAATGCCACCTGCGGTGAAAATCAGAGTGCCGTTGTCACCGGTATTGGGGAGGTCAAAGCCTTCGGTGTTCACGATGGTCAGGGGAACAAAGGCATTGAGGGATTCGCCGTCAGCTTCCATGGTAACTGCATTGGTATCTACAGTAGCTTCTGCGGTCAGGAGCAGATGATGGAGCTGTTTCTGGGGCATACCGCTGAGTTTCAGATCATAACCGCCATCAAAGGCGTAGTGGGGATCGTTCTGCAGAACACCGAGAATATCTTCGGAGTAGATATCGCAGGTGCAGTCCTCGTTTTCCAGAGCAGTAATAACCAGCTTAATGTCATCCTTTAGGAGGGTGTAACCGTCGGCGGTTTCTACCTCGGTAATCACATAGCTGTCATCTTCCAGACCCTTGATGAAGATCTTGCCAAAGTCATCTTCCACAGCAACAGGGACAAATACGGTAGCATCTGCTTCTTCCACAACATGATCGGTCACATAGTAGTAGCCGGTTTCTTCGTCCAGTTCCGCCTGTACCCAATAGCCGTCGGTTTCGTTGTATACCTTGAACTTATCGGACTTGAAGAGGTTGGTGACCTCTGCGGTTTCGGAATCCAGACCTTCAAAGAGTTTGGTCAGGTCGATGCCAAAGCTGAATACATGACAGTCATCAACGAGGGTGTCGTAATATTCGGTGGAGGTACGCTTCCA
>JAZRGR010000179.1:0-2817 GCA_045644345.1 Faecousia sp. | reverse complement strand
AATCGAAACATTTTGCGGGCGACCACAGGTCGCCCCTACGAACAAATTCGGAAATCAACAGAACGACAAACCGGAATTTGAACAAATGATGGTCTCTGCAAGACACAAGGGAACGATGAGGGCGGAGCCATGCCGGGAGGGAACCCGGGGAGGACGGTTCTGATCCGGGGAACAGGGTCGCGAAGCGACGGAGAGGGTAAATTGCACCATCGTCACCCGTACAAATTCCGTTATTGCGGATGCACTGCCATGCATGTTCGTAGGGAACGACCCTGTGTCGTTCCGTGGCAGTGTCGTAACCCGTATGCAGCAATTATGTTAGGGAAAGTCCGATAATAGTCGATAATATAGGAAATTTGCAGGATGTTTCCTTAGAAATTTATGCCATCGTATATTGCAATCCGGCGGAACGACCCTGTGTCATTCCGTGGCAGAGTCGAAACCCGTATGCAGCAATTATGTTAGGAAAATTCGGATATTAGTCGATAACATAGGAAATTTGCAGGATGTTTCCTTAGAAATTTATGCCATCGTATATTGCAATCCGGCGGAACGACACAGGGTCGTTCCCTACGAACAAATTTGATTGCTTGTACGTTTCACGCAAAATGTCTACGGATGACGATAATTCCGTTTTCCCTCTCAGTTCCTTCGGGACAGCTCTCCCGGAGGGAGAGCCAAGAGCCCGGAGGAACGTTGGCGGACTGCTCCATCAATCGGGAATTTGATTTTTTGTGGATGATTGGAAAATTATGATAATAATTCTTATTTCTATCTTGATTTTTCCAAAACTTTATGATATACTATTACGGAATGAGGGGGCGGTGAGAGTCCCTGTGAAGAAAAAGGAGTATCGACTATGTACATTACCGATCACATTTTCTATATTGGCGTTAACGATCATAAGGTGGACCTGTTCGAGGGTCAATACAAGGTTCCCAACGGCATGGCATATAACTCCTACGTGATCCGTGACGAGAAGATCGCTGTCATGGATACCGTAGACCCCGGTTTTACGCAGGAATGGCTGGACAATCTGAACCGGGTTCTGGAGGGCAGACAGCCTGATTATCTGGTGATCCATCACATGGAGCCGGATCACGCAGGCTCCATTGCCGCCTTTACCCGTGCCTATCCCAATGCGGCTATTGTTTCCAATGCCAAGGCATTTGTTATGATGGACAACTTCTTCCCCGGTCAGCTCAAGAGCGAGCGTGTGACCGTGCAGGAGGGCAGTACCCTGTCCTTGGGCAAGCACAACCTTGCCTTCGTATCCGCTCCCATGGTTCACTGGCCCGAGGTTATGGTCAGCTACGAGACTACGGAGAAGGTCCTGTTCTCTGCCGATGCCTTCGGCAAGTTCGGTGCTCTGGATGTAGAGGAGCCCTGGGATGACGAGGCTCGCCGCTACTACATCGGCATCGTGGGCAAGTACGGTCCCCAGGCCATGGCACTGCTTAAGAAGGCTGCCACCCTTGACATCTCCGTGATCTGTGCCACCCACGGCCCCGTTCTCAAGGAGAACCTGGGGCATTATGTAAGCAAGTACCTTACCTGGGCATCCTACGCAGTAGAGGAAGAGGGCATCGTCATTGCCTACAGCTCCATTTACGGCAACACCAAGGCCGCCGCCCTCCTCTTGGCAGACAGGCTCCGTGCCATGGGCGCAGCCAAGGTCGTTACCTACGACCTTGACCGGGACGACATGGCACAGGTGGTTGCCGAGGCTTTCCGCTACAGCAAGCTGGTCTTAGCCGCCCCCACCTATAACGGTGAGGTGTTCCCCCATATGCGGACCTTCCTGTCTGCACTGGTGGAGCGGAATTTCCGTAACCGCACCGTTGGCCTCATTGAGAACGGCTCTTGGGCTCCCCGCTCTGCCAAGGTCATGCAGGAGCTGTTGGACAAGGCTAAGGACCTGACCTACTGCCCCACCGTAGTGACTGTCCGCTCGGCTCTTAACGAGGACAGCACAACAGCTATTGACAATTTGGCATCTGAGCTGTTACAATAAGAGAAACCTATCTCATCAAAGGAGAACAAATATGATTTGCTACCATCACGATCACAGCCACGGTCATTGCCATGACCACGAGCACCATCATCATGATCACGACCATCACGACCACGAGCACTCTCACTGCCACGAGGGCGGTTGCGGCAGCTGCACTGCCTGCGACCCCATGCAGGAGACCCTTGCCCTTATGGATTACATGGTCAAGCACAATACCGCCCATGCCCATGAGCTGGCACAGCTTGCCAAGAAGCTGGAGGAGCTGGGCAACGGTGTAGCCGCCTCTCAGGTCATGGCTGCTGTCAGCGAATTCGAGAAGGGCAATCTGCGGCTGTCCGCTGTCCTTGCCTCTCTCAAGTAAGGAGGAGTCCCTATGTGCCTGTCTACCGTATACCGTGACAAGGTTTCCCCCGATGCCGTTGTGCTGTCCAATGTGACACGCATCGAGTGCAAGGAGGACATGGTCATCCTCACCGACCTCTTAGAGCGTCAGGTGGCGATCCACGGCAGCCTCATCATGGCAAACCTCATCGACGGTGTAGCCGTCGTCCACGAAAACTAAGGAAACTCTGAATAAATAGCCGTCGGCACTCAGCGAATCTTTTGTCCTAACTTTTCGGTTTGAAAAACTTGGGAAACTCTGAATAAATAGCCATCGGCACTCAGCGAATCTTTTGTCCCAACTTTTCGGCTTGAAAAACTTGAAATACACAAAGTATTCCTGCGTTTTCCAAACCACAATTTGGAACAAAATCTCTCGCCGATTGCTCTCGGCGATTTAATCAGAGATTCCCTTGAAATAC
>JAZRGR010000178.1:0-9541 GCA_045644345.1 Faecousia sp. | reverse complement strand
TGGAAATACCACAGATTGTATCGACAATATGTTGCTCTATTTTAAATCCATCCCGAAGGGATACCGAAATTTTACATTATACATTTTCCATTTTCCATTATTCCGATTTACGCGACCGAAGGGAGCGATAAATCGGAATTTGAACTGCGGATAATGATATTTTGAGGAATATTTTTATAAAAAACTCTTGACTTTTTGGGGAATATGGAGTAAAATGTATGGGCTTGTGAATACAGGCTATCCTTGCCGGCAACGAGATTGTCGGCCTAAAAGTCCAAAAGGAGGTGCACAAAACATGGCTAAGATTTCCGCAAAGTATGAGATCATCTATATCATCGACCCCGCTAAGGGTGAGGAGGGTATCGCTGCTCTCGTGGAAAAGTTCAAGGCGATGGTTGAGGCAGAAGGTACTCTCACCGGTATCGAGGAGTGGGGCAAGCGTCGGCTGGCCTATCCCATCAACGATCTGCCCGAAGGCTACTATGTCTTCATGACCTGCGAATGCAAGCCCGAGCTCCCCGCTGAGCTGGACCGTGTGTTCAAGATCACTGACGGCATTATGCGTTCCATCATCGTCGCAGTCGAAGGTTAAGGAGGCCCTACATCATGCTGAACCATATCGTTCTCATGGGTCGTCTTACCCGTGACCCCGAGCTCCGTCGGACCGCTTCCGGCGTAGCAGTGGCCACATTCTCTATCGCTGTGGATCGGGATTTCTCCAATTCCGCTACCGGCGAGAGAGAGACGGATTTCATTGACATCGTCACCTGGCGCAGCACTGCTGAGTTCGTCAGCAAGTACTTCACCAAGGGCCGCATGGCAGTGGTTTCCGGTCGTCTCCAGATCCGCAACTGGAACGACAAAGAGGGAAATAAGCGCCGCAGCGCAGAGGTCATCGCAGACAATGTCTACTTCGGTGATTCCAGACGTGAGGGTGGCGACAACGGCTTTAACTCCTACGGCAACGGACCTGCTTTCAACGGCAATTCCGCTCCCTACGGCAATGCTCCCGCCTACGGCAATGCCCCCTACGGCAACGCTCCGGCTTATGGCAATGCTCCTGCCGGTAACGGTTATGGCTACGCTGCTCCTGCCGCGCCCGCTCCGTCCTCCGACTTCGCTATGATCGAGGATGACGACAGCCAACTCCCCTTCTAAACTTTCCACAAGAGATTTAGCTTTACTTTTACGAAAAGGAGGACCTCATAATGGCTAACGAGAAGGCTCGCCCCCGCAAGCGTAAGAAGGTTTGTAACTTCTGCGTAGAAAAGGTTACGAGCATCGATTTCAAGGAAGCTGGCAAGCTCCGTCGTTACACTTCTGAGCGTGGCAAGATCCTGCCCCGCCGTACCACCGGTACCTGTGCAGCACATCAGCGCCAGCTGACCGTTGCAATCAAGCGCGCTCGCGCTATCGCTCTGCTTCCCTACGTCGCCGACTAATTCGACCGACTGAGATAGACAGACAGATTGCTACAATCTACAAGTTAGGGACCGTCCTTCGGGACGGTCCTTTTTCCGTAATATGCAAACCCGTGACAAAAGCCGCCTTCCGACATAGACTGACGGAAGGCGGTCGATTGTTTATACAATGGTATCAATGCTCCTTCTTGCGGAAAAAGCCTGCATATACTAACATTGCGGCTACCACAAAGAACAGTGCCATAAGATAGGGCTCCTCCCACAGGCACTCAAAGAAGCTCTGGACCATAAACCCGATCAAAGCCGTAAGCATACCGGCACACAGGGGCTTGGACTCCGAATCGGCTGTCCTGCCGCAAGCACGGGCGCCGTTCCAGAACAGACCGCCCAGCATAGTCAGCAGAGCAGTCAAGCCTGCAATACCATTCTCTGCAATGGTCTTAACATAGTAATTATCCACATAGGTATAGACAAAGTTGGGGTTGATCTTGTTCTGCATTGCCACGGCTCCGCCGTACATACCGTATCCCAAGCCCATTGCCCAGGCATCGTAATCGGTCACATAACCGAAGGCACGGTCCCACCGCACCCCTCTGCCCGCTCGCTGGTTGGACTCTTGGAAGGCAGGGGTAAAGAGGTAGCCGATCCTGCTGCGTACAAAGGGCAGGAAGCAGGACGCAATGCCCCCCACGACCATGAGGAAGAACAGTTTGCGATCCACGATCAGAGCAAAGAGCAGTGCCGCAACCGCCAATCCCAGCCAAGCTCCCCGAGACATGGTGAACAGGCAGCCCAAGCACATGCACAATCCGCAGATCCAGTAAAAGACTCTGGTAGCAGGATCCTTCTGCGTATACGCCATGCCGATTGCCATAGGTGCAAAGAGGATCATATAGCCACCCATTACATTGGGATTGCTGAAAATTGCAAACACACGGGTACGGACGCTCCCCTCGGCAGCATCCGTCCAATTAGAGGGGATCTCTACACCGATGATAAACTGGTAAATACCGTAGAGAGCGATCACCGTTGCAATGGCGATCATAAGGCGATACATCCATAGGAAGTCCCTGTCATGACGAATCAGACGAATAATGAGGAAGAACATGATCAGATACTGCATACTGGCACGGAAGCCCGTAATGTGAATAGAAACATCCTGCACCAAGGTACACAGAAGAAGGATCACGCCCACCACCAGGTACAGACCCACAAGGAGATCCACAGAATTCCTGCGGCTCTCCATAGGCTTGCCTCTGCCCATCCGCTGGACAAGGAGCCACAATCCACACAGGGCCATAAAGCCCTCGTCCCATATGGATGCAATGGCGTTAAGGGTCAGCACATCCCGAAGGATATAGTCAATAATGGCATAACTTGCGGCACAGCCCAGGAGCAAGCCGGTAATACCGTTACGCAGTAGGAAGCCCAGGAAGAAGCTCTCCTTAACAGCAGGCAGAACACGGCAATTTAGGAAGCTCTCCTCATATGCTCTGCGGAAAGCCTCACCCCTACGATGGAGTCGGGCATTGCTCTCCCCACCCCTGCGATAAAAGGCAGAACGCTCCACCCCGGTCTGCGCCCTCAGAATACGGGCGAAGAAGCCATACACAGCAGACTGCCGCCATGCCTGTGCCGGGATTCGGATCAAACGTCCGAGGAAGCTGCCCTGCAGCCACCCATATATGGCTACACACAGTCTCCAGATCAGACTCTCGGTCAGGTACTTGCTCATTTGTCAAGCTCCGTCAGAGACACGACCATGCCGTTGAGCTCCATGCTCATGGTCTTGGCGATGAATGCCTTGCCGATACGGACCTCCTGGGTGCCTACGTTGTAGCTGCCACGGAACAGGGTGCCGTTAGCATCGATGGTCAAACGGAGAGTGACGATCTGCTCGTCCTCTGTATCACGGATCTCCCAGGAGACGATCTGACCGTCTACCAGACGATTGCTGTTAAACAGACGAGTCATGGGAACGGAAATGCCGTCCAGTTCACGAGGCTCCCCTGCAAAGGATGCAACTGCATTCTCTGCGATCTCACGGGACAGATCGGATACCTCGACGATCATGGTCAGGTTGGGCTCGGAAAGTAGATTCGACTCTGCAGAGCCGGCAGTTTGATCCTTGTCACCCAGGATCTTGAGCCCTACGAAAGCCAATGCTCCGATCAGAACAACAATTACCAAATAATCGATCCAATTTAAGCGCTTCATAAAAACCTCCATATTGCTTATTTCTCGATTTTGTAGTATAATTATACTGTATAATCCTTGAAAATGCAAGAGGGTAGCCAATATGAAAATCATTCACATGATCTCCGGGGGAGATGTTGGAGGTGCCAAGACCCATGTTCTCTCTCTCCTATCAGGTCTCCGCAAAGAAGAGACCGTCCACATGGTCTGTTTTACCGAGGGTCCCTTCGCGCAAGAAGCACGAGAGTTACAGATCCCCACTACCGTCATACAGGACAATCATCTCCCCAGAGTCAAGAGGCAGATCCTGTCCATGATCCGCACAGAGGGCTATGAGATCGTCCATTGTCACGGAGCCCGTGCCAACCTTATGGGACTCCTGCTCCGTGGAGTAACGGATATCCCCATTATTTCTACGGTCCATTCCGACTATCGTCTGGACTATATGGGCAGACCCATAGCCGCCCTGACCTATGGCAACATTAACAAGCTCGCTCTCCCCCGCTTCGACGGTTGGGTCAGTGTGTCACATCATATGAGTAAGCTGCTGGCTTCCCGCGGCTTTGATCCTCAGCGCATCTACACCCTGTATAACGGCGTAGACTTTGAGCAGGAGCGGCCCGTGATCTCCCGTGAGGCTTACTTCCGTAAAATCAAGCTAAGAACCGAGGCTGACAGCATCGTATTCGGCATTGCCGCCCGTATCAACCCCGTCAAGGACATGACCACCTTGGTTCGTTCCTTCGCCCTTGCAGTAGCACAGATCCCTTCGCTACGGCTGATCATTGCAGGTGAGGGCGAGCAGGAGGCAGAGATCCGACGTCTTGCAGGAGAGCTCTGTCCGGAGGGGACTGTGTGCTTTGCAGGATGGGAGCAGGACATAGACAGCTTCTATCATGCCATTGATGTCAATCTGCTGACCTCTGTATCAGAGGGCTTCCCCTATGCCCTGCCGGAGGGAGCACGGATGAGCTGTGCTACTATTTCCTCCAATGTAGGCGGTGTCCCCTATCTCATCGACCATGGGGCAAACGGCTTGCTCTTCACACCGGGAGATATAGACACCCTACGGGATCACATGCTGTACCTTGCCCGTAACAAGGCAGAACGGGAGACCATGGGACACGCCCTGTACGAAAAGACTCGCACCCACTTCTCCCTATCTGCTATGATCCGCAAGCAACGAGACATTTACGCAAGCATTCTCCGTCGCAAAGCACGGAATTCCAGACGGGACGGTGTCCTGATCTGCGGTGCCTATGGCAAGGGGAATCGAGGAGACAACACCATTCTCTCTGCCATTGTGGGGCAACTGACCCACATTGACCCGGAGCTCCCCATTACCGTCCTTAGTCGGGATCCGGGGGAGACCCGCGTCTGTGCCGCTGTGCCGGCAGTCTATACCTTCCGTCCATTCAAGAGTCGCAGGATCCTTCGCCGTTCCCGACTCTATATCAGCGGTGGCGGCACTCTCATGCAGGATGCCACCAGCACCCGTTCCCTGCTATACTACCTCTACAGCATCCGTCAGGCCAAGAGAGCAGGCTGCAAGGTCATGCTCTACGGTTGCGGTATCGGGCCCATCTCCAAGGAGCGAAACCGTCGCAGAACAGCCAAGGTGCTCAATACCTGTGCAGATGCCATCTGTGTCCGTGACCACTATTCCCTCAATTTCCTCAAGGAGCTGGGAGTTACCAAGCCGCGGATCCAACTCACTGCAGACCCTGCACTCCTGGTAGATGCAGAGGATCTTAACTATCTCCATAGCTGTGGTTTGGATCCCGATACAACCTACGCTCTCTTCTCCCTGCGCCCCTGGGAGGGGTATCGGGAAGAGGACTTGGTCCGGGCGGCAGAGCATGTTTACAATACCCACCATATGACCCCGATTCTCTACTGTATGGAACCGGGAAGGGATCTGGCAATTGCCAAGAGTCTGTCTGCCAAGCTATCCTGCCCTCATAAGATTCTACAAGCAGGTGAAAGCGGCGAGCAGATCGTCTGTCTCGTCAAACGAATGTCTCTGGTAGTTTCCATGCGACTGCACACCTTGATCTTTGCCGCAGGTCAGGGAATTCCCTTGGTGGGTCTGGTCTATGATCCCAAGGTCAGCGGTTTCCTGGACGACCTGGGGCAGAATCGCTATCTTCCCCTCTCCGACACAGGTAACGGCAAGCTTATCCACCTCATAGATGAAGCCCTGTCCGATCCATCCTCCCCTGCAGAGAACGTGGAGCGACTGCGAGTGCTGGCAGGTGAAAACGAAGCCATTGCCGCAGAACTGCTCTCCCAAGCTTCTTTTGAAAGGTAGGAATGTATGGATCTGAATTTCATCCTTGGAAACCTGTTCAGCTCCTTCGCTATGGTTTCCGACTCCTTTAGCTCCTCCCGCAAGACTGCAAGAGGGGTCCTGGGAGTCCAAACCTTAAGCCAGTTATTTTACGGTGCAAGTGTCCTGGTTCTTAAGGGCTACAGCGGCGCTGTACAGAACGGTGTCAGTATCCTGCGCAACCTTGCTGCTCTTTGCAGGCTGAATTATAAGTTCATCGAATGGCTCCTGGTAGCCACCGGCGTTGCCCTCGGGATCCTATTTAACAACCTGGGATATATAGGCTGGCTCCCCATTATAGCCAATCTGGAGTATTCCCTGGCGGTCTTCCGCTTTAAGGACGACGAGAGATCCCTAAAATTGGCCTTCCTCATTAACCTCGCCCTATTCGCTGTTTTCAATACCGTGATCCTGAATATCGTCGGGACCATCGCCAACATCGTAGTCTTTATTCTCACCGTTGCCTTCCTGATCCGTGACCGGAAGGAGAGAAAGGCTAAGGCAGCCGAGGATTGACAAATCACAGGGTTCTCGAAAAAGGCGATTTCGAGAGATTGCCGAGATATTTTGTACCGGGCTTTGGGTTGAAAGCCGCAGGAATACTTTGTGTATTTCAAGGCTTTTAACGTAAAGCCCGGGGCAAAAGAGCCGGCAAGATCCGGAATCACATTTTGAGAGATACCCACTTAAAAACCGACAGTTCGTAACCATCCTGTCGTAAAATAAAACTAAGGAGAAAACACTATGAAAAACACACACATTCGCAAACTCACACTGGGAGCAATGATTGCGGCACTGT
This sequence comes from Faecousia sp., assembly GCA_045644345.1. Lineage (GTDB taxonomy): Bacteria > Bacillota > Clostridia > Oscillospirales > Oscillospiraceae > JAZOXB01. The sequence goes on along the minus strand of JAZRGR010000178.1, from coordinate 2,796 downwards.
ATGTCGCCCTAACGATGCTACAGAACCTCCTGCTCCCCGGCTCTGCCTCTATGGCGATCCAGTTCCGCGTAGCAGAGGCCCTGTGCATCCTATCTTTGTTCACCCCCTCTGCCATTTGGGGGCTGAGCCTGGGATGCCTACTGTTCAACATGACCTCCTCTGCTGCGCTGCCTCTGGACTGGCTCATCGGTACCACCGCCACAGCTCTGGCAGCCATCGCCATGTACCATCTGCGGAACATCAAGATCAAGAAGCTCCCTGTTCCGTCCCTCCTTATGCCTGCGGTTATGAACGGGCTCCTGGTAGGCGCTGAGCTTACCATCTACATCAAAGCCTCTCCCCTGTGGCTCAACATCCTCTGCGTTGCTATCGGGGAAATCGTCGTGCTGTTTACCCTGGGAGCCGGTCTTTATTTTGCCCTACTTCCTGTAAAGGATCGGTTTTTCGACAAGGCTTGACCCCTACCCCTTGTAAAAATACAAAAAGCGAATCTGAAATTTGTGAAAAATGACCCCTGTATTTTCACTCCGTTTTATGATAATATAGTTCTAATAACCATACAAGAAAGGACGATGTATTATGGCAGTTGCAAAAGAAACCTACGCAGCCCGAATCCAGCGAAAGCTGATGAAGAAACAGTATCTTGTAGAGGTAGCCACCGGTCGCAAGAAGGCTGACCTGGTTCTCAAGAATGCTACCTATGTCAACGTATTCTCCAATGAACTGTGCCATGGCGACATCGCCGTTGCCAAGGGACAGATCGTAGGCATGGGCTCCTATGACGGTGAGGCAGAGATCGATGTCTCCGGCAAGATCGTATGCCCCGGCTTTATTGATGCCCATATCCATCTGGAGTCCTCCCTGGTATCCCCCAAGGAATTCGCCAAGGCAGTCATCCCCCACGGTACTACCACAGTCATTACCGATCCCCATGAGATCACCAATGTCATGGGTACCGACGGTATCGATTACATGCTCCAGGCCACCGAGGGACTGCCCATTGATGTCCGCTTCATGCTCCCCAGTTGCGTCCCTGCCACTCCCCTGGATGAGTCCGGTGCTAACTTAGACTACCGCGCCATCGACTCCTTCTATGACCACGGCAGAGTACAGGGTCTGGCTGAGATGATGAACTTCCCCGGTGTCGTAGGCGGAGACACAGAGGTTATCTCCAAAATCGTTGCCGCACAGGCACACCACAAGAAGATCGACGGCCACGCCCCCGGTCTCACCGGCAAGGATCTGGCTGCCTATATTGCCGCCGGTGTATACTCCGACCATGAGTGCTCCGATATGGAGGACGCCATGAACAAGCTCCGTAACGGTCAGTTCATTATGGTCCGTGACGGCACAGCCGCCCGTAATCTGGATGCTCTGGCAGATCTGCTTAAGCAGCCCTACTATGACCGTTGCATGTTCTGCACCGATGACAAGCACCCCTCTGACCTGTTAGAAAAGGGTCATATTGACTATATCATCAAGAAGGCCATTGGCCTTGGCGTAGACCCCATCGTAGCTGTCAAGACCGCCTGCCACAATCCCGCTCGCTATTTTGCTCTGAACAATCGGGGTGCCATTGCTCCCGGCTACTTAGCTGACTTTGCAGTCATCGACAACTTTGAGAATTTCAATGTAGAGTTGGTCTTTAAGAAGGGTGTCCTGACCTGCAAGAATGGTGAGGTCCAGAACTTCGAGACCCCCAGAGTGGAGGAATATCTGTCTGACCGTGCACACAATACCTTCCATGTGGCGCATTTGACTGCAGAGGATTTCCGGGATGTCCGTCCCCGCGGTGTCATCGGTCTGGTTCCCGGTGAGATCATCTCCACCGACAACGGCTACGCTACCGAGGTAGATCTCGACAAGGATATCCTCAAGATCGCTGTTATCGAGCGTCACAAGAACACCCGTCACATCGGTCTGGGCTATATTCAGGGCTACGGCCTCCGCTCCGGTGCAGTGGCTACCTCCATCTCCCACGATTCCCACAACATCATCGTTGTAGGCACCAACGAGGAGGATATGGCATACGCTGCCAACCGCATTGTTGAGAACTGCGGTGGTATCACCGTAGTAGAGAACGGCAAGGTTCTGGGCGAAGTCATCCTGGAGATCGCAGGTCTTATGAGCGACGACAGTCTGGTCACCATTAACAACAAGCTGGAGATCGCCAAGGAGCAGGCATTCCGTCTGGGTGTCTCCCGTGGCATCGACCCCTTTATGACTCTGTCCTTCATGTCCCTGCCCGTCATCCCCACTCTCCGCCTCACCACCCGTGGTGTCATCGACGTCATCAAGCAGCAGTACATCTGATTCCCCATAAGGAGATTCCCACAATGGATATGCGAGACGAAGTACAGCAAGAAGAGTCCATGCTCTTCACCGTCACGGACAAAGAGGGTAACGAGACAGAGCTGGAGATCCTCTTCAGCTTCTTCTCCGACGAGTTCGGCAAGGATTATATCGTCTATACGGACCATAGCCTTGACGATAACGGGAATACCAAGGTCTTTGCCTCGGTTTACAAGCCCGACTCCGAGGACAACGTCCTCTATCCCATCGAGACCGAGGCAGAATGGGCTCTGATCGAAAAAGCCCTGAATCACCTCCAAGCCGAGGTTGAGGCTATGGATCATTGGGATATCACCGCCGTAGATTAATACTACTTTCTGATAGAAATGTTTGATTTCTATCAGAAAGAGCACCGCTAACGCGTTGCGATTTTGCAATTTTTGATATAGAAAATTGCAAAATCCCGTCTCATGCAGTTCTTGACGCACCTACGGTGCTATAAAA
>JAZRGR010000177.1:0-1777 GCA_045644345.1 Faecousia sp. | reverse complement strand
TGTACAGGACGGAGCGGCGGCCCTCCCCAATTTTGAGCAGTGTGACCGGTCTTCCGTAGGCGGTGACGGTCAGCCTGCGACTGCTGAAGTCGGAGGCCAAGCGGTCTTAGGAAGACAACAGGTCAATCCAACTCCTTGGCTCACAGAACGACATGGCTACGATCCGACTTTGTACAGGACGGAGCGGCGGCCCTCCCCAATTTTGAGCAGTGTGACCGGTCTTCCGTAGGCGGTGACGGTCAGCCTGCGACTGCTGAGGAAGGGGTAGCGCATGGTTAGTCCCTCCACGCACAGTCCAAGCAGCTCCGAGGTAAACGGAATGTCCGTCGGTACCACCGGGAAACTCAGAGGTACAATGATAGATTGCCCCGGACGGAGCCTCCTTGGGTCTGTGTTGGGATTGGCAGTTGTAATGGCTCCCACCGTAGTGGAGAGCTGTCGGGCGATGGAGGTATAGCTGTCTCCCTGTCTGATCCTATACCGCCGATACCCTGTGAAATAGGGCATGAGCTGCTCTGTGGTAAGAATATCTGCCTGCCCCGAGGGGTACAGTCCTCGTTTCCGCTGGAAGTCACGCAGATCCTCAGCCCCTGCCCTCCTCAGTGCCAGTGCGATCAAATTTCGAGCATTCAAAGATGATCCCTCCCCCCACATTCTATGGGGAGAGGGATCCGATTATTCCTCTAAAAGCGTCTCCAGATAGCTGTGGGCAAGGAGAAGCTTCTCTAAGTGGTAGTTCATGACGATGGTATCTCGACGGGTACACTTTCGGGGGGCTAAGTCGGAAATGGGGATCCCCAGAGCCCTCAGCTTTTCGGCATTGTCTGAGGCCAGATCCCCCAGGGTGTCCATGCCGCAGATAACCTCTAACTCTGCCACCATCCGCTCTCCGAGCTGACGACAGCCGCAGACCAGAGCCTCGGCATCCTGCTTCCTGTGGAAATAGTGCTGGGAACGGTACAGGTCGATCTCGTTGTCGATCTTACGTAACAGGACAATGAGGTGCTGTGTGTCGGGGAAATGCTCCCGAATCACCACCTGCTCCAATAGGGGAGGGAATTGATTTAGCAGCTCCTTGAGCAGACGGATGATCCGATTCTTGTTGTTATAGGGACGGAAGCAGGTGTTGATCACCAGTGCCACCCCCAAGCCTACGGCAGTATATACGATCCGCAGTGTGGCATCTGCCAGCAGATCGTCTGCCCCGTAGCTACAGGCGGACAGGAATACGATACAGGATAGGGAAATGCTGTAGGAGATCTTGAAGCCGTTGCACAGCAGGATCAGCACAAGTACGCCCAGCCCTACAGTCCAGAAGGGGATGGTAGGGAAGAAATAGTGGGTAAAATAGCCGATGCTTGTACCCAGCAGGACTCCCAGGAACTGGGTCAGCCCCTGCTGCAGGGAGCGGCGGAAGGTGGTGTCCATAGCCACCAGCCCACCCAGAGCGGCATAGAACATGGCGTCGGCCTCTGTGGATAAGAGTCGGACCAATAAGACGGATAAGGCAACGGAAATGGCGGTTTTTACCGTCCGTAGACCAAAGGGGAGATGCTTCATTCACGCCCCTCCTTTCACAGCCTCAGTATAGCAGAAAATTGAAAATATGCAAGTGCAAAATTGTGAATTTTGTGTTATACTGACCTTACCACGCTAAATTAAGGAAGCTCTGATGAAATCGCCGAGAGCAATCGGCGAGAGATTTTGTTCCAAATTGAGATTTGGAAAACGCAGGAATACTTTGTGTATTTCAAGTTTTTCAAACCGAAAAGTTGGG
>JAZRGR010000176.1:0-9143 GCA_045644345.1 Faecousia sp. | reverse complement strand
AATTAAAATCTCAATTCATAAGTTCGCTCTTAGCTATACTCAAGAATTTTCGTTGGCTATTCTCGCAAATGTCTCAATTGACATCATCAAGAACAACTTAATTTTTATAATCGAAATTGTTCAAGGTGTTTGTTCATGTTTCTCGTTGTTTAATTTTCAAGGTACATCGCTACTTTCGCAGCCTATTCAAAGTCTTGCCGGACCTCATCGAGCGATCTCTCCGCCTCGGCGACGACTCATACATTGTATCACAAGAAGTTCGCTTTGTCAAGAACTTTTTTAACTTTTTTTGAAGTTTTTTTCGTTCCTGAGGGGCTTGCCTCAAGTGCTCCGCTATTTTAACAGATAACTTGCAATTTGTCAAGCATTTTTTTCGATTTTTTTGAAATTTTTTATTCTTTTTTCTTGCACGCTACAAGTTGTGTTATAATCGGTATCAAGCCCCAACATATTGTTGTACCCAGAGACCATATACGATCCGAGATCCCGGTTGCCACAATACATAACAACATTGATGCTAAAATAAATATTTCTGCAGGGTATTTCTTTTTTTCTCCCCACAGTCCAATCCACACGCTTTCATTTACTCCTATCAGTAAGGACAGGATGCAAAATCCACCTGCCGTGACAGCCGCAGCAACAAATGGCTCTAAGCGTTCCATGGTACCAAACAAATTCACAGTCTTGGCAGCAGTATAAAAATCCGGTGCTCCCATTCCCTCGGTTATAAGCGATGCACCCAGTGCCAGAATCGCGCCTGACGTGATCCATAAGAGTCTCTGCTTTTTCCCCTCTTCCCTATACATATATAATAATTGTAAGGGCAGAAATCCGTAGGATAAATTCCCGACGTCATTCTCCTTTGCCGGGAGTAACCTTGACAGCTCCACATTGGGCATTGCAAACAGACACAGAACTCCGTAGATCCCTATAAGAATGAAGGATAATACAGCTCCCACCACAGCACTTGTCTTTTTGCTCGTGCTATAGGCTGCAAGAAGGATCAGAAGCAGTCCCGGAAGAGGGTTTGCCGTTCCGTATAGCGGCCCGATCTGACGGCCCAACCATCCCATGATCAGGATATTCCATAGAAGCACCGGCAGAGACAGAAGCATCAGCGTCCTGCCTTTTACAGCTCTGCCCAGAGTCCCTACCAATATGGCACCCGCCATTACAAGCAGCACGGACTCCCATCCTGTTTGGGGCAGAAATAAGATGGCGGGAACCGAAAATGCACAGAAGCCCAGTGCTCCTATTTGCTTCCCTCCTCTATGAAGCATAATGCTACCCACCATCCTTTCCCGTACTATTTGATATAAGGTCCGAAATTTTCAGCCCGCTGCCATGTTGGCTGTAGTATGCATACAGCTCCCCGGGTTCTTCCAGTGTATCCCGAAAGAATACCTCCGCTCCCGGTCGCAGGACTCCGCTACGTGCCGCCTCAACTGCAAGAGAAGGGTCAGAGAATACTGCCTGTTCCGCAGTATCAAAGAACACCTCTCCCGATGCATTCCTTTTCAGATCCTCCACGGCTTCCTCCCAAGTTCTGCCAAAACCATTCCCTGCCTCACTGAGAATATGGATCCGATCCCCCTCCCGCCGAGCTTGGACACAGAGGATCGGCAAGAGCTTTCCTGTATCATGCTTCGGGAAAGGAATGCCTAACAGTAAGATCATCACCAAGGCTGCAGCGATCCATAGCTTCATTCCGACTCACTCCTTATAGGTTTTCGCAAAATCCCCCGCAGAGATACTTTCGCAAAGGGTGCCAAATATGGCTCCCCAAAGCTCCTAAGTCCCGCCAAATGGATCAGCAGGCACAACGCTCCCACGGTCACTCCATACAATCCTGCCAAAGCAGCCATAACCGCCAGAACGGTTCTCCACAGTCGCAGGGCGTCTGCCAAGCCACGCCCGGGCACCGTAAATCCGCAAATTCCAGCTACCGCTACTACGATGAGAGCAGTGGGAGAAATGATCTTGGCTTCTACTGCAGCAGAGCCTACCACCAAGCCCCCTATAATAGACAAGCTCTGTCCTACAGATTGGGGCAGGCTGACACTTGCCTCCTGCAATAGCTCAAAGGCGATCAGCAATCCCAGTACCTCGAAGATCGTCGGAAAGGGAACCTGCTGTTTTGCCTGGATCACCGATTGGAGGAGACCCGTAGGGAGCATGGCCGGATGGAACACTACCATAGCTACATAAATTGCCGGAAGGAACAGTCCTGCAAGGAGAGCGCACCACCGCAGGATCCGCATCCAGGAAGCTGAGATAAAATCCTTCCCCCGATCCTCTGCACCTGTCAAAAAATACGCCATATCCACAGGAAGGATATAGCCCAAGGGCAAGCCATCCACCAGCAAGCCCACCTTTCCCTCCAGCAGTGCCTGCGCAAATCGATCCGTCCGCTCCGTATATTGGATCAGAGGGAAGGCTGTGAGGCGGGACCCCGTTACCAGCTCCTCCACCGCCGCGGGAGTTACAAGACTATCCGTTTCTATTCGGGACAGACGCTCCTTCATGCGATCTACCAGAGCAGGATCCGTAATGCCGTCAAGATAGGCTACCGATACATTGGTTCTGCCCGTCTTACCTACTGTTGTTTCGTAAAAGTGGAGAGCCGGAGATCTAAGGTGTCTGCGGAGGAGCCCTGTATTGCTACGAGAGGTCTCGGTAAAGGCATCCTTGGGCCCCTTTACGGTATTCTCTACCTCAGGTGCTGAAGGGGATCTCTTTTCCCCGGTCTTATCCTCAAACGCCAGAGCCCTGTTGCCAAAAACTACTATGCAGAAGCCGTTGATGAGCAGCCCCAGCAGGTGATCCAGATCCTTGCAGGGGACTGCCACCGCATTATACACAGTGCGGTGAAGGGCCCGATCATACAGCTCATCCATACTGCCTCCGACAGTATCCTGCATAAGAGGCTTGATCACAAATTCAGAAATGTCACCACCGGACACCAGCCCGTCTATACTATATATAAATAAGATATTGGCGCCTACCTTCAGCAGGCGTCGATTCAAATCTCCCGTTTCACCGAAGATGCCCTGTATATTCTCGTCTGAGATCTCTCCTACATAGACACCCTCCTGTAAATGCCAAGTGTTCATTCCATCACCCCAAAATATTCTGCCCAAAGACGGAAAAATCATACCGCATCCTTGACGATTCTTCCTTACTATGGTAAGATAATCGGAAAGAGAGCTTTTTTAGCAAAAGGAAGGTTTTTATGATACCTATTCTCACCATAACCGCACCTCCTCCAAGGAATCTGTCCGAAACCATGACCCAACTGCAAAATGCCGCAGAAGCACACAGCAAGGACCTCCGGATCGACTATGACCGTATGCTGGGAGAATTCCGGAGTCTGTGGATGATTGTCCGAGCCAAGGTCCACTTAGACCGCATCCCCACAAAGGAGATCCGTATCCGCACCTGGTTGCGTAAGCCCTCCTCTGTAGTCAGCATCCGTGACTACGCCATCTATGAGGGTGAGGAGGAGATCGGCCATGCCGTCTATGCATGGACCGTAGTCCATGCAGAAACCCGTAAGCTGGTCAGCATCAAGACTGTCCCACCTATTATGGACGCTCCCACTGTAGAGCCGGAACGCTCCACTGTCCTAAAACGGATCCCCCTGCCCCAAGACATGGAGGAAGCCGGTCTGTGGATCGTTTCCCCGGAGGAGATCGACGGAAACGGTCATGTCAACAATGTACGCTATGTGCAACACGGAGAGGCCCTCTGTCCGGGGTTCACAGACTTAGAGGTGATCTTTGATCGGGAATGCTTCCCCGGAGAGACGATCCGTCTGTACCGCAAGGACGGCTATGTCCGCGGATGCAAAGAAAACGGGGACGAATGCTTCCGTGCCCATTATTGGAGGAATGAAGAATGAAAAAGCTATGGATCCCGCTCCTGCTCCTTGCTCTGCTGCTGACAGGCTGTGGGAAGAAGACGCCCACCCCTCCCGTAGAGACCGTTCTGCCGGAATCTACCGTAGAGACCTCTCCCGTCCCACCCATGCTCATCGGTATGTGGAGAAGTCTGGATCCCGGTGAATTGGATATGGTAGAGACCATCGAGATTTCGGACGACGGCAGCATATCCGTAAACTGCACCTACCAAGGACAGGACGCAGGCACGATCTACGGTACCTATTATGTAGCAGGAGAGTTCCTGCACTGCGATATGACCGCCAATGGTGTACCCTATATCATCGACTACCGCTTCCAGATCGACGGACGGGAGCTTGTGCTCTATGACGACGACGGAGCCGCCAATTATATCAAAGTATCTTAAATCAGAAGGAGGAACCATGATGAAACCCTATTCCCAACTGACCCCTGCCGAGAGGCAAGAGGCTTATGCCGCCCTGCAGCAGCGTTACGATCACTACAAATCCCTTGGCCTTAAGCTGAATATGGCAAGAGGCAAGCCCGGTGCAGACCAGCTCCGTCTGTCTGCCCCCATGCTCCAAATTCTGGACATTGACGACTGCATCGTTGACGGCATCGACGCAAGAAATTACGGAGAGCTGACCGGTCTGCCCTGCGCCAAGAAGCTCTTTGCAGAGCTGCTGGGTACAAAGGAAGAGGAGATCCTGGTAGGAGGCAACGCAAGTCTCACCCTCATGTACGACCTCATTGCCAAGGCTTATACCCACGGTCTGCTCCATTCTCCCCGTCCCTGGTCCAAGGAGCCTGTGGTAAAATTCCTCTGCCCCTCCCCCGGATATGACCGCCACTTCAAGATCTCCGAGAGCTTCGGCATGGAGCTGATCACTGTCCCCATGACTGCCACCGGTCCCGACATGGATATGGTAGAAGAGGCTGTCAAGGATCCCACTGTCAAGGGCATGTGGTGTGTCCCCAAGTACTCCAACCCCGACGGCATCCTCTATTCCGAGGAGACCATTGACCGTATCGCCCACCTAAAGCCCGCTGCTCCCGACTTCACCCTCATGTGGGACAATGCCTACTGTGTACATGAGGTCTATGGGGAATTCCGTCCCTTCCGTGATATACTGACCCTGTGCCGTGAGGCAGGAAATCCCGACATGGTCTACGAATTTGCTTCTACCTCCAAGATCACTTTCCCCGGTGCAGGTGTAGCCGTTATGGCAACCGGCGTAGCCAATCAGAAGCATATCGAATCCCTCTTAACCTACCAGTCCATCAGCTACGACAAGCTGAATCAGCTCCGCCATGTACGATTCCTCAAGAACAAGGAAACTGTCCTGGCTCTCATGCAGGAACATGCCAAGATCCTGCGCCCCCGCTTCTCTGCAGTGCTGGATGCTCTGGACCGGGAGATCGCTCCCCTGGAGATCGCACAGTGGACCAAGCCCATGGGCGGCTACTTCGTCTCCTTCAATGCTATGGAGGGTACTGCCAAGAGAGCCCTTGCCCTGTGTAAGGAAGCCGGTGTGGTCATGACCGGTGCCGGTGCCACCTTCCCCTACGGCAAGGACCCCAAGGACAGCAATATCCGTATTGCCCCCAGCCTCCCCCCCGTGGAAGAGCTGAAGCAGGCTATGGATATATTCTGCATCTGTGTCCAAATGGCCGCACTGGAAAAGTTGGGTGTGTAAGGTCTTTTTTCAGCACTGATTCAGTGCCTCCTGCTATACTTAGGGTGGAAGAGGAATCATAAGATCCCTCCCCTATTCCACCGATGAGGAGGCAGGGTATGGCATATCAATCCTGTTTTCAGCGATTTGAGCTGAAGTACATACTGACCCGTCCTCAGAAGGAGGCTCTTCTGCGTACAATGGAGCCTTATATGAAGCTGGATCGGTATGGTCGTGTGACCATTCGCAACATTTACTACGATACCCCAAGTTATCGTCTGATCCGCGCCTCTATTGAACGACCTTTATATAAGGAAAAGCTGCGGATACGCAGCTATAGGCAGTTAGTTCCGGGAGAAGAAGCCTTTGTAGAATTGAAGAAGAAATTCAAGAAAGTGGTGTATAAACGCCGCCTGTCCATGCCTTTTCAAGATGCCCTGGATTGGCTTAGGGGAGAGGATCCCCTGCAACCATCGGGGCAGATCGGAGAGGAGATCCGCTATGTCCGTGATTTCTATAGGGATCTGCAACCAACCGTGTTCCTGTCCTATGAACGGGAAGCCTTCTACAGCCTGGACGGCAGTGAATTCCGTGTAACCTTTGACGAGAATATCCTGGCAAGACAGACAGATCTCAGCCTCTGCTCTCAGGTTTACGGTACACCGATCCTGCCTGCGGAGTTGACCATGTTGGAGCTAAAGGCTCCCGGTGCCATCCCCCTGTGGCTAACAGAATTCCTGACAGCAAACAAGATCTACAAAACATCCTTTTCCAAATACGGCACTGCCTATCAATCCCTATTGTTCAAAGGAGGAAAGCTTTGTGTTTAACGGCTTATTCGATTCTGCATCTACAAGTGTGATCTCACCCAAGGATTTTCTGTTCTGTGTTGGGGTAGCCCTTTTGATCGGTCTGTTCCAGACCCTGTGCTACCTGTATAAGGGTCGCTGCAGTAAGGGCTTCGCAGGAACCATCGCCATGCTCCCCGCCATAGTCTGCGTGGTCATTATGCTGGTCAACGGCAATATCGGTGCCGGTGTGGCAGTGGCAGGTGCCTTTAGTCTGGTCCGCTTCCGCAGTCTTCCCGGCACTGCCCGTGAGATCAGTGCTCTGTTCATGGCCATGTGTGCCGGTCTGATCTGCGGTATGGGCTATCTGGGCTATGCTGTACTGTTTGCGCTGATCATGGGAGCCGCCAATGTGGTTTACTCCCTCATCAGTCCGGGCAGTACCAAGACAGGACGGATCCTCACCGTTACCATTCCCGAGGATCTGGATTACACCGATGTCCTTGAGCCCGTCCTTCGGGAGTACACTGCCTCTCATGAGCTGGAGCAGGTCCGTACCACCAACATGGGCAGTCTCTTCCGGCTGAGCTACTACATCGTCCTAAAGGATCCCACCAAGGAAAAGGAGCTCATCGACAAGCTCCGCTGCCGTAACGGAAATCTGGAGATCATGATCGCACGATCCGGTGTCGGTACCGCAGAGCTATAATCATTTCGTTCTTGGGGGACTAAGGCAGAACTCTGCCTTAGTCCCCCTGTTGACTTTTTCCATGCTGAAAGAAGGTCCGTTATGAAAGCAAAAATCATCCCACTGCTTCTGTCCCTGTGTCTGCTCCTAACCGCCTGCTCCACAGGAAACACTTCCACAGAAGCTACATCTACCGAGAATCCTACCGGGACTGTCCCCGTTCCGGATGCCACCCAACTCCCGGAGGAGCAATTCTCCAACCGGGACCGAGATGCCGATGTAGCAGGGAGTGTAGAGATCCTGTTGGAAAACACTTCCGCAAGCTGCTCTGACAAGGGTGTATCCATTACAGGCAGTACCGTCACCATTCTTTCCCCCGGCAAGTACCGTCTGTCCGGAGAATTCACAGGCTCCGTCACAGTGGATACGGCAAAGACCGACCATGTCCATCTGATCCTGGACAATGCCCACGTCTCCGCAACGGACACCGCCGCCCTGTATGTCAAGCAGGCAGAGAAGGTCGTCGTGACCCTACTGGGAGAAAACAGTCTCAGCACCACCGGCACCTTCCCGGAATCGGCGGACACCCATATTGACGGAGCGATCTTTGCAAAGGACGATCTCAGCTTCAACGGAAAGGGGCAACTCCGCGTCACTTCTCCCGATCACGGTATTGTGTGCAAGGACGACCTGGTTTTCTGTGGGGGACGCTATACTGTAGAAGCAACCGGTCACACTCTCAGTGCCAAGGACAGCATCCGCATAGAAAGTAGCGTGTTCACTCTGAATGCTGGGAAGGACTGCATCAACACCGATAACGAAGAAGACCCCGCATCTGCCTATATCTATATTGCAGGGGGAAAATTTAACCTAACCTCTGCAGGTGACGGCATCAGCGGTGACTCCTTCCTGCAGATCATGGACGGAGGCTTTACCATCCACGCAGGTGGAGGCAGTGACCAAGCCGCCCCTCACTATGATTCTCCTCCCGGTTTCTCCGATGCTACCCGGAACACCGTCACTACCGAGGACACCGTCAGCACCAAAGGCATCAAGGCCGCAGGAAATGTGCGGATCTACGGAGGAGACTTCCGGCTCGACAGTGCCGATGACAGCATCCACAGCAACGGCAATGTGGAGATCTACGGAGGCACCTTCGGGATCCTAAGCGGTGACGACGCCATCCATGCCGAGGAGCAGCTCCTTGTGCACGACTGTAATATCCTCATCGCCACCTCCTATGAAGGGCTGGAAGCCCACCGCATCGATATCAACGGCGGAAGCATCAACATCACCGCCTCCGATGATGGTCTCAATGCCGCAGGAGGCAATGACGGCAGTGGCACGGGGCAGAACGACATGTTCGCCGTAGATGCAGATGCCTATATTTCCATTGTGGGTGGCGAGCTCCGGATCGATGCCGGCGGAGACGGTATCGACTCCAACGGTGCCCTCCGTGTCTGTGGAGGAGAAACCTATGTTTCCGGTCCCACCAACGGAGGCAACGGTGCCCTTGATTGCAACGGAGATCCTTCCGTTACCGGCGGTATCTTTATTGCCGCAGGCTCCTCCGATATGGCTTCCGGCTTCGGTCTGAATTCCACCCAGGGCAGTATTCTCGTCTCCTACAGCTCGCAACCTGCGGGAAGCAAGGTATCCCTGACCAATGCCGCCGGCGAAGAGCTCCTCACCTGGGAAACCACCAAGCCCTCTTCCTCCATTGTAATCAGCTGTCCTGCTATCTGTAAGGGCGAAACCTACCGGCTGACCGTCGGCGAGTTTACAACCGAGATCACCATGACAGACATTGTTTACGGCCATGGCAACGGCATGGGCGGTCCCGGTGGCCCTCCTCCCGAGGGCGGCACACCTCCCACAGGAGGCCACGGCGGTATGCCACCCGAAGGGGGTCCCGGTGGCCCTCCTCCCGAGGGCAGTCCCGGAGGACCTCCTCCCAACGGGTATTGATACTACTTTCTGATAGAAATGTTTGATTTCTATCAGAAAGAGCACCGCTAATACTACTATTCAATTAAAAGTAGACACTTTTAATTGAATCTTATGTGCCCTGTAGGGCACATAAGTCGTCTTG
>JAZRGR010000175.1:0-1358 GCA_045644345.1 Faecousia sp. | reverse complement strand
TCAGCCGTGGAGATCGGGTGGCGATCCTGCCCAAACGAGGGATCCCCACCATTATAGGTCTGTGCGGCATCCTTAAGGCAGGGGCAGCCTATGTCCCCATGGATCCCGGCTACCCTGCACAGCGGATCTGTGATATGATAGCCGACGCAGACCCCAAGGTCGTGCTGACCTATGGTTGCAGGGTAGAGACAGACAGACCTGTGATCTGCCTGGATACAGATGCCGGGTGGGATGTTAGGACCGAGGATATTCCCCTCGTAAATACTTGCGAGGATATTGCCAACTGCATCTATACCTCCGGCACTACCGGCAAGCCCAAGGGGGTGCTGATCCGTCATAAGGGGATCTTGAATCTGGTCATGGATTGTGACTATATGCCCTTCAGCCCCGAGACCAACACGGTACAGACGGGACAGCTTGTCTTTGACGCTTCTACCTTTGAGATCTGGGGGACTCTGCTAAACGGCGGATGCCTGCACATGATCCCACAGGAGCTCCTCTTAGACAGCGAGGGCTTTGGCAGGTACTTAGCAGATCACAAGATCAATATGCAGTTTATTACCACTGCATTGTTTAACCAATTTGTAAGCTATGACCCCTCCATGTTCCGTGGAGTGGAGTGGATCTCCTTCGGTGGGGAACGGGTGTCCGAGGATCATGTACGGCTCCTACAGGCACACAATCCCCATGTCCGTCTGACCAACTGCTACGGTCCTACAGAGTCCACCGTCATCGCTCTGCGCTATACCATTCCTCACGGAAAGGAAGGCTCCGTCCCTATCGGCACTCCCATTCACAATACCCGTGTGTATATTATGCAGGGAGACACTCTCTGCGGTATCGGCGTCCCCGGTGAGCTGTGTATCGGAGGGGAGGGACTTGCGGCAGGATACCTGAACAGAGAGGAACTGACCGCCTCCGGATTTATCCCCAATCCCTATGGAGAGGGGAAGCTCTACCGCACAGGCGACCTTGCCCGTTGGCTCCCGGACGGAACAGTGGACTTTATGGGTCGTATAGATGAGCAGGTCAAGATCCGCGGCTTCCGTATTGAGCCGGCAGAGATCGAGAGCATCCTGCGCCACTGCGAGGGCGTCAAGGAATGTGCCGTCATTGCAGACAAGACTCCCGGTGGAGACAGTGCCCTCTATGCCTATGTAGTAGGACGGGGAGATCTCCAAGGTCTTAAGAGGGAGCTGGGAGCCACACTCCCGACGTATATGATCCCCACCTATTGGATGGAGTTGGATGCCATCCCCTTGACCCGTAACGGCAAGCTGGATCGTAAGGCACTGCCCCGTATAACGGAGGAAGCAGAGCGGGATCATACCCCTCCCCGAGACGAAACAGAACAGCTC
>JAZRGR010000174.1:0-21818 GCA_045644345.1 Faecousia sp. | reverse complement strand
TAATTTCTTTTGCGAATAAAGGCAGATCATACGCCAAATAAGAAGGCATCTCAATACCGTTTTTGATATACACTTGGTCATCACTCTTTTTGTCAGTGATATACACATTATAGTCGTCCCTTTGTACCAAGTGCAAAATGCTAATACAGATTTCTTTGTTGTAGAATTGATAAGCATTTAGTGGACCGTAGAAAAAGAATTTTCCATTTTTATCAACGGCATTGCCAAACTCTTCTTTAGAGTAAGAAAAGCCATAATCGTTCATTAGAAAATCAAATAGTACTAACCACCGTTCTTCAATTTTGTCGGGAGTTGGTTTGAATAGGTTGGCAAGCCACTTAAACATATCAAAACCGCCTTTCTTATCGCAATTATACCGTAAAAATTGGCATTTTCAATGATGCGTCGCCTGACGGCGATATGATGTTATGCTTCGCATAATGATGTTGCTACACTTTGTTTCGCAATGATGCGATGCTTGCCCCAAACATTAGCGAAGCGACATCTTTTGCCGAAGCCAAACATCATTCAAAAAAGCCTGATTTGTCCGACAGACAAATCAGGCTTTTTTGTTGGCACGCCTGAAGGGATTCGAACCCCCGACCTGTCGCTTAGGAGGCGACCGCTCTATCCTGCTGAGCTACAGGCGCATATGATGAATTTCGGAGCCCAGTCCTTCCGCCTTTTTGACGGAGGCGGAAGGTTGAGTACCACCTTAGGAGAAGGACTGAAGCAGGGCTATCTAGTCCCTTCCCGTACCGTAAAGTCCCTGATTTTCCGAAACTTTTCTAACATTTATGCCTATTTTGTGTTACCCTGTCCCTGCCGGTGTTACCCTGTTTTTCCTGCTCAGATTAGCAAGCAATTAGCAGAGAAATCTCATTTAGGGTGGCGATGATATGCGTATTTCGTACCGCCCTGTGATTGCTGATCCTTAGGTTTGTTTCTTTGTACTGGCTTGCTAAATATCGGACACATCGAAAAAAGATTTCCGAAAAAGTTTTAGGTAGACCGTATAATTGAGAAACAGAAATAGAACCCAGCGGATTATAATTAATCTACAAATGATAAATGACAGCCGCGAAAATAAAGGTATTCTTTGGTTTTGGCCTTTATTCAGGGATGAATCCAGTCCAGCGGGATAGGCATTCGATCATGGGAGTTAGTTCGTCGGGCATCTTATCAAATATTAAATTAATACCCTGAAGAATTTCACAAACATATTCTGTTATGGTGTTAGACTTGTGCATAGATTTCGTATTAGGGAAGTTCTCTGCAAGATATCTATCATATGTCCCTTGCCGCCACACCCTTGTTGCATCTTCTAAAACGATATTACACAGCGTAACTGCTGCGTTATATTGTTCCTCTTTTAGCGTACTTATCGCAGCTAAATACACAGAGGCAAAGCTGTGCATGTCGCAAGAAGACGAACAAACCATAAAGGGTGCCATTAGATTGGTAGAAATATTGTATTTGTTTTTGCGGACTTGATGCAGAATTGTTTCGGCATTAAAGTTAATAAATGTAGAGTTTTTAAGCAAACTGTATAGAGCATTATTAAGCTCTTCTTGGTTTTGTGCAAATGATTTGTAGAAAAGTGAAGGAATACTAACAAAATTGACATCGGATGAAATACCAAGTGCGGGAATTTGTTGAAAACGCCTAGCTGTTAAATCGCAATGTAAAAAAGGAATCTTGTGAGCAGATGCTATTTTACAACACGCAATAAAATTAGAAGAAAAGACTTCGCAAATTTGATTTTCGCTTTCAATGAAGCCATCAGCTTCGAAGACGATGTTTTTAGATGTTTGGAGCCAAGACAGGATGTCGGATAAATAAGTAAATCCATATGCAAGGAATAGTTGTTGAATTAATGCAATTGACCCATAATTTACATACACATGGGAGGAGGAATCAAAGACAGATAGATAACCATGATATGCAATAATAACAAGAGTTAATGCATCAACAACTAGAGCTTGTCCAATGCTTTTGCTGTCATCCATAAGGTCGTTGAAGTCTCCAAGCGCCAACCTTAGCTTGTGTTCTGATGCAAAGTCAAAAAAACGTATAAGATCCCAATTGTACCGCTTAAGAAGCATATTGATCGGGACAATTCCCTGCTTATATAGCTTTGCAACTACTTTTTCGTGCTCTTGATAACTATCATTTCCGGGATCAAACTCATCTATTGCTTTTTCTATACATGAAATGACATCCGGTTCTTCTTGGGAAATAGAAAACTTATGGAGCCATTTAACGGCTATCGGATGTTCTTCCTTGTACTCTATAATGTCCTTAAGTGCTTCTTGATGGTTGCAACGAAATGCTCTGGCGAAAAATGCTTGATGACTTCGATCATAGGGATTTGTGCTTGTGAAATCATGTGCTTTTTTTGCCCATAGATAGCTGTTATCCAGATCATTGTGTAACAAAAGAATATCACTAATCAGCCACAGCAATTTGATCTTATCATCGGAATTAACTGTACGATTCTCTAGATCGTAACAGATGTTAAGTGCATCATCGTACATAAAAAGGCGTGTTGCACAAAGCGCAGTGTTAAATGCATTTGGAAAATTACCAGTAGCGCAAGAAAGCGCATTCATGCAATTAAACAATTCGCAAGGATTGTTTGTAGCACAGTAATATGCTGCATGCAACTGAAGTCTACAATCGGTAGATACTAACCAGGTAGGGAGTTCGGTCAGAATCTTTTCGACAATCGGGTCCTTAATTGAAATAAAGAAATTTATTGCTTCCCCATAAAAAGCTTCCGCGTTTTCTGTATACATAGAGTTTGAAGCAATCAACTCATGCGTGCGAAGGAACAATGATCTTGCTTCGTTGGTGCAATTGTTTCGGAGATAAAATCTCAGCACATTATTTAGAATATTATCATCCACAGAGGATGTCGCAATTCTATCTAAGATTTCTTTCGCATGAAGAATGTCGGTTTCAATCTCTAAAGCATAGGCGTCCATTGCATCCAATAAGTCGCCAGACAGTCCGAGTTCTTTTGCACGGTCGCGGTACTTCCAATACTCGGAAGATGAGTTGTTAATCAAGCAAAGCTGTAGAAGAATATGATATACAGTTAAAGGTATGTGTTGATTTCCTGCATTGATCAATTCTAGTATATATTTTTTGCATGCGTCTTTATTACCACTATCCACCAGGTCCCTGGCGGTATAAAACAGACGATCTTCTGGTTCGAGAAGTAAAAACTGGGAATCGGTTAGCTTTTCGGGTGCACCGAGGAGTATAATGCGCAGTTTTTCATACTCTTCTCCTTCATAAATATAGTCTGCTATAGGGACTAAATCGTGTTTTTTGCCCAAGAGTGCACAGCTAGAAGCATAGAAAATAACAGCACGCTTACGGATATCATCGTAGTCGGCATTGCCTTTTAGCATGTCAATTTCTTTTTTGAGAATGTCGATTGTTTTCATCATAATATTTTGCTTGATGGGAGGAAGTAGTATATGCCGTCCTTTTGGCAAGCCCTCTACTGCCTCGCCATACATAGCAACTGCGATGTTCATTTTTGTATAGACAGGATTATATCCATGAGATTCAGCAAGTTTGTAATCCTCAATTGCATCAGAATATGAGCTTGTGTGCATATTGATTAGTCCGCGAGTTTGATAATATTCAGCTATATTCCCTGAGTCTGTCCCTTTGGTAAGAATATCACAATAGTGTGTATCTAATTCAAGTAGAGCATTCTTTGCGTTTTGGGGGTCGATATACACAAGCAAAAGCTGTTTCATAGAAAAGGCACTATGATAATTTGGGTCTATTTCCAAGGAACGTTCGGCGTGATGTAATGCTTTTCTATAGTCCGTGGTATCAGTTTTCTGGATATGTATTAAAGCATATACTAAGTGATACACCTTGCTTTGAGCTGCGGTGTCTGATGGAATTGCAGACAGGCTTTCAAGTGCTTTTTCCGAAAATCCAAGGTTGACCTGGCAAAGTGCGATGTTGCAATACAGTGTACATAAGAGTGTGTTGACCTGCTCTCGGGAAGATCCTATAAGGGTAATCGCAATGTTTTGAAGTAGGCTGTAATAATGAGATAGAGCGTCATTAAACCGGTTGTTTTTCTGGTATTTCTTCTCAATATCTTTTATATTCTCCGTGATTTGGGTAATCTTTTCGGAACACTTGCCAATACCTTCTGTTGATACAGAAGCGATACCACTGGATACCAACAGAGGTTGTGTTGGCTGCATGTTTTCCAAGATTTTATCCAGTTTGGAGCTCAGTGTTTGTTGATTAGCCAGAATATTCTCCGAAGATATTTCTATACTGCGCTGGAGTTTTCCGTAATCGGCATGTGGATTTAGAGACAATAACGAGGTATAAACAATATTAAATATTTCGCTGAATAGTGCAGAAATTTTAGACGAAATAACTTTGTTGTGCTTGTATTCAGGGTTATATTCAATAAACCGTTTAGCATTAAAAGATTTGAACTGGTGTTCAGTTCGAGGCTGTATGCTAGACTCGCCTCGGATTGATTTTATCAAAAGATCTAGAACATTGCTTGTTGCAATATAGCTGTCCAAAGAATTGTAGAAAACTTCGTTCCCGTATTTATTGAGCAAGTGCTCATGAACTGTTTCCTTTAGTCGTTTATCATAATATTGCAGATCTGCATACTCAAGAATGCGGTTTTCGATTCTGGGTCCTACAAGTTTTTCGATGATATTTGTAACAAATCCCATAATGTCACCTCCAGAAAGGACATAATCGTAATTTTTAATATTATATCACATTTTCTCAGAATGTGCAACGGGCCCCAAGTAAGGCACAACCGATAACCCCAAGTAAGGCACAACCGATAAGATGTTGAATCTTATCAGTTGTGCCCTTGACTATTTAACTCCCGATTCCGAGAAGGACTTTAAATTTTTGCAAGAATTCCGGATGGGAGAGCATATATTTGAGCATGGTTTCGTCTGTAATTTCTTGTTGCGGTGCTGTGGGCGGTGTGTTGGGTGCCGGAGCAGAAGTGGGACTGTCTGCAGACGGAGCCTCTTTCCCATAAAAGGCTTCCTCGAATCTTTGGGCATTGATCCGTCTGTCATCGTCCAGAATATGAGAGTACACATCGGTTACCATTTTTACCTGTGCATGACCGGAGTCGCCTTGGACGGATTTGATATCGCCACCATTGAGTTTGAGTTTATAGGTAATACTGGAATGACGCAAGCTGTGGAATACAATGGGCGGGAGATTATGATCCTTGATAAGTTTTTGCAAGGCTCGTGCTATGATTTGGCTCTCTATGGGCCTGCCATTGGGATTACAGAATACGAGGTTATAATCATAAAATTCATCTCCGAACAGTTCTTTGTATTCTGTGAGTACCCGATATCGCTCTCTCAACATTTCGGCAACGGTTTTAGGGAGAAATACCTTTCGTGTGCTGGTTTCCGTTTTGGGTTCTTTTAGGACCAGTGCAGTGTTGGTTCTTGCAATAACAGCAGGGAACTTAAATACCACACCTTTCTCACCAAGAGTTTCCAGAACCTCCCGATTTACCCGTTGAAGTTCCTTGTTCACGAAGATAAAGGCGGTTCCGTTTCTTATGCTGGATTCAGAAACATCTACGCAGTCCCAAGTCAGACCAAGCATCTCGCCCATACGCAGAGAACAGGAAAACGCAAGATTGATAGCAAGCTTCAGTATATCATCGTCACATAGTTCGAGTGCTTTGAATAGGGTAGGGGCGTCCCATATATCCCGAACTTTATGCTCTTCTTTGGGAAGCGTGGCGTTAACACATGGATTCTTCTTCATCAGATCCCACTTGACAGCCTGATTAAAAGCACTGCGCAGAAGCTTGTGAATCTCTCGAACAACATGACATGATAAATACTCATTCGTTGGCTTGCGGTTATTTATTACCTTAGATTTTACTTTGAGAAGGTTTTGATAGTACCTCTCTAAGACACGAGTGCTGACATCGGCAAGCTTCATATCCCCGATAATTGGATTGATGTAATTGAGAATAAGGCTCCGTTTGGTTTCATAGGTTGACATGGCCCATGTATTTACACCATAAATGGAGGTGTATTCTTCCAAAAGGTCTTTTACAGTTTTTGCTTCCGGAATGATCAGTGTGCCGGTTGCTTGCTGGAATTCCACTTCGGTCTTACGCCTTTTCGCTTCTGCATTGGTTTCAAAGCTTTCCCACTTCTGTCGCTTATTGCCATTCTCATCCTCATAGCTATAGACGACAGCGTAGCGGTTTTTTCTTTTGACAATAGATGCCATAGTCTAACGGCCTCCTTCCTTCTGATTATTTAGCCATGCATCGAAATCTGCCTTGGGGATTCTGACTTCTCTGCCCACACGGATGCTGGGGAAATACTTAGCCTTGACGATTTTAGTAGCAGTACTGCGGCAAACTCCGAGGAGCTTCTGAATTTCCTTTAGGTTATAGCTTGTCTTTCCTCTTACCTTATCGACGGTTTCATTCAGTTTTAGGCAATTCTCTTCTATCATTGGAATCCTCCTTCCTTGCAACAAGGGAATAAGCTGTTTGTGCTTCCAGCCACTTGTAAAAGTCTGCTTTGTTGATCAGAAACCGTTGCCCATGGCATTCAACCCTAACAGACTGAAAGGTTGGGCGGTGTAACAATTTGTATGCTGTGTCAGAACAGATGCCAAGGCATTCCGCCATAGCAGGTACTGTCATGAACCTCTCCAGAAGCTCCGATCCGGGTTCTTCGCCATTAACTTTTTTGTAGTGTAGCTGATTGGCATACCATTTTTCAAAGCTATCCACCATGACCCTCATTTTACCTGCGATCATTCGTGTTTCAAAGAACTGCTTGTGGACGAGCCAATAGGAGTCAGTCTTTCCTAAACCGAGAGATCGTCCCATATCTCGCACGGATATACTTTTCTTGACCATCATGCAACCTCCTTCTTCGTATCATATAGCCAAGTGTTTTGACTTGGCTATATGATACACAAAAACAGAGGATTTGTGAAATGTACAATTATGCTTCTTCATACACTTGACTATTCTCAGGTTTTCCGTCCAGCCATGCATCAAAACTTCTCTTAGAGATCCGAATAATTCCACCGATTCTGACACTGCTGAAATAGCCTTTCCTTACAATGTCATAGGCAGCATTTCTACCGATCTCAAGAATGTCCTGAATTTCTGTGACGGTATAAGTACGCTTCTCGATAGGGCATGATGCTTCATCCATGGACTGATTCAAAACAGTGATTCGATCTTCAATCATTTTTCTTCCTCCTAAATGCCATACAGTTATGAAATCCCGTTACCCGGTGGTTTTTGTGTAATACCATGTCTGAACATCGTGTTTTCTTTTTTTCCGAGGCTTTGGTGCGAGGAAAATGTAATAGTCATATCCCGTGCGATAACTGCACATTGTGCAAGCCTCCTTTTCTGTCTGCATAGGATCTACTCGTCGGATAATACGGTCTTTCATGTTATAGAATGAAGAAGCGCAACTTGGGCATAAGCAAAGCTCCATTTTATTTGGAATATTGGTCAGGTTTTCGGTATGGATTTCTACCATGATTCTCACTCCTTTTTGTGATGAAAAAATACCCCTCAATTGGTAGGCAGCGAGAAAGCCGATTTGTTAACCATTTTCCAAAAAAATTTTGATTTTTTTAATTTTTTTCGTTATTGCCGCTCTGGAACACCGATACACTCTTGCAATTTCTGCTTGGGACAACTCTTCCTCTACGAGCATGGTCAGGAGAATCTTTTCCTCATGGGAGAGAAGAAGAACTCTCTCGTAGAGTTGCTGATCGGATATTGTGTCAATCCAACTGAAGCGTTTTTCGCAGTATGAGTAGGTATCTACTACTGCGGCTTCATCCGAGAAATTCAAAAGCAAGGGACTCCGATCGTCTGCAACAGCCTGACCGCTTGATTCGCATAGGCCGTCCAAGGACTGTTCGTGAAGGGCTTCGAGTCTTCTTCTGCGGAAAGAAAGTAAATCGAAGTTATGCATTTCCTCAATTGCCCAAGATTCCATCCCGGCTTCGGCATATTCTTTTCTGAGGCGAGTCCATTCGGTCTCGAATCTCTTTTTCTCTAAGCCATAGTTAAATCCCATTGTTGTAATCTCCTTTTTATGAATTTTGTTTTTGGGGACAAAATTCGGAGATTACGGGTATTGGGCTATGTAGGGCTGAAAGCTCATGGTTATTCCTTTCCGCCTGTGCGGAAGGTGCCGAGATACAGTGGGTTCCTCACCATGAGCCTGAAAAAGGGCGCAAAAAGATAAGGGTACCCATACTGCTTTTTTGAAAGTAAAGCAATATTTGTATCCTCAGCCCTTAATGCATATCAGGCTTTCGATATTTTTTTGAAAGCCTTGTCGGAAAGCAAAAAGCCGCCGACAAGGCAGAGTTCAACTATAAGAACTCTGTCTTGCCGGCGGCCTCTCATGTAATATATCTGGCATAACCGTCCGGAATATTCAAGGTATGTGACCTGGAGATGGATTTACGCAGCCTGTTTCATCTCAACCATTCCGTCGTTATACCGCATTCATTTTTAACCTGTTTGTAGTTGCTCCTGATTCTTGGGAGCGTAAAGGTCGATTGTGTCGTGACGGCGACCTTTGATCCGTCTGATCATGGTTGTCTCACAATGCCTGCATTGTACTTTGATTGTTCCGTCGGAGTCTTTATACCCCACAACAATCTTACCACAGTTGGGACAATGCCAAGAGAACGATACCCATTTTCCTTGCCCAATCATCATAGTTCATTCTCCTTTACCAATAAGATCGTTCCTGTTATTTCATTGCTTTAATAATGTGCGTGACTACCCCCTGTACTTCAAGCTCATTCACAAGAATTTGCTTGTTAGGATACTCCTTCCGGTTTTCGTATTTCAGCACAGCACAGCCGGACTCTTGGTCGATTCCGGCAAAGGTTTTCAATGTGTTCTGTCTCTCCCCGTCGAGAGCGACTACCACATCGCCGACAACTGCCGTTTGCTGTCGATGAATCAACAAAAGGTCGTTTTCTGCAATTCCGACATCCACCATGGAGTCACCTTCAGCACGGAGTATATAGCAGTCCTGTCCGTTTCCGAAAACAGAAGCCGGAAGACTAATGTATTCTTCGATACATTCTTCCTCTAACTCCGGATTGCCGCAGTGAATAGAACCCACGATGGGAGCAGAAAAATAGTCGGAAATGCACTTGTTGATCTGTAGTGTTGTGATGGTACTTCCGTCATAGGAGATCATGCCGCGTTCATTCATGTCCACAAGGTATCGATATGCCGTGGTCTTAGCAATACCAACAGCCTTTGCCACATCGTTGACAGAAGGGGATCGTCTCTCGGATCTGAAATAGTCGTTTACGAAGGCATGAATCTCCTTCATCAACTCCGGATCCTTGTACCTCATAACTACCACTCTCTTTCTATCGGGAACGATTTGTTTCTGATAGTTTTATTATACACATTTTTCCTCAAATTGCAACACTTTTTTTGAAAAGCAAGTACTGAATACATCCAAATCCGTTTCTTAATAGGCCAAACCAAGTGTTCTCTATTAAGTGTGCATTGTCTTCCACAATTGGCCTTTCACAAAATAATAACATATATTGTACATGACTATATTTGTTTGGTAAATAAAATTAGCACCAGTGGGGTCTGTATCTTCCACAATTTGGACAATATAATATTACCAATAGTAAACTATTGCTAAAAGGATGATCTTTATGGATGATACAATCTTGGCAAAACAGGTTGGCGACAACCTTGCAAAATACAGAAATGCCGCAGGTCTTACTCAAGCACAGTTAGCAGATATGGTTGGAGTCACACCGGCATTTATTTCCCGAGTAGAGCGAGGGCAAAAAAGTATGAAGCTGAGCACCCTCATTGCTGTAGCACAATCCTTGCAAATTAGTTGCGACGCACTGTTGTTAGAGCATTCTACTGAAACGCAGTGTACTACACTACAGCACTTGCTTTCCGGTAAGCCTGCCGAGTACATAGAGGGCATTGAGGCAATCGTACGGATCTGTGTAGATAAATTTGACACAAAACAAGAAAAGTAGTATAATCAACATATTGTAAAGATATAAACATGCACAAGGTGTGGTTGTATGACAGAAAAAGAACGCCGTTTTATTGGCAGGTTGTATTCCGAAAATGCTGAAAAGCTGTTTATCTATGCATTTTCTTGCGTGAATGACCGACATATAGCAGAAGATCTTGTAATTGAAACCTTTGTCAGTGCCTCTAAGAAAGCTTCCGGGCTCATCTCTCACCCAAATCCCGGCGGATGGATCAGAGAAGCCCTGAAACTTGAGATAAAAATGCACTTAAGAACAATGGCCCGTACTCCGCAGATAGTTCCCTATGATACGGTAACCGAGCATTACACGCCCAAGGTAACCGATCATGATGATCAAGGGGAAATACTCCTGTCTAAAAGTGGATTGACAAAACCAGAACAAGAAGAATGCCGCATGTTTTTTTTGGAAAACCTCACTCATAGCCAAGTAGCCGAAAAGCTGGGGATCACCGTATCCGCCAGTCAAAAACGCCGTGAACGCCTGCGAAAGAAGCTAAAAAGAAGATGGGAAAAGCTTTTTTGATCATTATAAGTAAAAATTTTTAATAATTTTAAAAAATATGTCATATTTCCTATCGTTTTTGCAGTATATAAGTGAGGAGGTAATAAATATGGCTGAATGCGATCGCCATCGCTTTTCCGGCTTGGAGCTTCTGCCCACTCCTATGCTGGAAAAAATCATAGAACAAGATTTTAAACAAGAGGCAGACTATGATCCGGAACTGATCGATTATGTTTTGGCGTTGATGGTCCAACGGGCAAAGAGCGAAGATCCCCATAGCATTCCCAACATGCAGTCTTCGTGGAACAAGCTACAGCAACGCTTAGATGGCGAGGTAGAATTAGGACCCCTGCCTTTCAGAACCATCCCCACAGAGAAAATCAGGAAATCGTCACGGGTCAGACCGTTCCTTCGCTATGTAGCAGTTGTGGCTGCATGTATTGCCATTATATTCGGTGCCATGATTACCGTCCAAGCCATGGGCGTAGATGTGTTCGGTGTGCTTGCCGAATGGACCGACAGCACCTTCCGTTTTGACCCCATGCGCGAGGAAATTACTGACACCGCGCCAACCCTAAACTGCGTAGAAGAGGTTTTAGGCCAAGCCCTTTCAGAAATGAACATGCCTACTAGTTTAGCCCCCACTTGGATTCCACAAGACTACAATTTGGTGAATGTTGGTCGACGTGAAACAAAGGAGTTTAAGAAGGTGTATGCCATGTACACCAATTCATGTAATAAAAAAACGATATCATTTGAATTCGAAGAAGTCCCCGTTGACTCATACTTCACCGACATAATATATGAAAAAAGTGCTGGAGCTCCCGATATCTATAAGAAAGGTGCTTTACAATTTTACATATTTGAAAATTCTGGGACATGGACTGGGACCTGGCATAATGCTAAGTTTTGTGTCACTATAGCTGGTGCTGAATCCAAGGAAATAATTATATCCATCATCAATTCTATTCAGGAGAACAATTATGTGTAAACGTTATTTATCAATTCTAATCATTACATCTATTTTGGTAGCCACCATGGCAACTCCTTTTGCATTGGCCGAAAGCAGGGCGAGTGACTATTTTACACGCTACGGAGCCTCATTATCTCCCGGTGATAGTAGCGGGGAACTTGATTTGACTTATTCTGTAAGCACAGTTGCAACGGGAATTAGTCGATTAGGAATTGTTGCAATCTTTGTATATCGTACAGATGGTAGTATTGCAAGAGTCATAACTGGGAACACAACAAATGGGCTGATTGAAACATCCGGCCCAGTTGCATGTGGCACCTATACCATTACCATGGAGCCGGGGGTCGCCTACTACTGCAATATCAGATTTGTTGCAGAGAATGCCAGTGGCTCCGATAGCCGACCCTATACAACCAACACTGCTGTTGCCCCTCTCTAATACTACTATTCAATTAAAAGTAGGCACTTTTAATTGAACCTTATGTACCCTGCAGGGCACATAAGTCGTCTTGTACGAGTTCCTACGCCCTTGCGGGCTATAAAAAGTAGCCATTACAAATGTCTACTTTTTAAAGGAACTCAGTATAAGAAACACATTATCCGAAACAGCCAA
The DNA here is from genome assembly GCA_045644345.1 of Faecousia sp. Classification (GTDB taxonomy): domain Bacteria; phylum Bacillota; class Clostridia; order Oscillospirales; family Oscillospiraceae; genus JAZOXB01. Next base: position 9,621 of record JAZRGR010000174.1, on the reverse strand, counting down.
ACTCTCCGGGGTTTGGCTGTTTCTTTGTCTTGACGCCGTATGTTTTGGTAAAAATGATTAAAATTTTCAAGGAACACAAAAAAGATGTCATATTTTCCTGAACTTTTGCAGTATATAGGTGAAGGGGGATGTGATATATACAGCTACCGCCCTATTCAGATGATTTTACCTACAGAAAGGAGGTCAGTTTCTCCGGTTCCCCAAAACAGAAGTGGTTTACATCGGCATGATAAGAATGAAAGGAGTCTTTTACATGAGAAAAACATTCGGAAAATTCCTGTCCCTGCTGCTCATAGTAGCCCTCCTTGTACAGTTGCTTCCCTCCGCCGTCTTTGCACAAGAAGCAGAGAACAACGAAATCGGTGATGTAGACGTTATCGGTCTTGCAGACAGCAACAGCTCTGCATCGGAGGACACCTTACAGAATGCAAAGATCCTCTTTGAGGAAGAATCTCTCCGCGAGGAGAATGTGAAGCACTTCCGCATGGACGACGGCTCCTATATCGCCGTCCAATACGGTACACCCGTCCACTACCGGGAAGACGGACAGTGGTTAGACTACGACAACACTCTCCATGAGGTCGCCACTTTCGACAGAACCGGCATATCCCACTACACCGTCACCAACGGTAACAGCACACGCATATTCGCCGCAGATGCCAACGCAGATGTCCTCCTTGCTCTCCAGAAGGGGAACTATTCCCTCACCCTCACCCCTATAAACGAGCCGGATGCAGAGCTTCCTATAACCCCTGTTCCTCCTGTGGAAATGGAGCTTATGGGCAATGACGCAGGAGTAGATACGGATCTGCAATTCAATCAGCATATCGGCATGTCCCCAGAGCCGCTCCAGCCTGTACAAACTGCATCTATTCTTTGCTACAGCGGATCCGGCGAAGGCGTAACCTATAGCCTTTCTCCGGGGGAGGGGGATTCCTTCTATGCTCAGGTGCAGCCTGATTCCATGTACTCCGCTTTGGAATATGCCGAGGCATTGAACGGTGCTACCCTTCGCTACGAAAACTACGGAAATACCGTAAAGGAAAGTATTGTGATCCCTGCACCTCAAGAGTCCTATTCCTATTCCTTTACTCTGGAAACAGATGGTTTGACGCCCACCCTCCAAGAGGATGGATCTATTTATCTGATTGACTCTGATGGAGAAATTATTTACACCATCCCTGCACCTTACATGTTTGATGCAAAAAAGGCATACTCATACGCTGCCTCCTATTCTCTCACCGGCAGCGGTAGCACTTATAGTCTTACGGTTGTAGCCGATGAAAATTGGATCAATTCTCCAGAGCGCGTTTTTCCAGTTGTGCTGGATCCGACCATTGAAGAGGGAACAAAGGAAGGCGACATTGTTGCATGCTTTGTACGCTCCGGTCTCCCAACCTCTCAAGACCCCACAGACAAGGGGCTGTACGCCGGCAAATATGATAATAATAATCAAACAACTCGCAGTTATTTCCATCTGAACAACTTGCCGGATATTCCCGGAGGCTGTGAGATTAACAATGTACAGCTTCGGCTTTACTATTATGCCATAAAGCCGGATAGCTCTGCCAGTACGGTGGATTTGGGCATTTATGGACTTGAAGAAGTCGAAGGTATAACCAATGTGACAAATGGCGTAGAATGGACGCAATGGATCAAAAATCTGACATGGGAAACCGCTGTTTCAGACGTTGTACACAGTGATATCCTTGTAGACAAGCTGACCTTAAAATGGCAGAACACGGACAAGAATCAATACTGGGACATTACCACCCTGGCATACCAATGGTATAGTGACAAAACTAAAAATCTAGGCTTTGTTCTCAAGGCTGTTGATGAGGATCACACATATGCCAGAGCTACCTTCCATGGACCTGAGCACGCAACGAACAGACCCGCAATATTTGTCAGCTACAGGAATACTATAGGCATCGAAAGCTACTATAATTATCAGGCCTTCGGTCACGGACGAGCCGGTGTGTCCTACATCTCCGACTATAGTATGCAGAATACTCTGGTTGTGCCTCTGATCCAAAGCAGTAGTGAGGTCATGCCCTTTAGTCTGAATTTGGTATATAATTCTTCCTACGGTGGAAGGTATTTTACAGAAGAATCCATCAACGGTGCAGAAATGCTCCATACAAAGAACTTCAACGGCATGCTTCTTGGTATAGGCTGGAAGCTGTCGGCGCAGCAAACAGTTGTGCCTTTCTCCATAGGGCAGGATAATTACCTGATCTATACAGACGGAGATGGAACAGAGCATTACTTCATGGATGCTAACAAGGACGGCGTATATGAGGACGAGGATGGCCTAAAATTAGAAATAACCATATCCGCAGGAACCAATTACACCATGAAGGACAGGCAGGATTATAAGTGGTTCTTTGCCAACGGCTATCTGACATGGGAAGAGGATCCCTACGGAAACAAAATCACCTATAAATATACCGGAAATAAACTGACAAGTATTACAAGAACCAATGATGGAGGAACAGAACAAACGCTGGTCACCCTATCCTACGATTGGGTAAACAAGGACAAAACTGTAGTGCAGAATAACTATCCGACAGCCGTTGAAGATCAATACGGAAGGATAACAAAGATACAGTATTCCACTCCTGATGAGAACATTTATTACCTTCGCAGACTCACCTTTCCCGACAACAAGTATGCGGATTATATCTACCAGAATCAAGGAGAAGAGACGACGGACTACCGTCTCACCCGAGTTTACGATGCGGAGAGCCAATACGGCATGGAGTTCTCCTACAGCTACAACGGCGATGTTCGGAATCTCTACGAGTATGTAACCGAGGCCCGTGTGTACGGAACGAAAATCCATGGCTACAAGCGGTCTCCCTCTCAAACGGTATACCGTTACTACGGCAAGGATCAGACAGATGACCAGAAAAAGGAATCTGATGATAATTCTCCTCCTGATGATCAGCTTATGTTCTGTGTTTTGGATCGGATGGGAAAAACTGTAGGTTGCTATGTAACCGACAGTAGTGAGAAGCATGTTTTGGGAGAAAGTGCGGCAGAGTTTACAGAGAACAACGGAACGGATAAACAAAATAATTCCATTACAGCCACTGCCTCTGCGGGTCTGCAGGGAGTAAATCTTCTGGAAAACAGTGGCGGAGAATCCGGTGCAACCGGTTGGAATGGGGCTATAAGCAACACCGCCCCTGCCTACGTCTATATTGGACAAAAGAGTCTGAAAGTCTCCAACACAGAATTGAGCAAGGTGTTGCCTCTGGAAGCCGGGGAGACCTACACCTATTCTGCCTATGTCAAGCCCCTGCCCGGAGCGGAGGCGCAACTTCACATTCAGCCGACTACCGGCAATAGAGTGAGTAGCACTCCTGTCAATTATGATGCCTCCGGTGTAAACAATGGCTGGGTGCGGCTCAACCTAACCTATACTGCAGCTATAACGGGGAACCATGAGATCGTCCTGGAAACAACGGGGACTGTCTATGCAGATGCCCTGCAATTTGAGAAGGGCTATGCTCCCTCTGCCTACAATCCCGTGGATGATGCTTCCTTTGAGTGGACCACGGAATGGGACGAGGATGACTACTCCAATACCGCATGGCGGCGGAACGGGAATACCACCATTTACACAGAGCCTACGGATGGAACAGAACCCGAGGTAACCGGATACTTTGGCTCCAACGTGGCAAAGCTGCAAGGGGGTAAAGATCTACAGCGGATCTATCAGCTCGTACGGCTGAATGTTCCCCTGGATTCCTCCTTCCTCTTTTCTGCTTGGGCAAAGGGTGCCGCAGATCCCGATTCCGTCGCACAGAAGACAGCGGAAACCGATCCCTATTTCGGTATAGCAGTCCACCTGTACTTCTCTGACGGCAAGGATGAGATCCACTATAAGTCCTTTGACCCCTATTGTCATGACTGGCAGTATGTCCAGGACATCATAACACCTAAGAAAGACGGTCATGAAGGCAGCAATGTTATCGTCACCCATGCTACCATAGCCATAGCCTATGACTATAATATCAATGTAGCCTACGTGGATCATGTGGCATTCCGCCTAACACAAGCCCAAACCTATGCCTATGATGCCGAGGGCAATGTAGATACCGCAGCCCTTACGGGAGGGGGCGAAGCAGGAGCCGAGTATAATGCTAAGGGAGATCTGACCCAATATACCGCGCCAAACGGAATTGTGTTTAACTATACCTCCAATCAGCAGCATAGTATCATACAGGAAGCCGGAGCCGGCACGGTTACAGATTATGAGTACAACGGCAACGGCTACCTCACCTCTACAAGGTACAGCTCCGACCCGGACAAAAATGACCCCCGGTATATCTACTCAAGCTCTACGCCCACAACGGATAAGAATCATACTGCATCCGTCACAGATACCGCGGGGAATACTTCCGAATTTTCCTATGAGTATGGACGGCTCAGAACATCCACAAATCCCACAGATGTAGTCACCACCTATGCCTACGATCATCTCAGTGGTCGTAGCACAAGTAGCTACATTACAGGGATTGCCGCCATTGACTATACCTATGACAAGGGACAGCTCACACAGCTCAGACGGAAAACATTCCCTTCCATTGGTGCACCTCAGGACGCCGCCGTTTACCAGACATACAATTTCTCCTATAATGCTTGGGGCCAGTCAACCGCTGTAGCCGTGGGAGACCGGACACTGGCAACCTATGACTATGAGGACATTAACGATAATGCTACTGCAGCTAACAAAGGCGGTGGAAACAAAACTAAAACCACCTACGGCAACGGAGATTCCATAAGTTATGTATACGATAAGTTTGACAGATTGATCAAAACCGTGTATAATGATACCGGAGAGTATGTGGAATACACCTATAACAGCGAAGGCAGCCTTTCCAAGCTGGTCCATTGTCGCAGTAACAACAATGTGATCGCCACCTACGAATTTGAACGGGATGACCTTGGAAGATTGATCCGGAGCCGCCAGCTTAACGGCAATAACGGAACTGTCCAGCGGACGGAGCACCTTTATGATGCCATCGGCCGCCTTACCACCCAGCGTTGGACCGTAGGCAACAAGAACTACTCTGAGAGCTATACCTATAACGATGGAATTACCGGCAACGGTGGCCTCAACACAGTTACCACCGCAACAGGAGATCAGATGCTCTTTGCCTATGATCCCCTGAACCGCTTAGAGACCACCACCGTAAAGAGCGGGAATACGACCCTATATACGACTACCTATAAGTATTGGGCGGTGGATGGAGACCGTACCTCTAACGAGGTGCTGTCCCAATACACAGAGCTTGCCGGTGGGGATGACATCGCAGGCGGCCGATACGTTTATGACGCATTAGGGAACATCGTTAAGATCTATGAAAGTCATCCTTATTCTCCGGGGAAGAATCGCCGGCTGGTAACAGACTATACCTACGATGACCAAAGCCAGCTTCTGACAGAGACCCATTACAGCTATGTGGGTACGGGAGACAACAACTATACCGCAACCACATGGCACTATACCTACGATACTGCCGGCAACATACTTTCTCGGCATAAGACTATCTCTACCAAGGATGGAAACGGTCAGCCCATTATCACTTCAGAGCCTACAGAGGTAAAGACGTACTCCTATAGCACCGGGGATTGGAAGGATCTGCTGACCTCCGTAACCGTAGGCAATACGACTCACGCTCTGCAATACGACCAAAGCGGCAATCCTACCACCTACGGAAACGGGGAGAAGCTCTATACCAACTTGACCTGGGAACATGGCAGACAGCTCGTAAGTCTGACTACCGGAGGAAAAGTTTCTACCTTTGAGTATGACCATGAGGGGATCCGAACCAGGAAAATTTACAATTCTGTGTATCACAACTATATTACCCAAGGTGGAAAGGTAGTAAGAGAAACTGTTCAGTCTCTGGATTGGAACTGGGTGTTGGACTTCATCTACGACAATGCGGGTAGACCCTTTGCCCTGAAGTACTCATATGACGGTGGTAACAGTTTCGAAATCTATTACTATATCCTGAACTACCAGGGTGATGTAGTAGCCCTTCTGGATTCCAACTGCAATGTTGCAGCACGCTACACCTACAACGCCTGGGGCGAAATCCTCTCCGCAACCGGTGAAATGGCAACAACCAACCCCCTCCGCTATAGAGGCTATTACTACGATTCCGAGACAGGGTTCTACTATTTGCAAAGTAGATATTACGACCCAGCAAACCATAGATTCATCAATGCGGATAGCTATGTAGCTACTGGTCAAGGTTTTCTTGGCACAAACATGTTTGCTTATTGTGGAAATTGTCCTTGCTCTAGGATAGATGTTAATGGAGAGGGATGGGAAACAATATGGGATATCATATCCTTTTGTGCAAGTGTTGGAGATGTGTGGAATGATCCGAGTGACGGATGGGCATGGTTTTGCTTAGTAGGAGATTTTGCAGATATAGCGATCCCCTTTTTTGGGGGAGGCGGCGAGGCAATCAGAGCATACAGCCTGGCAAACAAAGCGAGAGATACCATAGAGGTTTTGGTTGACGGATATGGAAATCTTTCACGAGCTAGTGAGTTTGGTATCAAAGCCTATAAAAAGTTGAGAAAAGCTTTAGAGGGAACTGGTTTGCATGCACATCATATCATAGAGCAGAGACTCGTAAAACATCTCGGTATAGATGTAACTACCATGCTGAGTGTTGCTGTAACTACATCCGAGCATCAAGTATTTACTAATGCTTGGAGAGCTATATTCAAATATGGAATGGATTATTCTAAGTTGACTGTTCAAGATTTGTGGGAAGCTGCACAGCAAGTGTATAAAGACTACCCGGAATTACTCAAAGCTGCTAAAACGATTTTATTTGGGGATGATTAATGAGATGGATATAAACTACCATATAAGCTTCAATGTTAATAATGAACAGGAGTTTGTTGAGTTCTTAAAAACGGAAAAATTGTTCGAACCTGATTCTGGCTATATCGGTGCCTTTGATATTCTTCAAAGTGATCCCCGCTGGGAGACGGTGAAACGCTTTGTGGATTCTCACAGCCTGCTGTGTCATGCAGATTCGGTTTTTTCGCAGGAAGAACTGCTCCAGGCACAATGGTTGAGAATAAGAAGTTGTTGGCATGTAGGCTATCCCCAACCAGAGGGGAATTTTAAGTATGAAACAATTACCTATTCCTGTGAAAATCATTGCAAAGAGTGCGGCATTGGATTAGAACAAATCGCACCATTCCGAATCAAAAATGCACCAAGATGGACATCGCGACACTTTATGATGTTAAACTGGGTATCTGATGAGTTATTTCTGGATGATACTGCAAAAGCAATTTTGGAGGACGCTTCTTTAACAGGCATCTCTTTTGGTGAAGTACAAAACAAAAACGGAAGTGCAATCGTTCCGGGAGTCTACCAGTTAAAGGTTCAGCCTCTGCCGAACGAAGGACTTATACCGGAAAGATCCCCTATTAGATCAACAATCGTTTGCGAAAAGTGTGGTGCAACTAGATATCATCCTCATGGTGTCGGAAAGTATACATTTCGAAAAGAAATATTCGATGATGCTCCCGATATTGTTAAAACTGCTGAACTATTCGGTTGGGGACATAGTTCCGCCCGCCTAATTCTTATACGGCAATGCGTATATCGTCTTCTTGTTGAAAAGAAGCTTATTCGTGATCTGGAATTTTCGCCTATTGATTTGTTATAGTCCATGCTAAGGTTGGGGCCGGAGTTGTAACACATAACACAAGGGACGGTTCAAAATCACTGAATAGCACAGGGGACGGTTTGCGTGAACCCTCAGAAAAAGTAAGACCTAAAAAAGTGCAAACTACCCCTGTCATTTTCCTTATCCCTCTAAGGTTATCGTCTAAGTATCTTTATCTCTGTATTCTTGTTGGGTAAAGGGGATCGTAATACTGTTCCCTTTCCAACAAGATATAGACCATTTCTAATAGTTTCCGAGCTACTGCGATGATTGCTTTTTTCTGTCCCTTGTGACCTTGGTGGTAGCACAGGGGACGGTTCTCTGTGTTGCGAGAAATAGTTCTGTTTTCTACGGAAGTGACGAGAATTCTGTGTGTTGAGATGATAAAAAGTTGCAAATCTTCTCAGCACACAGAACCGTCCCCTGTGTTATATGGGACGTAACGCTGTCATGGAGTGTTGTGTCAAAGTTGCATTATTATCTCGTATTTTCTTACGGATTTGAAGAAGTTTATATCTCTTCAAAAGATGGAATTTCGTATGTAGCAGATAATTGCAATATTCAACCCGGAGATGTTATCTTTTTTAATAATGGTAGTGAAAAAAATGGTGGATGGCATCATGCTGCTATTGTTACGAAAGTGGAAGCGGGGATGATCTATTATGCCGCACATAGCTCCAATGCATATGATAAACCGCTTTCTGACGGTATTGGCAGCGATACTGTCAGTATTGTAAGGATTGACATAGGAGGATAATATGTCTAAGAAACTAGTAATTGCAATTATTATTTCTGCTCTTTTTTGTGTAACGATTATACTGGGGTGTTTCTTTATTCACCCACGGAGTAATCAACCGACTGTTATTATAAAAGATCTCTGCTTTGGGATGTCGCCTTCTGACATTGAAACACTCTTAGGCGAACCAAATGATGCGGAAGACAGTATTCTTTCATCCGGAGTAAAGGTCTATTATTATGATACCCAAATCGATGGCATAGAGACGGAACTTTGGCTCCGATTCGTTCGGGTCGGTCTCCGCAGACAGTTGTACCAGGTTGATGCGAAGATCCGCGTAACCGAGAATAGTTCCGATATTTTATCCGAGCTTCGTCAGCAAATCTATGATGTGTATAGTGTGCAGGAGGGTTTTTTCTATAGCAATGAAGCAATGGGCGTAAGAAGCGGTGCATACGGCACCAATTTCTCCATAAAGCAGACCGAAACCCATGTCAGTTTGTCTGGATATTGTGATGAATATGAAAAACTGTTCTTCGAATAAGCATAGTAACACAGGACAGACTTACTATTAAAAGTCAAGCCCAAAATTGACAAGATTTAAGATTTTTCAATGATTGGCCACCGCCCGTTGACAAGCAGCAGACAAATGCTGTTAGCGAGACAGCGAGGGCGAGGAAGGGTACGGCAAAGCAAGCCCAGTTAGCCCTCGAATTTCCAGTATAGCATTTGTCTGCTTCTGCTTGTCAGGGGTTCGCTGCGCCGGCTGGCTTGTGCGATTTGGTGAGCTCAGGCTCAAAAGGGTTTTAAGTCATACATCGGTAAGCCTGTCCTGTTTTCTCCAGGGCGAAAATAAGACGGACAAGCTTCTTAATTGCGTGGGTCAGTGCAACATTGTAGTGTTTTCCCTCTGCTCGTTTTTTTGCAAGATAGGTCGCAAATAGCACAGGGGACGGTTCTCTGTGTTGCGAGAAATAGTTCTGTTTTCTACGGAAGTGACGAGAATTCTAGCACAGGGGACGGTTCTAGCACAGGGGACGGTTCTCTGTGTTGACAAATAGCCTCCCCTATGCTATAATGGAACAGGGTGATTTACTATGCCAAGACAAGCTCGAAAGCTAAGTAGTACGGGAATCTATCATGTTATGCTCCGCGGTATCAATCAAC
>JAZRGR010000173.1:0-3110 GCA_045644345.1 Faecousia sp. | reverse complement strand
AATAATAGCATCATAATTAGAATCAGATAGTAATCTTGCATTTATATACTTCATCGTTTCTACTAACAAATCATCTTTAGTATCGTAATGCATATAAAATGTACTTCTATTTACCCCGGCTTTTTCACAAATTTCTTTCACTGTAATGAAGTCATATTCCTTCTTTTCTAATAACAGAAGTAAAGCTTCAACCATTAATGAAGACGTAATTGAATTTCTTGATTTAGACATATATGTTCTCCGATGACTTATTAATTGGATAAGATAAAATATTCAATGACCTTTAGACTATCTTAATTATAACAAATAAAACTTTTTGAAACAACAACACAAATAAAAAAAGTGTTGATTTTGATAACTAGCACAGTAGCACAGGACGGTTCTGTGTGCGCGCCGTCCCCTGTGTTATTTTCCATTTGCAAACAAAAAAGTGCCGGGATGGTGAATCATCCCGGCACAGATAAGTATGCTATTGTTTTGCTTTTGTGGTATAGATGGAGGCAATCAGCATGCGGCGGATGGAGCCGCAGTCGTGCAAATACACCTTAACGGTTTCTTCCGGTAGTAACTCAGCTTTTTGCATTAGTTCTAACCAATACCCAGTTTCATAACATTCCTTTAAGGCGATCTGCAGCTTGGCGACAAAATCTGCTTTGCTATGCGCATACTTAGCCTCACGGATATTGGCACCAATACTGGTTGCACTGCGTTCCAGCTGATTAACTAAAGAATAATGTCCCGTTATTCCATCGGTTAATTTCAAAATCGCAACTGCAAAATCAGTAGATAAGTCAGCAAGCTTATTCTCTGCCATATCGATCACCTCAACTGCATTATATAATGAAATCCTTGCTCACGCAAGGATGAAATCTGCTACGCAGATGAAATCCGCTAACGCGGATGAAATTAAATCCGTCCATATCTCCCGCCGCAAGGCGGATTTCATCACGAAGTGATTTCATCCCACGAAAGTGGGATTTATTCCGTCCGAAAGGACGGATTTAGTTGAAAAAGACTCTGATTGTATCACAATCAGAGTCTTTTTCTGGTGGACGATATAGGACTCGAACCTATGACCTTCCGCACGTCAAGCGGATGCTCTAGCCAGCTGAGCTAATCGTCCGTAGCGAGGCTTATTATACACGAAGGAATGGGATTTGTCAAGCTTTATTTTTGAAAAAAAGAAAATATTTTGGAATTATGAGCATTGATAGGAGGTGAGCCCTTTCACCGGTGGCGAAAGGGCTCGGGATTGAGGGGGATTGGGGAGAAAATGATGCTGTTTTACGGCAGTGCGCAAGGGGTAAGTGGGGAGAAGAATAAGAAACGGGGGGAAATAAAGCAGGGAAAAGAAAGAGGCAAGGAATCTCTCCTTTTACCCTTCCGATAATGGAGGGCTCGGCGTTAGATTCCCGGTTGGGATTCAAACCGCAGGAGAACTTCCAGCAGATCCCGGGGCAGGCGGGAACGGCATTCCTGCTTCAGCTCTTCGGGGACACCGTAGAAGGCTTCTGCCATGGAGCCGGCAATGCAGGTGAGGGTGTCGCAATCCCCACCTAAAGATACTGCGGTGCGGATCACGTCTTCGAAGTCAGTGCCTTCCAGGAAGGCGGTGATGGCCTGGGGGACGGTTGCCTGACAGCTTTCTACATGACGGTAGGTAGGACGGATCTGGTCACAGGTACGGCTCAGATCATAGTGGAAGTGCTCTTGGACATAGGTCTTGATATAGTCCTTGCCGTGTCCTGTGCGAGCGAGGAAAATGACTGCAGCAGTGGCTTGTGCGCCCTTGATGCCCTCGGGATGGTTGTGGGTGACATCGGCAGAGAGCCGAGCCATGTCCAGGACCGTTTCCATATCGTGATAGAGCCATGCTACGGAGGAAACCCGCATGGCAGAGCCGTTGCCGTAGCTGTTGTAAGGCTGGGGGTTCTTGACGGACAGCCATTCCGCAAAACGGCATCCGTAGCCTGCATAAGGATAGCGCTTTCCGAAACAGCGAATCCTGTTGATCAGCAGAGCACGGATCTCCTCGGGGGAAGCCTGGGGACCTGCCTGCAGAAATGCGTCTGCAACTGCCAGGGTCATAATGGAATCGTCCGTATATTCGGATTTTCTGCTAAAGAGAGGGAAATTCTTGGTCTTATTTCCTCTGTCAAATTCATAGGGACTTCCGATCATATCTCCTAAAATAGCACCGTACATCATGGGTTCCACCTTTCATAAGTAATAGAGTTGGATCTGTATCCATGACTACAGTATAGTGCCGTAGCACGGGAAATGGGTCAACCGCCGGGGGACTTTTGAAAAAGAAGTTTTCTTTTATTCTACCTTGTGGTATAATGGACAAAAAGAGAAAGGGACGGAAAATGGATAAGATCATAGTCATCGGCTGTCCGGGTAGCGGCAAGAGCACCTTTGCGAAGGAATTGCATAGGATCACAGGCATTCCGCTGGTCCATTTGGATATGCTGTTCTGGAACGAGGACGGCACAATGGTGGAGAAGTCTGGTTTTTACGAGAGATTGACCGCAGCACTCAAAGGGGGGCGGTGGATCATTGACGGAAACTATGCCTCTACCATGGAGCTCCGGATGGAGGCTTGCGATACGGTCATTTTTCTGGACTACCCTGTGGAGCTCTGCCTGCAGGGGATTCGGGACAGGAAGGGGAAGCGGAGATCAGACCTGCCCTGGGTGGAGCCGGAGGAGGATGATGAGGAATTCTTGGAATTCATCAGGAACTACCCCATCCAAAACCGCCCGGAGGTTTTGAACCTGCTGCATCAATATTCCCATAAACATCGTTTCATTTTTACCGATCGACCCCAAGCAGACATATTCCTTAAACAGCTTAAAAGCTAAATTCCCGATTTATGGAGCTGTTCGATTTCCGAATTTGTTCGTAGGGGCGACCTGTGGTCGCCCGCAAAAAGTTTCGATTTTGTCGGAAAACTCGTGATAATCCCGTAATTTCGTCATTGTCGTTTAACGACAATGACCGGGCGACCACAGTGTGTGGTGTAGTAAGATAGTATACACATTGTGTAATTACATGGTATACGGTTTCTGATATAATAAAGGCATACTAAATAGAAAGGAATAACAGGT
>JAZRGR010000172.1:0-10192 GCA_045644345.1 Faecousia sp. | reverse complement strand
TCTAAGGAAGCTCTGATTAAATCGCCGAGAGCAATCGGCGAGAGATTTTGTTCCAAATTGAGGTTTGGAAAACGCAGGAATACTTTGTGTATTTCAAGTTTTTCAAACCGAAAAGTTGGGACAAAAGATTCGCTGAGTGCCGAAGGCTATTTATTCAGAGTTTCCTTAATATGGATCAGTCTACATCCTCCGGGCTGAGAATGCCAACACCGCCGTGGTCCTCATCACCGGTGTCCTCCTCTTCTGCAAAGAACTCATAGGAGCTAAGATCAGCAGGAGCCTCTACAGTAGTTGCATTGTAGCCGTCCAGGGACATGCTGACGATAATCGTCTGCTCCGTCTCCTCTTCCAGGAAAATATGGGTAGAGGTATAGCTAAGATAGAAGTATGTCATGGTACCCTGTGCATCCAGCGTAAAGCTGACATGAATAGGATCCTGCTCAAAGGTCTCAGAAGCAAAACCTACCAGAGTCAAAACTGCATCACTCATATACTGTCCCATAGGCACAGAGAAATTGATCTCTACAGAACCGTCAAGCTGGTCCATAGCACGGAAATCCTTGAGCTCTACATCGTTCTTAAGAGGCATCAAGAAATCCAAGGCATGGAAGTCCTGGTAGTCATTGGTAGCCTTGTAATACTTAAGGCCCAGTGCGGAAAAATAGTAATGCTCCCCATCATAGTAGGTACTATGGCTCAGATCAGAACCGTCACTGTTCAGTTGGCTGTCGAACAGGATGTCGGTCTTGCCACCTACATTGCTATACATGACGTCATAGCTGTTGACTACAGAGCTGAGCATACCGGCATAAACAGAGGTGGAATTGGTGGAGCCGGACATGTGATAGCTCTCTGCCTTGGTCAGCTTGTCGATGGCTGCATTATACATATCCCGGATCTGGTCTGCTGTGTAATCCTTCTGGGGAGCAGTTTCAATGGGGGGAAGGGTCTGTATCATATCATCGGGTTGCTTATCTTCCTTGTTCCTGCAAGCTGATAATGTCAGCAGCAATACCAGACATAGGGCCAATGCGATCCATTTATTCTTATTCATATCGATTTCCTCCCTTGGGATGATGGCACAAGCCAATATTCTGTGTTAGTATACCAAAGTTTCCTGCAAAATGCAAGAACAAAGACCTGATTTCTCCGGATTTATTTGCAAATATATTCCAAATAAGGTGTAATACTACACGCTCCTATGGCATGCCAACCTCAAGGTAATCAATCCCCCTCCTCAATCATATTAAGAAAGGCCCCTCACTGCGAAAACAGTGAGGGGCCGGGGTTTAGTTAGGGATCAGCGAAACCGGATATTACTTAGTGAAGTAGTCGCGAGCAGCGTCAGAGTAAGCCATGAGGGCCTGGCACAGAGTCTTCAGGGCACCAACCTTGTTGTTGCCGTAGGTAGAAGCACTGTACTGCATGATGCTGGTCATACGAGTATTTCCGCTGTAAACAGCAACGCTTACGGTCTGTCTCAGCTCGGCAGCAAGGAGGCCGTCGAAGTCGAATGCATAGCGGTTATTTGCTGCGTCGTAAACAGAGATGTCGGAAACAACAGCAGTCTTAACTGCGCCGTTTGCATCGGTGTAGCTGACCTGGAGATTCAGATCCTCGAGCTTGCCGGTGTACTTGCTCAGGTCGACAATGTACTTAATGGTAACCTTGGAATCCAGAGCCAGGGACTTACCAACCCAAGTTACGGTAGCATTGGGAACATCAGCAGAGGTCTTGTTGATATTATCAAATACAACGGAATTCAGATCGGTCAGGAGAGCCTTGTGTGCAGCAGTCATGTTGCTGTCGGCAAGAGCATTGACACGGTAGTTCTTGTAGGTCTGAGCATTTGCACCGTAGCGGAGCAGGTTAGCACAGAGTACCTGGAGCTTGGGATCCACAACAGTCTTGTTGAGCTGTGCGTAAGCATAAGTAGCAACGCTGTAAACATCGGCTGCGGAATAGAAGGGAACGCCGTTCTTGGTGCCATGGAATACTGCAGTGATGGTATCGTTCATCATGGTAGCATTCAGGCCGTTGAAGGTGAAGTAGTAGTAGTTGCCGTTGAGAACGGGGTTGAGCTTTACAGTCTGCTTGCCGGTAGCGGTATCGATAGTAGCCTCAACATAGGCATTGGTCATATCATAGCCTGCCAGCAGGTTAGCCTGAATTGCGAAGTTTACAGAGATATCGCTTGCAAGGTTCAGAGTGTGGTTGAATCTGATAGCATTGTCCACAGTGGGCTGTGCAGCAGTGCCGTCGGTTTCGCCGCAAGCACATTCGCCGTTTACGAAGTTGTGGGGTCTGTAGTCGCTGAAGAAGCAGATGGTGCATTCTTCGATGTGGCCGTCCTCATCCTCGGGGATGTAGGAGTAGCTGTGGCCCTTTGCGGGGATCTTGGTTGCGCTCTGGATGGTAGCGCCGCAAGTGGAGCAGTAGATGGTGTCGGTGACACCGTCTGCAGTACAGGTAGCGGGAGTACCGGGAACAACAACCTCCGCGTGACCCTTAGCAGGAATGACCTGTGCAGCTACGAGAACTTCGCCGCAAGCGGAGCAAACCTTGCCTTCGGTAGCGCCGGCCTCGGTGCAGGTAGCGGGAACAGCAGCAGTGGTGGTCTCAGTGTGGCCCTTTGCAGGGATGACTTCCTGAGCAACGATCACAGCATTACAGGTGGAGCAGACCTTGCCTTCGGTCAGGCCGGACTCGGTGCAGGTAGCAGCCTTGCCTTCCAGGACCTTCTCGGTGTGCTTCTCGGTGACCTTCTCGCCGCACTTTGCGCAGGTAGCAGCGTGAGTGCCGTCGCCGTTGTCGACGCTGGAGCCATAGCTATGGCCGGCAGGAATAACCTCAGTGTAGGTATTGCCGCAGCCCATACCGGAGTATGCGTCATGAACGCCATCAGCAGAACCTGCACAGGTGTAGGTAACAGAGCCGTCCTGAGTGCAGGTAGCCTCGGTACGAGCAGTCTCTACGAAGTGGCAGCTTTCGGAATAACCGATTTCGCAGTTATAGCAGAACAGGAAGTGAGTATTCTCACTCAAAGGCCAAGTCTCGGGACGAGCATGGCCATTGCCGCAGCTGGAGGAATAGGTGTTGCCGCAATTAGCACAGGTGTAGATCTTGGTCTGGGTAGCCTCGTCGAAGGATTCCTCGTAAGCGTGGCCCAGAGCGGGAACAGTCTCAGTGTAGGTATCCTCGCACAGAGCACAGGTGTACTTGGTCTGGCCTGCGGTCTCACAGGTAGCTGCGGAGAGGATCTCTGCGGCATACTCATGAGCACACTTGTTAGCGATGGTAGCACAGGTGGTATAAACTCTGCCGTAGCTGTTGGTAGCATCCATCTTAGCTGCACCGGTAACTTCGTTTACAGTGCCCTTGTAGTTTACGGTGAAAGTAGAGGAGCCGGTACCCTGCAGGAAGGAACCGCTGATGGTGATGGTCTTCTTGTCGGAGCTGGTGGTGAAGGTAGCGTTGCCCCAACCCTGCTTGTTGCTGATGTTCTCAACAGTAACGCCGTCCAGCATAGTGATAACAAGCTTGGTAAGAGGCCGCTTGGTGCCGCCGGTAGTCTCGCCACGGTCATTGTTGTGGATCTTGAACTCCAGGGTGCCTTCCTTCTCGTTGACATGAACGCCGCCGTAGACGCCGAAGCCTGCACGGAAGATAGCATAGCCAAGAACCTTACCGGTGGAATCGTTGGTATCCTTGTTGACGGTATCTCTCAGCTGCATTGCGCCGTAGATCTCGTCATAAATACGCTGGTTGGAGGGGCCGGTGTTGGAGCCGTCTTCGTTGGGGAAGAACTGGATAGCAGCAACAACATTGCCGCCTATATTGGTGATAGCCTGGCAGAGCTTCTTGGGCCAGTTAGCATCCTGACCGTAGGTGCTTGCATAGGACATGGTGCAGATGTAATCAACCAGAGGAGCCATAGTCTTGGGCTGCTGGCCGTATTCTGCCTGAGCATATGCGCCGTCGATGGAGGTGTCGGGCATAATAGCAGTGGAGAGGATCTTGCCGGGGCATGCTTCTCTAACGATCTTGATGAAATCGTTAACAGTATCCAGACGCATCTGGAGAACCTTCTTAACGCCGTTCTTAACATCGGCGGAGCCGTTGCCTGCCATAGCACTGGAGAAGTAGTAGCTACCCAGAGAAGTGCCGGAGCCGTAGACAACATAGCCGTCGGAGTTGGTGGTGCATGCAGAGTAACCTGCATCCTTAGCCATTGCCTTAGCAGCAGCATTGTACTCAGCCTTGGTCATGCCATACTTGCTGAACAGGACCTGGCGAGCCTCTGCACCCCAGTCATAGTAGATGCCGCCGTAGCGGATGGTGTCCAGATGGATACCTGCCAGGTCGGGGTAGTTAGCGCACAGCTCCTTAACCAGAGCAACAAAGTACTCCTGGTATGCCTTGCCACGGAGGTTGACATACTGGTTGACAGTATCGGAATAGCCATAGCGGAAGTGATAGTAGTTCTCTTCGGGATGGTTCTTCATGTATGCCTTGTCATGGGCAGCCATGAGCCATGCATGGATGCGGATGCCATAGGGTCTTGCTGCGTCCAGAACGGACTGAAGCAGGTCGTAGGAATAGGTGTTGTTAGAGCCGGGAACGGAAGAGTTCCAGGAGGTGGAACCGCCGGTACCCTTCAGGAGAAGGTAGATGTCGGTGAAACCGGCATCGGAGTATTCCTTCATCATGACGTCTGCGCCGCGTTCGTCAATAACGCTGCCCCAGAGCCAGTCGGCGACGATGACTTCTTCTTCGTCAACGACGAATTCGTTCTTCTTCTCTGCTGCAAAGACAGTGGGCAGACAGGAAACGAGAAGAGCGAGAACCAGGATCAAAGAAAAAATGCGATTGAACTTTTTCATATTCGTTGTTCTCCTTGCTTTCATTTGGATTTAAGATTTCGGGTGAACAGGATAACGCTTAGAAGGGTAACTCTGCCTTTCCATCGGCAGAATTTCGATAAAGCAGCTTGAAGGACTGGTAGCCCAGCTTGCAGTTGTTGTTAACGGGATCGGAGTAGATCCAGCCATTTTCTCCGTTAATATTGGGGTTGGGGGCATCGGGAATATAGAGTGCTGCCCAAACATGGCCCTCAGCACCGTTGCTGAACTGGCAATGCCAATGGGAATATCTGCCGGGAACACCCAAGGAACGAGCCATAGCATTGGTGAAGTGTGCCATGTCGCAGCAGTTACCTGCCTTGTCTCTCCATACGCCAAGAGCACCGCGGAGGGTGTTTGCATAGTAGTCATAGGACAGAACATAGGTGGTAAACTCAGTCAGGTTCCACATAGCTTCCCAGGTGGACTTGGGATTCTCATAAACATGGTTGTAGCTCTGGCTTGCAGGGCAATTCATAGCCTGCTTAGCAACTGCGATGATGGTAGCGTTGGTAGACTGACAATTTGCAGTGGGAACCAGGTACTTCTCGAATCCGGTGAAGTCATTGCCGAAGGTAGCGTCGCCGGGAACGCCACCGGTGGTCTTGAACCAGGTGTCAACATCTACAGTAGCAGGCAGAGTGCCGTTGGCTGCGTAGTATGCAAGGGGCAGGGAGAAGGTGTATACACCGTTCTCGTACTGGAGAGTACCGGCAGAGCTGGTCATCCAGTTAGGACCTTGACCGTTGCTCTCCATAAAGGTAACGACCTTGCCGGCCATGGTGACGACCTCGGACAGCTTCAAGGTAGCCTTGCCACTGATAGTCTCCTGGGGATTCTGAGGCTCGTTGTAGTTGGGAACACTCAGGTCACCGGAGGTCTTGCCGCTATTCAGTGCAACCAGAACCTGAGTTGCCAGGTACAGGTACTGAGCAGGCTTAAGGTTGTAGGTACCTACGGGAATGGTAGAGGGCAGGAAGCCCTTTTCCTTCACATAGTTGGTCAGATAGACCGCACCGGAAACCACATTTGCATACCAGCCGGTAGCCTCGCCGGTTCCAACAGAAGAAGAGCTGGTGGAAGCAGTCGGTTCAGTGGGGGCGGTAGAGGCTGTGGTAGGTGCAGTGGTGGGAGCAGTAGTGGGAGTGGTAACATCCTCAACCTTACCGGACCAGCCCACAACAGTGTTGTAGTTAGGCAGAGCCTTCTCTGTCTTGTAGAAGTTGAGAACCTTGGTATACATATGAACTACATCGTAGTAGTTGGTGATACCAATACCGCTGCTGGTGGAATAGTTGGGAGCTGCGGGGTTGGTGTCGTTCCATGCAATGATCTTCTTAGCCATGGCTACGAAGTCATCAGTGTAGATCTTGCCGGTGGCAGTACCCTGGGGATTAGCGGGCTCCTTGAGGCCTTCCTGGACGGTAGCAGTGCCGGTGGTCTGACCGTTGGCAATACCAACAACAACCTGGCAGCACAGATCCATGTACTGAGCGGGAGTTACGGCTACGGGACCAACCATGATGGTGCCGGGGAGAATGTTGTTGTCCATGCTGATCTTGACCTGAGCGGCTGCATCAATGATAGCTGCGAACCAATCATCGGGCTCAGAGGGAGCAGGAACGGTGGGAGTGACTTCAACCTCGCCCATGTGAACGGGGATGAAGGTCATATTTGCGGGGAGAGCCTTGCCGGTGTTGTAGGAAGCAAGGATCTGTGCAAACAGGTAGCCAATGGAATACATGGTCATACGGCCATCATAAACATTGGTACCGTCGGTGGGACGGTTGAAGCTGGTGGGGAAAGTGCTCATGGTATTGCCGTACTTGGCAACACGCTCGGCCAGCTCCAGATACTGTGCCTTGTTCAGGGTGTTGGCGGTGCCGTTCTTAACGCCCTTGACGGCGATGGCAGCCACATCCTTGTAGGAGATGACCGTAGCGGCATCCTTGCCCTGAGACAGAGCGTAGAGAGCATTAGCAGCCATGAGGATGAATGCCTCGGTGGACATCTCGTATCCGTCGAAGCTGATCGTTGCGGGATAGGTAACGCCGTAATAGACGCCGTCCACATCCTGCTGCCCCTTCAGGATAGCCTCTTCCATAGCCTTGGCGGCGGTGTTAGCGGCCTTGGCAATGGCATTGACATCCAGAGAAGCGGGGGGTGCCGCAGATACAGTCAGGACGCCGAACATGGAGACCATGAGGGCAACTGCCAGCACCAACGACACGATGCGGGGATTCTTTAGAATCATTGTGTTTACTCCTCCTTTTAATTTCCAAATAAAATGCTGTCGCATTCAACTTGACATAAAGAATCAGTAGGTCAGATTTGCCATGTGGCTATCGGAATACTCAAAGTTGTTACGGTGGTTCTGATAGCCCAAGTAGTTGGGATTGTTGACGGGGTCTGCATAGAGCCAGCCCTTCTCGTTATTGATATTGGGATTGGGTGCATCGGGGCAATAGAGAGCTGCGAAGATATGACCGATGGTGCTGGAAGAGAAGGTGCAGTTCCAGTGCTCGTATCTGCCGGGAACACCCAGCGCACGGGCACAGGCATTGACCAGATGGGCCATATCACAGCAGTTGCCCTTCTTGTCTCTCCAGATACCTAAGGCACCGCGAGAGGAATTCATGTAGAACTGATAGTCGGTCATGTCGTTGATGTATTCCATGACATTGAACATGGCCTCATAGGTGGTCTTGGGATCTGCAAAGCCGCCATCGGCACCGTTGCTGTAATACATTGCGGTCTTGGCAACAGCAATGATGGTAGCATTGGTGGATTGGCAGTTCGTAGTAGGAACCAGGAACTTGGAATATGCAGAGAAATCGTTGCCGAAGGAAGCTGCGCCGGGAACAGATGCCATAGTAGCCGCCCAGGTCTTAACAGCCATGCTGTCGGGAAGCTTGCCGTTGGTGGCATAGTAGCTCAGGATACGGGCATACAGATGGAGGGCACCATGATGGTGAAGATGACCCAGAGAGCTGTTCATGTAGTTAGCAGCAAGGCCGCCGTTGTTGTCCATGAACTTAATGGAGCGAGCAGCCAGATCCAGGTACTCGGTCTTGGTGAAGGTACCGGCGGTCAGGGTCTCGGAGGGGTTAGCAGGCTCCTTAGTAGTCGGAACACTGAGTTCACCGGAGGTCTGACCGTTGTTGATGCCCAGGATCACCTGGCATGCCAGGTAAGTAAACTGTGCATAGGTGCATTTGGTGGTACCCACGGTAATGGAAGCGGGCAGAACCCCCTTCTCCTTCACGTAAGTCTCAACAGCAATGGCTGCATTGACTACATTTACATACCAATCCTCGGTCACAACAGCAGAAGAAGAGGAGCTGTCGGACTCGGATCCGGGTGCAGTGGATGCAGTGGTAGGAGCAGTAGTGGGCGCTGTGGTGGGAGTGGTAACCTCCTCAACAGTACCACTGAAGCCGCTGAGATCTACATAATTGGGAAGAGCGCCGTTGTTCTTGTAGTAAGCAAGGGCTCTGGCCATAGTCTCAATGACTGCATAATAATGAATGGCGCCGTAATCGGAGCTGGAGGTGTAGTTGGGGGGCTGGCCGTTCTCGTCTGCGAACTTGGCAGTACGGCGAGCCATATCGGAATAGTCATACAGATAAATACGAGCCTTGGTAGTACCCTGGGGATGCTCAGGCTCATTCAGTGTCGGAACACTCAGCTCACCGGAGGTCTGACCGTTATACAGTGCGTAGACAACCTGAGATGCCAGGTAGACATACTGTGCAGGTGTCACTGCAACGGGTCCGACATAAATGGTACCGGGGAGAATGTTCTTCTCTACCATGCTGGCCTTGACCTCAACAGAAACATCGATCACAGCCGCAAACCAATCGGAAGGAGCAGAGGGAGCGGGTTCTGTGGGAGTGATCTCAACATTGCCGATATGGGCAGGCAGGAAGGACACAGTCTGGGGGAGGGACTTGGTCTGTGCGTAACTCGCAAGGATCTCAGCAAAAGCATGACCAATGGAATAGAAGGTGATCCTGCCGTCATAGACATGGGTGCCGTCCGTAGGACGATTGAAACTGCCGGGGAGCTGATGCATGGCAGAAGCGTACTTGGTAACACGCTCTGCAAGCTCAACATACTGTCCAAAGTTCAGCTGAGTAGCCACACCGTTGGTAGCGGCAGTATGTGCAAGGGAAATATCAACGAAGGATACCTTCTGGGTGTCAGCCTTGCCACCCGCAAGAGCTACAATGGTCTGTGCAGCGAGATAAACAAAAGATTCACTGCCGATCTCATAAGTTCCTACAGACACAGTGGCAGGATAACGGATATCATAATATACACCGTCAACATCCTGTTGCCCGGCAAGAATGCCGGCCTCGATATTAGTAGAAGCACTCTCAGCTGCGGCAACAATAGCGGCGACCTCAAATGTCTCAGGGACAGATGCAGATGCGGGCAGTACAGCAATCAGAGAGAAAACCAGAGAGAATACAAGCAGCAGTGCCAGAGAACGAAATTTCTTTGACATAATCGTATAAACCTCCTTCTAACCTATGATGTCATACGACTACATCATAAGTCATAATAAGTATACCAAATGAATGGTGGAATTACAAGAATTACCTTTTCGTCGAATTCTAAGAAAAAGACGGCCCATTTTTGTGCTAAATGACATATGTGATTTGTTAGATTGAAATACCGCAGGATTCCCTATGGGGAAATGATTTTATACAGAGATCCTATAAAAATGAATCATAAATAATATCCGCTATTGAAAGCCAAAATCAACATGAGCGCTCAACTCGAAGGACTATATATTTTATTAGATCCATCAGATCGAACTAAAAGTATACACATTTCATAAATATAGTGTATAAAGTCTGCAAACCTATAAAAACGACTGATAAAGGCGTTGTTATAGTTCCCCACAGCATGGCTGTGGGGAATAAGTCGTAAGAGCGACTTATTCAGCAAACATGAAATAGCAATATTACAACAGAATCTCTGATACTATTATTCCATTAAAAGTACATAACTTTTCATGGTACCTTTTTGTGACGGAAGGCACAAAAAGCGTCTCATGCGAGTTTCTACGCCCTATCGGGCTATAATACTGTTTCTTGATAAAATGGTTTGAAAACCATTTTATTGCAGGATGAATATCCTGCTTAGGGAAGCTCTGATTAAATCGCCGAGAGCAATCGGCGAGAGATTTTGTTCCAAATTGAGGTTTGGAAAACGCAGGAATACTTTGTGTATTTCAAGTTTTTCAAACCGAAAAGTTGGGACAAAAGATTCGCTGAGTGCCG
>JAZRGR010000171.1:0-4860 GCA_045644345.1 Faecousia sp. | reverse complement strand
CCGGTCATTGTCGTTAAACGACAATGACGAAATTATGGGATTATCACGAGTTTTCCGACAAAATTGAAACATTTTGCGGGCGACCACAGGTCGCCCCTACGAACAAATTCGGAAATCAACAGACCGATAAATTGGAATTTGAACGATTAAAACCAAAGACAAGGCGGCTTGTGAGGCTGCCTTGCCTTTGGTTATTTTACTATGAGTTACTTGACGAAATAGGCCTTTGCACTGTCGCTATAGGCAAAGAGTGCTTTGCACAGGTCTAAAAGCGCGCCGGTCTTATTGTTGCCGTAGGTGTCCGGGCTGTATTGTAGGGTTGCAGATACCGGGATTTCTCCATCAAAGATCTGCACAGAGACCACGGCTCTCAACTCAGCGGCAAGGAGGGTATCTACCGTGAATACATAGTAGCCTAATGGCTCATTATACAGCTCGGGGTTGGATACGGTAGCTGTCTTGGTTGTACCCTGTGTATCTGTGTAGGAGATCCGCAGAGTCAGTGCTGACAAGTCTGCGGTATAGTTGGCAGGATGAAAGATAAAATTCAGAGCTACCTTGGATTCCAGATTTAGGGACTTGCCTGCCCAGGTGATGGGGGCGTTTGCAAGGTCGTTCAGAACGGTGTTGGTATTGCCAAAGGTCACTGCATCCATGTCAGACAGGTATGCCTCGTTCTCCTCCGTCATAGCACTGTCAGCAAGAGCATCGAGCCGATAGGACTTGAAGATCTGTGCCATGGTGCCGTAACGAAGGAGGTCGGCACACAGGATTTTAAGGCTCTCGGCACGATCCGGGTGATTCATCTGAGAATAGGCATAGGTTGCCACACTATACTCGTCTACCGGAGAGGTGTAGAGTCTGCCGTCCTTGATGCCGTAGAGGGTAGCATGGATGGTATCATTCATCTGAATGGCTGTCAACCCGGTTAGAGTGAAGTAATAATGTATCCCCTTATTCACAGGCTCCAGCCGTACAGTCTCGGTACCTGTCTTGACATTCCCCTCGTAGGTATCCAGCACGCACTCCACGTAGATGGTGTCGGGATCAATGCCTTCTACACTCTGCTTTAGGATCACGTAGTTTACAGAAATATCACTCGCCAAATTCAGCGTATGGCCTAATTTGAGTGCAGGAAGCTCTATAGGATCCTTGATTTCCTTCTCTCCGCAGATGCAGGAGCCGTTTTGGTAGCTGTGGGGTGCTGTCTCGGAAAGGGTGCAGTATGTGCAGCCTACCGTGTGGTTCTTTCCGTCTAAGATTGTATAGGTGAAGCTATGACCATTGGCGGCAATGACTTCCTGTGCCACAAGAACTGCATTACAGACGGAGCAATGCTTGCCTTCTGTCTTGCCCGTATCGGTGCAAGTGGGAGCAACGGCCTTGTCCACTGCTTCCTTATGGCCTGTGGGGGCTATGCTTTCGGTCTTGGTCCCCTTACATACCGTGCAGGTGTAGGTCTTGACACCGGTACCATTACAGGTGGGCTCTGCAGTGACCTTGCCACTGTCCCAAGCGTGAGAAGCGGTTATGATATAGCCACAGGAACAGGTTCCCTTGTGGTTGACGTCATCCACCTTGCTGTAGGTGTAGCTGTGGGATGCAGAGGTAAACTGTGCCATAAAGACCGTATCGGCGGTAATATTGGTCAGGGCCTTATTCCATCCGCTGAAGGTATAGTGTCCCGTGGCATCGGGTTCCTTGGTAGGTGTGGCACCTGTGTAAGTGGCTGTTTCGCCCTTATACAGGGTCTGGGTTGCAAGGGTGCTCCCGTCCTCACCCTTGAAGGTCACAGTGTACCGTGGATTGGGAATGCTGTCCTTGGTACCGATGGCGATGTAATCGATATTCACAGAGCCGGAGGTGCTCTTAATGTGCTGGAAGCGAATGCCGAAGCAGAGGATCTCGTCGGCGGCCTTAAATTTAGCGGTTACGGGAATGGTGAGGATCTGATATTCCCCGTTCTTCACCGTATAGGACATAACCACATCTGTAGCATAGTTGTACACCCCATCCTGCGTATAATAGTACTCCAGCACCACTCTGGGGGTTTTCCCGGTGTCCGCCACGCAGTTCGTTGTACGGAAGCGGATCTGGAAATACTCTGCATTCTTGGGGTCGTAGCTCAGGGGGAAATAATCATATGTAGTTCTTCCCGTAAACTTGCCGTAGGCATTGGTCGTCTTGACCCAGGGGCCATAGATGATGTTGCCTCCCTCGGAGTTGCTGCTGTAGCCCTCGGTTACGGTAACATTGAGCGTGCCCTCACTGTTATTTACGGTGAAATTGGTGTTGGCACCGTTGTAATATGTAGCCCAGTAACCCTTGGTCGCTGTATCGAAGTTGATGAAGCCGTAGGCAGGGTTCTGATACCGTGTCTTAGCGGTGGCACTGTTGTCGAAGTCGAAGAGGAGGGTGTCCGATCCTTTCTGCCCCACATAGATATAGTCTATGGTCAGTTTGCCCCGGTCGGTGCTCTTAATGTTCTGGAAACGGAGGCCGAAGCCGGTCAGTACATCTGCCCCCTTCAGAGTAGCAGAAGCAGGTATGGTTACGGTGACATACTCACCCTCTGTAAAGGTGTACGTCGCAGACATATCCGTAGCACCGGCATAGGTTCCACCCTTGGTATAATAGTATTCAAAATAGATCTTGGGAGTAGTGCCGGAGGGGACGGTGCAGTCAGTGAGCTTGAAGCGGAGGCGAACCTCTTCCACATTTTGGGGATCATAATGCAGAGGACGGTGTGTTCCGTTGTCCTTGGCGGGGGCAACACCGTCTCCGTTGGTGATCTTCAGCCAGGGGCCGTAAATTTGATTCCCGTTTTCCGCAGAACCGCTAAACCCATCGGACACATTCACTGTCAGAGTACCTGCGGTGTGGTTGATGGTATAATCCTGATTGGTGGCAGTGTAGCCGGTATACCAGGTGCCTCGATTCCACTTGCCGTTGTCTGTCTGATCGAAGTTGTAGTAGTTATAGGCGGGATCTGTATAGCGGTAGTTGTCGAATTCGCTGTTGCCGAAGCCGAAGTACAGACCGGTTCCCAAATGCTGCTTATCACCGCAGACGCAGATGCCCTTATTGTAGCTGTGGGTCACGGTGATCTTATCTCCACAGGAGGCACAGGAAACGCTGTGGGTTCCGTTGGCATGGACGGTATAGCCCTTGTTGTAAGTATGCTTACAGCTCTGTGCTACCAGCAGGAGGGTGGAGGTAACGGTACGTTCCCCGGTGGAATCACAGGGCTTGTTGCGGATGGTCAGAGCAGAGTCGCCGTTATTATATCGGGTAGCGAAGGTGGTAGAGCCGCCACCGTCTAAGTTGATGGCATCCACACAGCCTGCGGCAAGCATCAGCTCAGACAACTCCTCCAATGTCATGCCCACGGAATAGGGCTCCTGTCTGCCGTCTACGGCAAAGATCACCACAGTACCGTCAGACTTTATGCCGATAGCGGTACGGGGATGACGGACATCCTCATTGATGACGATGCTTCCGTTCCGCACCAGCCAGTGGTAGCCTGCCACAGCTTCCTTTACGTCTCCCATAGGAGAGCCGAAGGGACGGATGGCATAGCTACCGTCCTTGAGAACAGCAAAGTAAGGGGTAACACGGGTGCCATAGGTCTGGATCACATTCCCCTCCATGGCAAGCTGTCCACGGGTATGGAAGGTGTCCATATTGAAGAAGTCTGCATTGATCGCCAAGTATACCGTCTCACCTGTAGCGGTCTCATAGGCGGCGGCCTGGGCCGTAGTGGTAGCTCCCTTGAAGGGCAAGGTGGGAGCCGCTGTCTTGCGGCTTGCGGCAGTGCTGCCCTTTGTGTAGTAGCCGGGATAGGAGGCCTTGAGTGTCACCTTGGCAGAAGGGGCAATGGTAGCCATGTAACCTGCCATCTGTGTGCTGTCGGATTTGTCCTTCAGGTAGATCTGGGACTCGTTGACCCCGGATAGAATGGGATTCACCGACTGGGACAGAACCGTCCTGTCCCCATGGGAGGGCAGATCCATACTTCCGCTTGCACCGATATAAATATAGTCGATGTAAATGGTGCCGTTGGTACCGCGGACATTGCGGAAGCGGAAGCCGAAGCCCTTGAGCACATCTGCTCCTTTCAGCTTAGAGCTGACAGGAATGGTAACCGTCTGATAATAGCCATCCTGGAACATAAAGGATGCAGACATATCGTTGCCATAGCTATAGGATCCACCCTTAGTGAAATAGTATTCAAAAACCACCTTGGGTATCTGTCCGCTTGTAGGGTAGCAGCCGGACATTTTGAACTTAATGGTTACGAATTTCACATTCTTCGGGCTAAAGTTCAAGGGATAATAAGGGTGGCTTGCCTCGTTGTAGGAAGGAAGAGTGCCGTAAGTGTTGGTCACCTTGAGCCAAGGACCGTAGGTGCCGCTGGCGTCGGCTCCGTCCGTAACCTTAAGGCGGAGAGTACCATTGGCGTTGGAAATGCTGTAATTGGTCTTATTGGTGTTGTAGCCCGTAGCCCAATAGCCGTTGCTTTCCTTGTCGAAGTTGTAACCGCCGTAAGCCGAGCTCTTGTATCGGGTCTGAGCGGCATCATTGTTACTGAAGTCAAAGAGGAGATCCGTGTTGCTGTTCAGAGTCCCCCCAAAGGCAGCAGGCTCACTCTCCACCTCACCTGCATCCTTTGCTCCGATCAAGGGAATCAAAGAAGAGATCATCAAAAGCACCAAAATACTCGCCAAAAGCTGTTTTCGCATATTTTCCATCCTTTCATATATGATGATAGAATTATCCTACCATAAAAAAGCAAAATTTACAAGCAATATAACCAAACTCCTGATTTGTCGGTCTGTTTATCGTATAACACCGTAGGGG
>JAZRGR010000170.1:0-7578 GCA_045644345.1 Faecousia sp. | reverse complement strand
AGAGGTGTCGCGAAGCGACGGAGAGGGTAAATTGCACCATCGTCACCCGTACAAATTCCGTTATTGCGGATGCACTGCCATGCATGTTCGTAGGGAACGCCCCTGTGTCGTTCCGTGGCAGTATCGTAGCCCGACATATTAGTTATGTTAGGAAAAGTCGGGTAATAGTCGATAACATAGGGAATTTGTAGGATATTTCTTTTGAAATTTATACCATTGTATATTATTACCCTTGGGGAACGACACAGGGTTGTTCCCTACGAACAAATTTGATTGTTTGTACGTTTCACGCAAAATATCTACGGATGACGATAATTCCGTTTTCCCACTCAGTCCCTTTGGGACAGCTCTCCCGGAGGGAGAGCCAAGAGCCCAGAGGAACGTCGGCGGACTGCTCCATAAATCGGGCTTTTCCTTTTCTTGCAGATGGAACAGAATAAATTGAAACCGATCCCTAAATGCTTCAGAAGAAGCATTTAGGGATCGAGTTTCATTTAGTAGCAGAAGATCAGTAGTTGATGACCTTCTCGAATTTGTCGGCAACGAGGCTGGCGCCGCCGATGAGGCCGCCGTCGATCTCGGGCTGGCTCATGAGCTCGGAGGCGTTCTTGTCGTTCATAGAACCGCCGTAGAGGATACGGATCTTCTCAGCCATGTCACCGTAGACCTCACGGATGGCGCGACGGATCGCACCGATGGTAGCATTGGCATCCTGTGCGGTAGCGGTCATGCCGGTACCGATAGCCCAAATGGGCTCGTAGGCAATGACCACATCCTCTAACTGCATACGGCTCACACCGCAGAGAGCAGCCTTGGTCTGGAGGCAAACCACCTCATTGGTGATGCCCTTCTGCTTTTCGGCAAGGCTCTCGCCGACGCAGACGATAGGCTTGAGGCCGTTTTCCAGGCACTTGAGGGTCTTCTTGTTCACGGTCTCGTCGGTCTCACCGAAGTACTGGCGACGCTCGGAGTGGCCCAGAATGACATATTCTACGCCAAGCTCCTTCAGGCTTGCCACATTGGCTTCGCCGGTGAAGGCACCCTTGTCCTCGAAATGGACATTCTGTGCACCCAGGCGGATCTCTGTACCCTTGAGGCAGGGACCTGCGGCGAAGAGGCTGACGGTCATGGGACAGACAACCACCTCGGCCTTGTTACGGACCTGGATCTTCTTCAGTTCGTTCAGCAGGGCAACGGTTTCTGCAGGGGTCTTGTTCATCTTCCAGTTGCCTGCGATCATAGGTCTTCTCATAGTTAAATACTTATAGAGAGGATCAATAGAGGGTCTTGCGGATCTCTACGTTGCCGCTGGGGCACTTGTTCTTGCAGTTGCCGCAGTTGACGCACTTGTGCTCGTCGTTCTTGACGCCTGCAACGATCTTGCCGGTGGAGGAAGCGCCGATACGGCTTGCACCTGCGTTGATCATAGCAACAGCATCGTCATAGGTACGGACGCCGCCGGAAGCCTTAACACCGATGTCGGGACCGACGGTCTCACGCATGAGGCGGATGTCTTCAACGGTAGCACCGCCGGTGGAGTAACCGGTGGAGGTCTTTACGAAGTGAGCACCTGCGATCTTAGCAACGGTACAAGCCTTGACCTTTTCTTCGTCGGTCAGCAGGCAAGCCTCGATGATGACCTTAACGGTAGCTCTGCCCTTAACAGCATTGACAACGCCCTCGATATCACGCTTGACCAGCATCCAGTCGCCGGACTTGATAGCACCAACATTGATAACCATGTCGATCTCCTTAGCGCCCTTGGTAGCTGCGTCAGCTGCCTCGAATGCCTTGGTCTCGGGGGTGCAGGTGCCGAAGGGGAATGCGATAACACAGCAGGGGGTCACGCCACTGCCTTCCAGCTGCTGAGCAACATACTGGATGTAGGAGGGGTTGACACAAACGCTGGCACAGTGATACTTCTTAGCCTCGTCGCAGATCTTGCGAACATCGGCTACGGATGCTTCGGGCTTCAGGAAGGTATGGTCGATGTATCTTGCCATGTCGGCAGGATTCTGACCGTTATTGGAAGCAGGAACCTGCTGGCCGTACTTGGAGCAGATCTCCTCGGTTACTTGTCTGATGATTTCATTAATATCCATTCAAGGTTACATCCTTTCTTTTGTTTTAAGCCTTGCGGGCTTCTTCTGCGATCTTCGCAGTTGCGGTGAGACCCAGTCTGGTTGCACCGGCTGCCATGAGCTGTTCTGCCTGTGCAAGGGTCTTGATGCCGCCGTCGATCTTGATGCCAACATTACGACCCAAGATCTCATGTGCCAGCTTCACGTCCTCTACACGGGCGCCGTGACCGCTGAGCATATTCTGGATCTTGACGAACTCTACACCGGTGGAGCGGATCATGGTCAGAACCGCCCGCTTCTCCTCCGGGGTATAAATGCTGTGCTCAAAGACCGCCTTGATCTTTGCCTTGCCTGCTGCCATACGGACGATCTCCTCCAGCTCACGCTGGGCTACATCCAATCTACCGGACTTAATGGCAAGGACATTGAGGGCTACATCGATCTCTGTAGCACCGTTGGCCATACATTCCCGTAGCTCTGCCAGCTTGGCGGCCTGAGACATACAGCCATGAGGGAAGCCGATGGCAGTGCCCACTGCTACAGGACTGCCTAAGAGCTCCTCTCTTGCAACGGATACATAGTAAGGTGCCACACAGACTGCGGCAACGGAATACTTCCGTGCTACGGCACATTCGGTGCGGATCTTAGACTCCGTTGTATCGGGATTCAGAAGGGAATGCTCCAGGTGAGATACCACATCCATACCGGTGACCAGACCTGCATAGGGTGCAGGAGCGGCTTCCATATGGAAGTATGCCATGACCTGGCGTTCCACTTCCTTGCGGATTGCTTCAATATCCATATCAGTGATACTCCCTTGTTTCGCCATCATAGGTCACATGGTCGACAACTCCGCAGATAGTCAGGTCCGCAATGACCTTGCGACCCAGGAACATACCTGCGGCACCGCCGTCCACATTGACCAGAACGGTGTCCCCGACACCTGCGTCTGCCACATCGAAGCAAATTGCCTGATTGCCGGTGAGATTCCCATCCTCGTCGAGATAGTCAACGATCATGAGCTTCTGTCCGGTAAAGCACTCGTCCTTAACAGTGGAGACTACATTGCCGACGACTCTTGCCAGTCTCATCCCAGCTTGGGCAGGATACCCTCAACATCCTCGTGGGGAGAGGGGATCACATGGCAGCCATACAGCTCGCCAACACGCTTTGCGGCAGTAGCGCCTGCGTCAACAGCAGCCTTAACAGCGCCGACATCGCCACGAACCATAACGGTAACCAGACCGGAGCCGATCTGCTCCTTGCCGATCAGGGTAACATTTGCAGCCTTAACCATTGCATCAGCGGCTTCAACAGCGCCGATGAGGCCACGGGTCTCGATCATACCAAGTGCTAACTTCATTGTATTATCCTCCAAAAGTTGTTATTATTCAGTGATTTTTACATTATAAGAGTCGATAAATCCGACTATGGCGGCGTCGGCGGCAGTCCGCTTGGTGCGGAACATACGGCCTGCCTCCTTAGAGCCGATCAGATAGACAAAGTCGCCTCTACCAGCTTGTCTGGTGGCATCCGCCGCCACGATCATTTTGGTTTTTTTGCCCTTTTCTATGAGCTGCACGACCAGGAAAGGAATGTTATCCAAGCCGGACTCCTTCACGGTGGCAACAACACAGCCGACGACTTCTCCGATGTACATATCTTAGCCGATGGTGGGAAGAATGCCCTCAACATCCTCGTGGGGAGAGGGAATGACATGGCAGCCGTACAGCTCGCCAACGCGCTTTGCGGCGGTTGCGCCTGCGTCAACAGCAGCCTTAACTGCGCCGACGTCGCCACGGACCATAACGGTAACCAGGCCGGAACCGATCTGCTGCTTGCCGATCAGATGAACATTTGCAGCCTTGACCATTGCGTCTGCTGCTTCGATTGCGCCGATAAGGCCACGGGTCTCGATCATACCAAGTGCTAACTTCATAATGTTAAACTCCTTTCAATTTCAAAAACGGGTTGAATTAACCAATGGTGGGAAGAATGCCTTCGACATCGTTGTCGGGAGAGGGGATGACATGGCAGCCGTACAGCTCGCCAACACGCTTTGCGGCAGTAGCGCCTGCATCAACAGCAGCCTTAACTGCGCCGACATCGCCACGGACCATGACGGTGACCAGACCGGAGCCGATCTGCTCCTTGCCGATGAGGGTGACGTTTGCTGCCTTAACCATTGCGTCTGCTGCTTCGATTGCGCCGATGAGGCCACGGGTTTCGATCATACCAAGTGCTAACTTCATTTTGTTTTCCTCCAAATTGTGTTATATTTTTATTTTTATTTTAATTTTTTTTGTCAACCTCTAAGAATTGATTTTTGATGGGCCGGGCGAAAGATTTTTTCTCAAATTTTGCGTTGGAAACCGCAGGAATACTTTGTGTATTTCAAGGTTTTCAAAAGGAAAAGTTGGGGAAAAAGATTCGTCCGGGACGAAAAAAGGGATGATTAGAGGTGCCCTTTAATACAGGGAATTGACGATATCGGGATGGGGAGAGGGGATCACGACGCTCTCGGAGAGCATGCCCTTTGCCTCGGGGAGAGCCTCACCTGCGGCTACGGCTGCACGAACTGCGGCAACCTCACCGGTAAGGGTGATGAAGGACTTGCCACCCAGGCCTCTGCCCAGGCGAATGTCGATCAGATCCACAGCAGCGGCCTTGACTGCCGCATCTGCTACCACAACTGCGGCACAGAGGCTGAATGCCTCCATCACACCGACAGAAGTTACCTGCCCGATATCATTGCAGGCATTGATAGCCTTGGGAACCTGGGGGTGTACAGAGGAGATGACAACGCTGTCTACCAGTCTCTGACCGGCAACTTCACAGCCTGCCTCTACGCTCTCTCTAACGGCGGCAACATCGCCGGAAACCAGGACGATGAACTTACCTGCACAGACAGGCTGTGCGGTGATCAGCTCTACGGTTGCGGCCTTCAGCATGGCATCCCCTGCATTGATTCCTACGGGAATGCTGTTGGTCTCGATCATGCCAAGTGCGTTCATTTGGTCGTCCTCCTGATTTCAATATAGTCACTGCTGATATCCGTAACGGTGCCGGAGATACTTGCGTGCATCTTGACACCCAGCTTTCCCTCGGCAATGTCGGCGATAAGCTGGTTCTTACGAACCTTGTCCCCTACCTGAACCTTGGGAACGGAGGGAGCGCCAACCCCCATACGCAGGGCAATGCGGACACAGTCGGTGGTCAGTGCCTTGTCTACCAGAGGAGCAGGCACATCGTATTTCTTAAGCCCCATACGGGCAATGAGACGGGAAACAGGCACCTTCTTGTTCTCCAGGCCGCCGTCTACAGTGGTGTAGACCTCCTTACGGGCACGAACCCCGGAGGAAGCGACTGCGGACTTGAGGGTCTGCATGACCTGGGAGGGCTTGAGACCGAAATTGCAGGCGTAGTAGGTACACAGACCGCAATTACAGCAGGAGAAGATACCGTTGATATCTCCCAGCAGGTCCACACCGTTGGCAAGGGACCGCATCGCCTTGTGAGGCTGAACATTGAGACCCAATGCATTACGGGGGCACATCTGGGTGCACATGGAGCACTGACAGCACACAGCCATCATCTTCTTGAGGTTGATGGTAGTGGACTTGGCATCGAAGAGGGGGTGTCCCTTGGGGATGGCCAGCAGACCGCCCGTGGTCTTGGTCACGGGGATATCCAGGGTGTCCACCACACGGCCCATGCAGGGACCGCCGATGATGTAGTCGCAATCCTCGGTGGTACCGCCGGCGGCCTCCAGCACTTCCTTTAGGGAGATGCCTACGGGAACGCGGACAGTAACGGGATTCTTCACAGCACCGCCTACGGTGACATATTTCTCGATGACCTTCTTGCCTTCCATGGCGTTTGCGATGTTCACAAGGGTGCTGACATTGCAGACCACACAGCCCACATCCAGGGGCAGGCCACCGGTGGGAACCACGCGACCGGTCACATCGTAGACGATCTGCTGTTCGTCACCTGCGGGATAGTAACCGTCCAGTAGGTGGATCTGCACATCATCTGCATCCTTGGTTGCCTCCTTGAGAGCATGGACTGCGTCGTGGTAATGCTCCTTGAGGCAGATGACGGCATACTTGGCACCGGTGAATTCCTTCACAGCCCGTATGCCCTTGACCACATCTGCGGCATAGACCTGCATAACCTGCTGGTCTACCCGAAGAAGGGGCTCACACTCGGCTCCGTTTGCAAGAACATATTCTGCCTTGCAATTGATCTTCACATGAGTGGGGAAGCCTGCACCGCCTGCACCGAGTATACCGGCGTCACAGACGATCTTTGTCAGTTCCATAGGCTCAGATGATGCGGAAGTCGCCCTTGAGGACACAGCGTCTTGCTCTGGTAAAAGACTTGGCACTGGTCAGACCCTCGCCGGTGGGAGTGGCAATGGTCAGGGTGGTGTAGCCCTCACCGCCAAAGCCCAGGCCGGAATAGGAAGGAGCGTTCTTGACAAAGATGGTGGTATTCATGCGGCGAGCCGCACGGGACATGTTATGCACATTGGTAGAGTGGATCATTGCGGAGTGCTGGCAGCCATGCTCTGCGCGGAAGGCCTCGGAGAGAGCCTCCTCAAAGTTGGCTACACGGACCATGCCGAGAACGGGCATGAGCATTTCCACCTCTACGAAGGGATGGTAGCGGTCTACATCGGCAATGATGAGGACGGGCTCGCCGGTGAAGGCAACGCCGCTCTCACGGAGGATGTAGGTAGCATCGTGACCGACGAACTTGCGGTTGATGACATACTTGCCGTCCTTCTGTACCAGGACAGTGCGGACGATCTTGTCGATATCCTCACCGTAAACACGGAATGCACCGTGCTGCTGCATGGTGTTCATGAGGGCATCGGCAATGGAATTAACCATGAATACTTCCTTCTCGGCTACGCAGAGAACATTGTTGTCGAAGCTTGCGCCGTCTACAATATGCTTGGCAGTCTGAGGAATGTCTGCGGTCTCGTCAACGATAACAGGGGGATTGCCGGGGCCTGCGGCAACGCACTTCTTGCCGGACTTCATGGCGACCTCAACAACAGCCTCGCCGCCGGTAACAGCCAGCATCTTGATTGCCTTGTGGGTCATGATGACCTTGGAGGTCTCCATGGTGGGCTCCTTGGGAGCAGTGATCAGGCCGTTGGGGCCACCTGCGGCAATGATGGCGTTGTTGAGAAGCTCCATGGCTCTCTGAGAAGCGCGCTTTGCGGCGGGGTGGGGATTGTAGACAACAGCGTTGCCTGCGGCGATCATGCTGATGGAGTTGTTGATGACCGTTGCTGTGGGGTTGGTAGAGGGGGTAATGGCGCCGATGACACCGTAGGGAGCGGTCTCCACCAGGGTCAGGCCGTCATCGCCGCTGAATGCAGTGGGATGAAGATCCTCGATACCGGGGGTCTTATTGGCTGCCAGCAGATTCTTGGCGATCTTGTGGTGAACCTTGCCGTAGCCGGGTTCCTCATGAGCCATGG
>JAZRGR010000169.1:0-10753 GCA_045644345.1 Faecousia sp. | reverse complement strand
TCCTTCTCTCCGCAGATGCAGACTCCCTCTGCATAGCTGTGGGGAGCTTTTTCTGCCAGGTCGCAGTTTTCACAGCCTACCATGTGGAGCATTGTATCTACAGGGGTGTAGGTGTAGCTGTGTCCCAAAGCAGGAATCGTTTCCTGTGCAACGAGAACGGTGTTACATACGGGGCAATGCTTACCCTCTGTCTTACCGTCAGCGGTGCAGGTTGCGGCTACTGCCTTGTCAATCACTTCCGTATGTCCCTTGGCATTTACATAGCTATCCTTGTAGCTATGGGAGCAACGAGAACAAGTGTAGGTAGTGTAGCCCTGTGCGGTACAGGTAGGAGATGTTACCTTTGTAGTATAGTTGTGCCCTAATGCCTCGGTTGCTACGGTAAAGCTAAATTTGCCGTAAGTGGTGTTGCTCCACGTGTAGCTGTCGGTTCCCATTACTGTACAGGTTGCGGCCTTTGTTACGGTTTTGGTGTAGTCTGTCATAGTTAACTTTGGCAATACCACAGTGTTTGTGTAGGTGCAACCGGAAACAGAGCACTTGCCCACTAATGAACCTTCTGCTTCAGGCTTAGGTTCTGTTGCTACTTGATAATTGCCGTAGGTGTGATCCTTTGCTGTATAGGTAGCAGTATAGGTGGTATCACCCGTAATAGCGGCTATTGCCGGAGTCCATCCGCTGAAGGTGTAGTGACCCTTTGCATCTGTTACCTTTGTAGGAGTGGCTCCTTGGTAAACTGCGGTTTCTCCTTCGTGAACCAATCCAGTCTGTAAAACTGTTCCGTTTTCATTTCGGAAAGTGACCGTATGACGCTTCGTAGGGAGTCCTGATTCTGAGCCAATGTAGATATAATCGATGGTCAGTGTACCTTGTTCTCCGGAAGCGTTTGCCACATTGCCAAAATAAGCACGGACACTTTCAATCATTCCGTAATCACGGACAGACTGGGGTATGGTGGAGGTGATCGTAATAAATTCACCGGATGTCAAATACTGCTCAGGAATGGAAGCATGTGTTGCCTTATTTCCGTTAATCGCACCGTTGGACCAGAAGTGTAGGCTTACATAGGGTGAGTTTGATGGGGCAAACTCTGTCATCTTAAATCTAATCTGATACACCATTGCTTCAGCGGGATCATAGTGTAACGATTTTCCGATATTTGATGAGCTTACTGCGCTATCGACCCAAAGAGAAGCAAAGCTTGTGTTTGCCGCTTTCAGAATGATTGTTCCTTGCCGGTTATTGATGGTTAGACTTTCAAACTGCTTTCCTTTTTGCCATCTTAGGGTTTCAGGATCGTCAAAATTCAAGAATTGATAGGATGCGTTTTGATACCTTGCATGATCATTTGTGCTATTAGTGAAGTCGAAGAAGAGTTCATTGCGAAGGATATCGAGAGATTCTGTATAGCTTGAACTACAATCAGAATTCTTGCAGGTAAAGGTTTTGACCCCCTTGGTGTGCAGTGTGGGATACGTTGTGATCTTGCCATCGTCATAGTTGTGATCCAGCTTTGCAGTGTAGGAATCCTTGTAGCTGTGAGCGCAACGGGAACAGGTATGGGTAGTATAGCCCTGTGCGATACAGGTGGGAGCCGTGACCTTAGTGGTGTAGCTGTGTCCCAGGGCATTGGTAGTGGCAGTGAAAGTGAAAGTGCCGTAGGTGGTGGTATTCCACTTATAGCTGTCTGTGCCTGTTTCTGTACAGGTGGGTGCTTTGGTAGTGGACTTGGTATAGTCCGTGGTGTTGAGCTTGGGCAGGGTCACGGTAGTTGTACCGTTACACTTGGAGCAAGTTCCGGTCAGCACACCTGTTGCAGAGGTTGTGGGGTTCTTGGTTGCCTTGTAGCTGTAGGAGTGACCTGTTGCATTGGTGTAGGTATCCTTGTAGCTGTGAGCGCAACGGGAACAGGTATGGGTAGTATAGCCCTGTGCGGTACAGGTGGGAGCTGTGACCTTAGTGGTATAGCTATGTCCCGTCGGAGCAATCACCTCTGTTTTGGTTCGGGTGCAAGCGGTGCAGGTATAGGTTCTCTCACCGGAGGTCGTACAGGTAGCATCTGCGGTGATGCTGCCCCCGTCCCAGGTGTGGGCTTTGCGATCTTCGTAGTGGCACCATTTACAGGTTCTGCTGTGATAGTCGGCACCCTCTGAGGCATATTCCATAACATGATTTGCCGGATCTACAAAACCGCAGCTCAAACAGGTACGGGTATGTTGCTCCTCATTCAAGGGGCTAAAGGTATAACGATGCCCCTCTGTCCTGTCTGTGTATCCGCAGGGACAGCTTCTTTCGTGTTTATTGCTATCCCCAAAGGGACGGTAAGTGAAGCTGTGAGCCAAGATATCCTTTTGGGAACAGTTGCTGCAAGTCCGAGTGTGCTGCTGTTCATTTAGGGAATTGAGGGTATAGCTATGCCCCGTAGGAGCAACAGCCTCGGTCCTTGTTCCCCTGCAAGTACTGCAGGTATAGGTTTTCACCCCTTGAGCGGTACAGGTAGGAGCCGTGGTGACAGCCCCCTGATCCCATTGGTGGTCTGCTGTAACCGAGTAGCCGCAGGCACAGGTACCTCTGTGGGTTCTGTCGTCTACTTTGACATAGGAGAAGCTGTGAGGCACTGCGCGATATTGAGCGGTGAATACCGTATCCTTTACAATCGGGGACAGATCCTTGTCCCAGCCTGCAAAGCTGTAGTGCTGTTGAGCGTCATAGGCTTTTTGGGGTGTAGTACCTATGTAGCTCGCTGTCTGTCCGTCTACTACTTCACTTTCTCCCAAAAGAGTGCCGTCTGCATTGTACCACTTGACCCTGCGGAAGGGATGGGGCAGATTGTCTCTCTTCCCTACAAACAGATAATCATACGTGACAGTCCCCAATTCCGTGTTGCTCTTGCCGGAGCAGCCGTAGAGATCCATACGGAATGCAGTGATCCTTCCTGCTTCTTTCATACTTTCCGGCACGGGAAGGGTCATCGTAATATATTCACCGGAGGCGATCTCCTCTGCAGTCAGAGTACGGACGCCTGCTCGTTGCAGAGTATCCTTGCCGTTAATGTGAGAATTTACGTTGGTGTAATAGTACAGGGTCATACGGGTATCCGTATAGGGAACGAAATTCTCTAACTTAAACCGCAACTGGATGTATTCGGCTTCACGGGGATTGTAGTTCAGGGGAAGCTCCTTCTGCAAGCTGTGACCGGTCTGGACATAAATATACCCGGTTTCTCCCGGCTTCACGGTTACGGACATAGTGCCCTTTTGATGATCCATTGCGGAAGCAGTGGTAATACTGCTCCGACTCCAAACAGGCTCATCGAAATTGTAGCCGCCGTAGGCTTCTCCTTGATATCGTCCCTGTGCCTCCTCGCTGTTGGTAAAGTCAAAAAGCACACCTTGAGAGGGGGCGTGAGCCTTGGATCCTGCATAGATATAGTCGATCTCGATCTTGCCTACAGAGCCGTCTGCCTTAGACTTTACTCCTCGGAAGCGGAAGCCTAAGGATTTGATATAATCCGCCTCTCTAAAGTCCTTTGGCAGAGAAATCTGCATAATCTGATACCCCTCTTGGTCAGTAGAGAATTTTGCCGAACCAAAGGAGTAGCGAGTGCAGACCCCATCCTTCTCGGCGACGTATAGAAGGATTATGTGGGGTTGCTCTCCGGGAGCACTCTCCAGAGCCACTGTACGGAAGCGCAGCTCGATAATTTCTGCATTTTGGGGCTCGTAGGATAGAGGATGCTTATCCTGCTGTGACCAGGGGTAAGTGCCGCTGACTGCAGTTGTCTCCAAATAGGGACCGTAATGCTCATTGACCCCCAGGGTATCATAATAGTCGGACCCTACGTAGAGGGACAGGGTGCCCTTTTCGTTATCAACGGTATAGTACCGTTCTATCGAATCCGTGCAGGCACTTGCCCAAGCCGCACCGTCCTCCTTGTCAAAATCAAAGCCGCCATAGGCACCTTGGTCGTAACGCAGAGCTGCCGCATCTGCATTAAAGTCGAAATACAGATGATCTGTTCGGGGTCCGATATAGATATAATCTACAGTAACAGAGCCCTGTTGCATGGAATCAAAGACGATCATGATGCCCAGGATTTCTTCATAGGTGATGAATTTACTCTTACGTAGATCGTAGGTCAGGGTAATAAACCGATCTTCCAAAGTGCCACCGTCCAAGCACTCCGCAGGGAGCTCCGTTTTCAGGACCTCTCGTGCAGGATTAGGGTGCTGTGCGGTATTGGACTCACTGCTCCAGCAGGAAGATCCCTTGGGCAGATAGTACAGAGTGACACCTTGGGTATAGTTGCCGTATTGTATGGCATCCTTGAGCTTCAGACGGATCTGGAAAATCTCCGCATCCTTGGGATCGAATCGCAGGAAGTTGGCATAGTTCTTAGAGGTGTTCCATGCGAAATGTCCCACTGCGTCCGAGGGCTCAATATTGGTGTTCCAAGTATTTTCCATGCCGGATGTAAGAGGGACGGATAAGAAGCCATCTGCAATGGTAACAGCCTTGCCGCCTATATTGGCGGTTGCCCAATTGCTTGCATTACTATAGTCCATGTAGCTGTACAGGGAGCTGTTGTAGCGAGCCCCGTTGTCTGTATCAAAGTCAAACAGGAGATAATTGGGCTCTGTTACAGAGAACTCCCCTTGAAGGGTTTTCCCTTCTATGCCCCGAAAGCTTAGGGTAAGGACGGTTTTGTCGGTGCCTGCTTGGGTCATCCGGGGGTCCAGCCTTGTGGGATAGAGCTTGCGGTTAACCGTAACCGTAAGGGAGCTGAGGCTCTGGGAGGGATCAGAGGCTGAGAGGGTGTATTTCCCCGTCTGTTCCCGTATCATTAGGATACAGGGAGCATTAACAGTGATCCCCTCATAGGTGCCCGGTTCCCAGAATACCATGGCAGTGATGCCCAGGGTATGCTCACGGATCACATGAAGCTTTTCCGTTGCACAGAGGATGGAAACATCCGGCATTTGGGTATAGGCGGCGGTTTCTGCGGGAGTTTTTTCCGGAAGCATTACATAGGAATAGGTGCCGTTTTGCGGCTTGCTGCCATGATCCAGCCATATCTCGTAGAAGCTGTGCTGTTCCGTTTTAGGCGTGATACCCAAATAATAGGCATTGTAATCGTCGTTGCCGTCATTTCCGTCTGCTGTAGAGACTCGATAGGTTTTGTTGATCCCCACCTTGCCTCCTTGAGGGAAATAATAGCCACCGAAATTTTCTGCATATACCCATGAGGGGTTCAGATAGGTCTTGGGCTGAGAGAAGCTGTTGGTCTTCTCCAGCAGGGTCCCGTCTACCATAAGATCCTCTGTCCCCAAAACGGCAGAACCGTTTACACTTCCCTTTTCCAGCAGTTCGCGATTGTCTACATAGGTATAGACCGAGCCGCTTCGGGTAGAGAAGTCGATATCGGATCCCACACAAACAATTTCGTCATCAAAGAGGAAGTAGGACTTTTTAGCCTTTAGGTCAGAAACCAAAACCTGTTTCGTCTTGTTGTTTTCTGCATATTCATCCTTCGCGGAAGATGCATCGATGAAGGCGATTTCTGCCTTGGATTCCGCTGCTGTCCAGCTATAGGATTCAAAATCCATGGCAGCGGTAATAAATTGTCCGTCTAATTCCGCACCGCCTACAAAGGAAGCAATGGCTTGTCCCCGACTGTTGTATTCCTGTGTCCAAGTCTCCTGCTTTGTTTTGGTATTATAGCTGTAGGTAGTGCCGGGAACATATTTGATCCGATTACTCCAAGGCTCACGTAGGGAGTTTGCCTCCTGTGTGGTACCGGGAATTCGTTGCATATTGGCAAATCGTTGGAAACTCTCGCCATACTGGTCATAGGTATATGTGGTAGTGTCGTTATACACGTATACCATACCGTCTCCCGTAAACCAGCCGTAGCGATTCCGACCGCTGATGCTCTCATAGGGGGAAATGCGATTGGAGCTCATAGCGATCCCTACGGTGTAATCCTTCCGATGCTGTACGACACGGTCTGTTTCATATCGCATGACGGCATACAACTCGTCATCTTCTGCAATCGCTTGGTCAAGGACTACGGTTTTTAGGATATTGACCAGGTTCACATCCCC
Organism: Faecousia sp.; assembly: GCA_045644345.1. Classification (GTDB taxonomy): domain Bacteria; phylum Bacillota; class Clostridia; order Oscillospirales; family Oscillospiraceae; genus JAZOXB01. The sequence continues at coordinate 4,649 of JAZRGR010000169.1, read as the reverse complement.
GATAGCCGCGGCATATCGGGCGTAAGCCTTCTGTGTTACGGCATCTGTTTCGCCTATGATAATATCACGGATAAACTGCTTGAGTCGGAGGTCCTCTTTAGGACCGAAACAGCCCAGGAGCTTTAGTGCCCCCTTTATGACCACAGGCCCCATAGACAGGCCGCTTTGGGGCTCTCTGCCGTTGCTCTGGGTCATAATGCCGGAATCCATCATAAGGGGTTTGAACACATCCATCATCCAATAGAACTGGTTCATAGCCTCCTCTGTTTCCGGTTCAAAGGCGGTTCCGGACAAGAGACTATAGGTATCGATCACACGGGAGATCAGAACGTCGATGCCGTAACGACCCTCCATAGCATAGGCCCCATGACAAATATAGGAGCCGTCCTCCTTGACACCGTCAGAAAAAGATTCGTCATTGCCCATAAAGTATGCCAGATTGATCTTGGTCTCATCCATGAGGCTTCCGTTCTTGACAATAGGGGCAAGCATAGGTATCAGATTTATTCGGGTTCTGCGACATTCCATTTGGGATGTAGGATTGCTGTGGACGTTGGGACGGATGCGATCAATAAAAGAGATAGCGGCATTCGCCAAGGTTTTTGCCGTCTCCCTCTCGGCGGCAGTTTTATAGGGATAGAGTGCCAAAAGAGTCCTGCCGATTTGACAGGGTGCTTGATATGCCCAATCCCACCAATTGTAGATTGCAGTATTGTTGGGGCCGAATCGTTGTTCGCGCCAAAAATCCTCGTTATAAAAAGACAAGCTCTTATTTAAGCCGTAGAAAATAGCCGCCCGCAATTCCGGATTGCCGTAGAGCTGTAGGGTCTGCACCTTCCCCCCGCTGTCCTTATAGGTGTAGGAGGTGCCGTAGGTAGCATAGGCTCTTGCCATGTGCTGTAAATATACCAGTTGGTAGCCCATGACCGCACTGGTGCTTTCCACAGTAATATCTTGATTGCCGAAGAGTCTGCCGGGATTGGACCGATTCTTTTCTAAATCCAGCCAGTACCGTCCTCCGTGGTAAGCAATGCCGGAGGTGGTAAATCCCCCACTATTCTTGCCTTCTACAATGGCATGGATCTGGGGATCTGTCCAGTCCACGTCTGCCCCACCGTAAAGAGAGGTTCGATACTTTTCAATCAGTTGTTCCCACTGTTCATTGGTGTAGCTTGCCCCTCGCACCTCCGGAATCAGTGTTGTAAAGAGAGAAAAGATCAAAACAAGGGCTACACTTAGGGTAAAAAGCTTGATTCTCATACATATGCTCCTTTCGTTCCGGAATCTATGCTATAACTGTATCATTACTTTCCTCTCGAGTCAAGAGCGCCGGTCCAATTTTTGAAGCCTCTTCGGAGCAAACCATAAACCGAGGCGAACTCCTTGCAATCCCACTGCCGACACCATCACGCAGAAATAAATTAGGGAAGCTCTGATGAAATCGCCGAGAGCAATCGGCGAGAGATTTTGTTCCAAATTGAGGTTGGGAAAACGCAGGAATACTTTGTGTATTTCAAGTTTTTCAAACCGAAAAGTTGGGACAAAAGATTCGCTGAGTGCCGACGGCTATTTATTCAGAGTTTCCTTAGTATGACGAACCACATAATACACCCCTCCGTTTGCCGTATATTTTTGGAGAAAATGTCAATTATTCTCTTGCTTTACAGAGCAAAAGATGTATAATGAATATGTAACTTTTATAATAGGAGGAATACAACATGAAAACTCGGCAAAGATTACTTTCGTGGTTCCTAATCGCAGTGATGCTATGTGCGCTCCTTCCTACAGTCAGCTTTGCAGCGGGCTATAATCTGGGAGACAGTGGCTACACGACAATCGGGCACTTGCCCAACGACTACGTCGCCTCTCAAGGCATGGCAGTCGACGGGAACTACGCCTATTCCCTCAAGACCCCGTCCGGCGGCCATAATAATGCCATTATTTACCGCACAGACCTCCACACCGGCAACACCATTGCCCTTGTGAACGCAGACAACACCTCCACCTACGACCTGAACGGGCTGGGACACGGCAACGATATGGCGGCTGTGGTTCACAACGGCAAGACCTATCTCTACGTAACCACCATGTACCATGTGGGTCACGAGGAGTACTCTGCCCACTCCATTTGGAAGTTAGAGGTCAGTGGCAACACTGTTCGCCGAGTTGCTTACTACGATATCGTAAATGAGAGTAACGATCCCATTAACTTCGTAAATCTGTCCGTCCATAGCTTCGAAAACGGCAATGTCAGACTTTTGGGCTGTATTAACACCATGGTTTTCTATATGGATATCGGCATCAATCAGGGTAGCGGATCCGTCAGGTGTAACTACATCTGCCCCCTGAACTATAACAGCATCACCGTTCCCACCGGTTCTCCCGGCTATAGCGGTGCTTATGGCGTACAGGGCATGACCTACAACAACGGCTACCTGTATTTCGTTATGTCCGGCTCCGGCAACACCTCCTACTCCAACAGGAACTTCATCATCGCCTATGATCTGAGCAATTTGGCAGACGGTAGTCTACGCAATAATGTCCAGGCAGAGACGATTTACTTAACCTCAAGCTATTACTGGTTCTTCCTCGAAGTGGAAAGTATTGATGCTGTTAACGGCAGAATGTATTTCACCGCTAACGCAGGCAGTAGTGGCGGATACTATTATAACGAGGACTTTGTAGGCTGCTTCAATCATATCTACGACACGGATCCCAACGGAATGCTGTTGAATTTTGATTCCGGCAGCCGTGAGACCAAATGGAACTGGCGTCATTATATTTCCGCCTCCGGTGCCAGCATCAGCCCCAACCCCAACGCAGGGGGTGGCTATCTCAGCGGCACCTTAGGTGCCCTGACCTCCGAGGGGATGACCAGCTCCGATTCCTATGTTCGTATGACTGCCTTTGATGTGCTGTATAAGATCAAGGCAGGGGATATTGTGGAGATCGGCTTTGATTACGAGCATATTTCCGGCACCGCACCCAACAGTGCCGCTGTTTTCTTCACAACCAATACAGTGGGGTACTTTACCCCGGATCGGATGTTTGCAGGCAACTCCCATTATTTCCGCAACGGGCGGAATATCCTGCAGTTTGCCCTCAGCAGCACCTCCGGCGGAGCTGTAGGCGAGTTTATCGGTCAGTTCCGCATTGACCTCTTTGACGGTGGCTCCAATGACTTCAAGGCAAAGTATGCCATTGACTACATCTATATCGGCCAGCCCCAGAATTCTCCCCAGAACAAGCTGGACTACTTAGGCAACGGTGATTTTGTCTACATGGACTTTGTCCCCTCCAGCCCCATGAGTGCCAATAACAACTGGAGCGGCAACAGCATTACCGCCCTGGTCAACCACGGCAGCGGCACTCTCAACGGTGACATCATCGGCGGAGACCCCTTCCTGTGTACAGAGAGAATGCCCGGCATGAAGATCAAGAGCGGTGATATTATCGAGGTCCGCATGAAGACCACCATAACCGCCGGCAATGCAGGTCACTTAGAGATCTTCTACGGTACAGACAAGGCTCCCGGTTATAGCGGTGACAGAATGTTTGCCCTCCCCATTTATGCCACAGGAGAATATCAAGTAGCCTATGTACAGCTCCCCGCCAATGTAGTGGGACATACTCTGACCAATATCCGTATTGACCCGGTCAGTGCAGGTGGCAACGAACCCCTCAAGGGCAGCTACACCATCGACTACATCTATGCCGGCAGACCCAACAACTCCCCCAAGAACAAGTTAGATCATATGGGCGGAGGCAGATTCCTCATGGTGGATTTCGACAAGGAAGCCCCCCTCTGCGAAACCGGAAATTGGGCAACCAACAGTTGTGCTGTTACCGGGGACACCGCAACGGGCATCCTCAAGGGAACCTACAAGGGTGGCGATCCCTATGCAGAATCCCGTGGCAACATTCTCTATACCATCCGGAAGGGCGATGTAGTAGAGATCCGTATGAAGAGCAATGTTACCGGTGGCAATATCAATCACCAGATGGAATTCTTCTTCGTCACCTTGGAAAAGCCCTACTACGGACAGTCCGGCTATTTAACAGAAATCTTCCGGCAAAATAACACCTATCAGACTATCCGTATGAACATCCCCGACAGCTTTGCAGGGCAGACTGTCAGCGGCATTCGTATTGATCCCCTTGCCAACGGTCCCGGGGATGCTCTGGCAGGCAATTTCGAGGTCGACTATATTTACATGGGACCCAAGGATCATGCTCCTGCATCTATTTTCACGGTTTCCTTCTATGACGACGGAGGCAAGCTCCTGCAGGCTGTATCCGTCTCCGAGGGTGAGAATGTAGCCTACCCCGGCACGACACCCACCAAGGCATCCGATGAGCAGAAGCACTACACCTTCACCGGCTGGGTAGACGACAAGGGCAATGCAGCCAACCTCAACGGTATCAAGTCCGATATGAAGGTATACACCTCCTTCAAGGGCGAGGGCCACAACTACACCTCCAAGGTTACCAAAGAGCCTACCTGCTCAGCAACCGGCATCGAGGTCTTCTCCTGTGCCTGCGGCAAGAGCTTTGAAGATGTCCTTCCCCAGACCAGTCACAGAGCCGAGCTCAAGAACGTCGTAGCCGCCACCTGCTCCAAGGAAGGCTATACCGGCGACTATGTCTGC
>JAZRGR010000168.1:0-11378 GCA_045644345.1 Faecousia sp. | reverse complement strand
TATATCAGAGTGGCCAAAGCCGAGAAGCTGATACCAGGGCCTTTTCAGGATGCCTTCTGATGAGATTCCGAAAAATTTTTGTGGTGATTTCTGTTTTTTGCAAATTTACCCCTTGACAAAAGTCATTACATATCGGAATTTGACCTATTGAGGGCGCGTGTAAATATGAAACGGAGAGCCTCGGGGGAGACTCTCCGTAAGGATGCATATTTGACTTGTGGGGGGAGGCCTCAGTCATCCAGAGCGTAGATCTCCTTGCGGCAGTCGCTACAGATGCACTTGCCGTTGTAATCCAGCAGTTCCTTCTCACCGTTACAGAAAACGCAAACACACTGGACCTTGCGCAGGACAATGTTCTCGCCCTCTAAGGATATCTCCAGAGGGTCCCGCTCCTCAATACCGAGGGTGCGGCGCATTTCAACGGGTAGAACGACTCGGCCCAGCTCGTCGACCTTGCGGATGATGCCAATTGTTTTCATAGTTTTCTCTCCTCGTTTCTTGTTCGATTTTGTGTGGGTTAATATTACTATTCCATTAAAAACGGGTGCTTTAATGGAATCTTATGTGCCTTGCAGGGCACATAAGTCGTCTTGCACGAGTTCTTACACAAAAGTAGCCATAGAAAATGTCTACTCTAAGGGGAACTAAGTATAAGCCGAGGCTCGACCTCCACCAAGGACGGACACTGCAAAAAAGTGGAATTTGCTAAAAATGTAAATTCGATATGTATTATTATAACACATTTTTTTGTCCTGTCAAGTGTATTGCATAAAATTGAGCAAAATAGCATAGCATTGTTTTATGGGAGGGATGAAAAAATGATAGCAGTTACATGGATCTTCATGATAGGAATATCTGTAGTTTCCACCATCCTGCAGGGGCGGTGGGGGGCTCTGACCCCGGCAGCAATGGAGGGGGCGCAAGGGGCGATCACCATCGGGATCTCTATGGCAGGTACCTTATGTCTGTGGTGTGGAGTTGTCAAAATTATGGAGAAGTCGGCACTTACGGAGAGGATAGGCACTGTCTTACAGCCTGTGCTGGGATGGCTCTTTCCGGAGATTCGGAGGGATCCAGTTGCGATGGGATATTTGACGGGGAATGTGAGTGCCAACCTTTTGGGACTGGGGAATGCGGCAACTCCCATGGGGATTGCCGCAGTGAAGCGGATGCAGACACTCAGGGGAGGTACAGAGGCCGGAGATGAAATGTGCCGCCTGATCGTTATGAATACAGCGTCCATTCAACTGTTGCCTACCACGGTAGCGACTGTAAGAGCCGCCTGTGGGACGGAGGCTCCCTTCGACATCCTGCCGGCAGTTTGGATCACCTCTCTATGCTCTGTGACGGTAGGGCTGCTGGCAGCAAGGTTCCTGAGGAGGTTCTATGCTTGATCTGCTGATCCCCTTGATCCTCATAGGAGTGTCCCTGTTCGGCCTGTGGAAGAAGCAGGATGTGTATGGCTGTCTGTTGGAAGGGGGCATAGATGGGCTCAAGCTCCTGATGTCCATTGTTCCTGCACTGGTGGTTCTCCTGACGGGGGTACATATGCTCCGAGCTTCCGGTGCAATGGAGCTCTTACAGAATTTGGTGGCTCCTGTAACCAATGTCCTGGGAATTCCTGCAGAGACCCTGCCCTTGTTGCTGATCCGTCCCTTTTCCGGCAGTGGTGCACTGGCGGTGGGGGCGGATTTGATGGCGACCTATGGACCGGATTCCCTTGTAGGAAGGACTGCCGCCATTATGCTGGGTAGTACGGAAACCACCTTCTACACCATTTCTGTGTACTTCGGTGCCGCAGGGATCAAAAAGACCCGCTATGCAGTGCCTGCGGCACTCATAGCGGATGTGACAGGGTTTGTTGTAGCAGCTCTCACTGCAAGATGGATGTGATACTGTGCTCCGATGAAGCCCACACACTGTCCCAAAAGGAACTGTCCGAGGTGGACAGTTCCTTTTGGGTATGTAGCTTATCCTAAGTTTCTTTAAAAAGTAGACATTTCTAAATGGCTACTTTTTATAGCCCGTAAGGGCGTAGAAACTTGCATGAGACGCTTTTTGTGCCTTTGGCACAAAAAGCTTCAATTAAAAGTTGTTTACTTTTAATTGAATAATAGTATTAGATGTCGTAAATGCCCAGAATGATAATGCCCACGATGACAAGGGCGATCATGGCATAGTGCTTCCAAGACAGCCGTTCCTTCAGGAAGATGGCGGCCCAGATAGAGGAGACTACGCAGTAAGCGGAGATAATGGGGGCGGACATCATGACGTGCTCTTCGTCAGCCAGTGCATAGATATAAGTCAACTGGCCGATGGTCTCGAAGCAGGCGGCGGTATACTTGGGCCATTCCTGCTTGACAGTGAACTTCTCCTTCTTAAACAGGAGGAAGATCAGACAGCACAGACCTGCAAAGGCAAAGGTCAGCTCGTATGCCACATTGGCAGAATCCTCATTGAGGGTTTCCAGCACCAGGGAGTCTGCGAAGGTGCCTGCGGCATCCAGGAGGCAGTAGGCGATGGGGAGGCACAGGGCCAGCCAGCTCTTGGCGTACTTGCGATTGGACTTTTCCTGGCGGCGGGCTCTCAGCTCGTCATCCTCACGGGCTTCTACAATGCCCAGTCCCACAACACCGCAGCAGATTACAGCAACAGCAATGCCGATAACAGTGGTTTCTGCCATGGTGTAATCGCTCATAGCACCCATAATGATGCACATGAGAGCAACCAAGGCACCGGAGGAATTACAGATCGGGGAAGAAATGGATAGCTCAATATATCTCAGACCGATATAGCCCAGTGCCATGGACAGGATGTACAGCAGAGAAACGGGGAGATATTTCAGAATGATATTCAGAGAAATGACAACATCGTTGACAAAGACCATATAGGCCGCATGGAGACCCATGACGATGCCAACTGCAAGGACCATCTTCAGATGGGCGGTTTTATCCTTCTCGCCGTAGCATCCTACTTTGGAGAAAATGTCGGATCCGCTCCAGGCGAACATGGTGATAATAGCAAACCAGAACCAATTCATATTATTTTACCTCCGTTAATCCTGCATCCAGGAGCTTCTGGAAGGACAGGAGAATGCCTAATTTAGCATGATACCAGGTCAGACCGCCTTGGAAATAGACGGCATAAGGGGGACGGATGGGGCCGTCTGCAGACAGTTCGATGGAAGAACCCTGGACGAAGGCACCGGCGGCCATAATGACCTCATCCTCGTAGCCGGGCATGGCCCAAGGCAGGGGATCTACATAGGAATCTACGGGAGCGGCTGCCTGGATGCCCTTGCAGAAGGCTACCATGGCCTCACGGGAACCCAGCTCTACTGCCTGGATAATGTCGTGGCGGCTTTCAGTGCTGTCGGGAACCACACGGAAGCCCTGTCTCTCATAGAGATTTGCGGCGAAAATGGCACCCTTCAGGGCAGAGGCAACTACAGTGGGAGCCAGGAAGAAGCCCTGATAGAAGGCAGGCATGAGGCCTAAGTTGGCACCTACCTCCTGACCCAAACCGGGAGCGGAGAGACGGTAGGCACAACGCTCGACATATTCCTTCTTGCCGCAGATGTAACCGCCAATGGGAGCCAGACCACCGCCGGGATTCTTAATAAGGCTGCCTACTACCAGGTCAGCACCTACATCGCTTGGCTCATTGGTGTCTACGAATTCGCCGTAGCAGTTGTCTACCATGCAGATAATGTCCGGCTTAATGGACTTGAGGAAAGCAATGAGCTCACCGATCTGCTTCACGGAGAAGGTGGGACGGGTGGCATAGCCCTTGCTTCGCTGAATGGTAGCCATCTTGGTCTTCTCATTGACACAGGCACGGACAGCATCATAGTCAATCCGACCTTCCGGAGTCAGGTCTGCCTGACGGTAGGACACGCCGTACTCCTTCAGGGAGCAGGTGGAGGGGCGAATGCCGATGACTTCCTCTAAGGTGTCGTAGGGAGCACCTACAGGAGACAGGAGCTCGTCGCCGGGGAGCAGGTTGGCAGACAGAGCCACGGTCAGAGCGTGAGTGCCACAGGTGATCTGGGGACGGACAAGGGCAGCCTCCGTGTGGAAGGTGTCTGCATAGACTCGCTCTAAGTTGTCTCTGCCGACATCGTCATAGCCGTAGCCGGTGGTGGCGGCGAAGCAGTTTGCACTGACCCGATTCTTCTGCATGGCGGCAAGAACTTTTGCCTGATTGTATTCTGCCACTGCATCTACAGCGGCGAAGCGGTCCTTTAAGCTCTCTAAAATTTTCTCACCATATTCATACACCCGGGAGGAAACTCCCAGTTCGTTGTACATCTGTTTCATTTTGTCTGTTTTTCCTCCAAATTCATAAAGACCTTCTGAGTAATCTCACTTAAAACTTCCGGCTTGGAGATCCAATGCCGTTTTCTCTCGCGGGTGAGAGGACGATTACTTTGGGAAAATTGTATTGCACAGGGTGGGGTATTGACCTCCGGACTTGGCGAAGGAACGGATACAGCAAGCCTCAGTGGTGGGATCGATGTTGCCTTTGTAGAAAATGGTAATGTTCTTGCTTCCCATTCCTCCCAGGAATTTTCCGGTAATGACCACACGGGTCCCATTCTCCTGGATGGAATAGTTGCAGTTTTTCCATTCTTCCGCAACCTTTACAGCTTTGGCTCCGTTTTTAAGATCAATGACCAGTTTGACTACGGGGTAAGCGGCATTGGGGTTTTCCTTGTTGAAAATCGGATTATGGATCTTGATGCGGAGTACTTTTTCAGCATCGTCTACATAGGCACCGGCGTAGACCCCGCAGCCATGACGGAAAGCTGCATAGCCCAAAATGTTACTATAGGCTTGCTGTGCATCCTTGATATGACAGATCTCGTCATAGATCCTAATAGAACTCGGACATTCGGATTCCTTTTCTCCGGAATCATAGAACTGGATGCCTGCAAGGACCTTGCAGCCCTGTTTGGCAAGGGCCTTAGCACAGTTTGCAGGCCAGCTCTTGCTCTGGCCGTACTCTGTGGAGTAGGACATGATGCACAGGTAGTCCACAAGCTTGCTCATTTCAACGGGGTCTTGTCCGTATACCGCCTGAGAATAAGGGCTGGTTGCCACCTCCGGCATAATATCCGCTGTTAAGAGCATTTGAGGGGCGTGCTCATCCATAACAGCTTTGATCCGACGGATGCATTCATTGACTGTATTAACCCGAAGATCACGGATCTTGGCAACGCCTGCCATAGCCTCCGAGGTGCCGGACTTTCCCAAAAGGGCATTTTTAAAGCTTGCACCTGTGGCAGTTACGCCTTTGGAAACGGTGCCCTTTGTGGAATAGACCAGATAGCCGTTGTCATCCTTACCATATTTGTAATTCTGTTGAACACACAGACTCTTAACAGTGCTGTTGTATTCTCCTCGCAGGATCTTTGCCTCTGTATATTCCAGGGAATTGATGGCAGAAACGGTCTTGGTGCCCCAATCATAGCTCAGAGTGCCGTAGCGAATGGTATCCAGCTGGATTCCTGCCAAGGTTGGATATTTCAAGCAGAGTTCCTTTACCAGACGCTCCATGTATTGCAAATAGGCCTCATTTCGCAGATCTACATAGGCATCCGGATGGAGGGAGCAGGTATTCTCTGCATCCTTACCGAGACAGAAACAGTTGAGTTTGGACTTATAGCCATACTTGAAATGATAGAAATTGGACTTGGGGTGAGTGGAAATATAATGATCGTCCCGTCCTACGGTGATCCAGGCATGGAGGCGGATCCCGTACCTATTGGCTGCTTTCAAAGCATCTGCCAACAGATCATAGTCGTATTCCTTTACAGCCTCATCACAGGCGGTATCCCAGCTTAGGGTACCTCTGGTGCCCTTGCACAGCAGATATACATCAGTGAAGCCGGCCTCGGAATGCTCCTTCATGACGGTTTCTGCACCCCGGTGATCGAGATCCGTGTTCCAGATCCAATCGGCAATGATGGGTTGATCGGTTTTCGGGGCTGTGGCTGCTGTAGGAATGCAGCCAAGGATGAAAACCATAACCAAAATCAGAACCATAAATCTATGTATTTTCTTCATAATATTCGCCCTCCTTTTATTGGTTATTATACATAATGATTTGTTCAGCTATGGGTACACAGGGGATTATCAACCTGATCCTTAAAAATGGGTAGAGGTTCAAGTGCCAACGGCCTTGTCTACCCGCTGACGAGCCAAGAGCATGAGAACGGTGCCCTCAGCGGATAGACACAGACAGGAGATCAGCATGGCTTGGGTCTCCAGGTTGTCAATGAGGACACCGCCGACCACATAGGCGAAGAGACAGCCTAAGTTCCAATCTTGCATGTTTTTTGTGTAAACAGAAACATTGCCGTTGTCAATCGTTAGCGGGCGAACACAGTTCGCCCCTACGGTGTGGTACGATGATTTTACCAATAAAAAATGACTACCTACGACGACAATGCCGCAGGCGAAGACACGGCTTCGCCCCCCTATAGAAGGTGCATTCTTTTGCTCGTGAGCAACGCAATAATTGGTAGTGTGCTTACTAAAGGTGATAGCCTAAATCGGCCATCGAGTCGGATCAGCAGCTTAAGAACAGAAATATTCTCTTGCGGCGTCGGAATAGGCCAAGAGAGCTTTACAGAGGGTCCCCAAGGCGCCGGTTTTCCCTCGGGCATAGGTGTCTGGGCTGTAGAGGAGGGTGGTGGAAACTGCCACATCTGCCTCATATACTGTTGCCATCAGGACAGTACGCAGTTCGGAAGCGAGCAGACCGTCGAAGTCGAAGACCACCATGCCACTGTTGCCGTAGGGTCGGGGAGAGGTGAGGACAGCGGTTTTCTCCCTGCCGTCAATGCCCATGTAGCGAATTTTTAGGCTTAGATCTTCGGTCTTGCCTTGGTAGGCAGTGGGGCTGACACCCAGACGGATGGTAATACGGCTGTCCAGGATCAGGGCTTTGCCGGTCCAACTAAGGGCAGGGGTTGTAAGAGAGGGTAGCTCCATACTGTATTCCCCTGTGGCTACAGCATCCAAGTCTCGCAGGAGCGCCCTGTGCTCCGAGGTCATCTTCCCATCTGCGGGAACATCGGGGCGGTAATTTTTATATACCTGTGCGGCAGTGCCGTAGCGCAGGAGCTCTGCGCACAGAGCTTTCAGGGCTTGGCTTGAGCCGCTGTTGTTCAGCCGGCTGTAGGCATAATCGGCGATGCTGTAGTCGTCCGTAGGAGAAAGGTACTGTCGAATGCCCCGTGTGCCGCGGAATACGGACAGGATCCGATCATTCATGTTCACGGCAGTTAAGCCACGGAGGGTGAAGTAATAATAGCCGTTCCGAAGCTCAGGGGTCAGGGAGAAGATCGTCTCTCCATCATTTCCTTGTAATCTGCATTCCAGAGAAAGGGTGGATAGATCAAAGTCCTCCAGTTGGACAGCGGGAATGGCATAATTGACAGAAATATCACTGGCTAAGTCCAGAGAGTGATAGATGGTTAAGGTTTCCTTTACTACGGGATCACCGGTGCGATCTCCGCAGATACAGGCTCCGTCCTGCAAGGTGTGGGTCTCATCGTAGGAATATTTACAGTTTCCACAGGTGACATTATGAGCCAGATCCCCAAGGGTGGTGTATGTATAGCTGTGACCTGTGGGAGCAACAGCCTGTCCTTGGGTAAAGATCTCGCCGCAGAGGGAACAGTAAATATGCTCCGTGCGACCCTCGGTGGTACAGCCGGGAGCTACTGCCGACTCTGTAACCTTGTTATGACCTGTGGGAGCAATAGGCTCCTGAACAGACTGGGGCTGCTTGCATGTGGTGCATTGGGTCAGGGGAGTTAAGCCCTCTTGTGTGCAGGTAGGGGCCTTGCCACCGGAGGTGGTCAGGGTATGCTTGACACCGAAAACGGATTCGTCAATGGAGTAGATCTTGTGGGAGGTCTTCTTAATGGCCTCCGTGGTGCCGGGAACGATGGCGAAGTAGACCTTTCCACGCTGACAGCTCACACCTTCGATCTCCAGCTTCCCTACATTGGTGATATCCATCAGCTTGAGGTACTTTCCCTTGGAATCGATCCGGGCGATCTGAGGGGTGTCTCCGTGGCCACCACCTGCCAGATAGATGCTGTTTAGGGAGGATAGGTCCATACCCTGATAGTTGCCGTTGGGCTGGATCCGATCACTCCCCGTCTGGGAGAAGGAGGAAATACAGCAGGCACGGGCGTCATCGGTGTTCAGGTTACATTGGATGCCCTTGTCCATCAGGGCATTGAGCTTGGAGGTGCTGTAGAAGGAATAGTTGAATTCTCCGTCGGTGTTCTGATGGCGGAAGATCGTATAATCCCCGTTGACACAGGCGGCAACACGTAGGGTCGTACCCATGCGAGTACCGGTGGCGTTGCCGAAGACGATGTTGGTAAAGCGGGTCAGATCTGTGTAGGTATAGGTGGCATTGGGTTCGTATTGGATCCGTGCGATCTGGATCGACCAGCAGTAGGTGGTATTGGTCTCTGCCTTACAGCCGATATAGAAGTATTGCTTGCCGTTGTGGCTGTAGAAGTCCAGAGTCTCCCCGTGTCCCGTATTATTTAGGGTCATACGGTCCAAATATACCGCATCTTGACCACGGATCTCCAAACGGGAGAGATAAGTGGTTGAATCTACACGCTGGGTAATGTATACATACTTGTCGCAGATGTAGAAATACTGCACAGCTCTGCCTAAGGGAAGGTCCTTCAGGTTATAGGCCAGGGTGGCGGTTGTGTTCCCTGTGGAAGCGGGAGTTGCGGCAAAAACGGCACCGGCTAAGCCGAACAGGAGGAGTAAGGACAGAAATAGCGATAGAGGGACTTTGACGTGTTTCATAGTTCGGTGTTCCTTGGCGTCTTTAGATTCCTACGGCTCGGTCTACCCGTTGACGGGCGCAAAGCATGAGAGTTGTGCCTGCCACAGACAGGCACAGGCAGGTGAGAAGCATGGCATGGGTCCCCAACTTGTCAATGAGAACACCGCCCACAACATAGGCAAAGAGACAGCCCAGGGTGTTGGAGGCTCCCAGGTAGGTCTGACCCTTGACCACATCAGCCTTCTTCATAATGGTACCTACGTAGTAAACCGAGGCTACAGCATAGAGGGCATAGCCGCCCATTTGGGTCACCTGGGTCACGAGGAGGCCGATCTCACCGGGCAGGAGCCAAGTGAGCAGGAGACGCAGGGTCATAAAGCCGCAGGAAAGGCACAGCCATATATCACAGCGAACCTTCTTGAGCATCCATGTAAAGAGGAACATGGTGGGTAATTCCGCAATAGCGGCAATGAGGAGGGCGGAGCCCTGCAGATCGGTTGCCCTGTCAATGAATGGGGGAGCCAGCTTGCTCTCGGCTACCCGGAACATGCAATTGCACAGGGCGTTGTGTCCCACATACAGTAGGACAGAAGCAATGATCAGCAGTAGGAACCGAGGCTCCCGGCGGAAAAGACCGGAGTTGCGGTGGAGGGTGGTGTGTGCAGGAGGCTCCTTCTCCAAGGTAGGAAACAGCAGAGTTGTCAGAAGGAACAGCAGGGCAATGATACCACCGCCAACAGCAACGCTTTGATTTCCCCAATGCTGGATCAAGAGAGCGGTGGCCTTGGCAAAAATGCCGAAGGAAACAGAACCGATGCCCCGTGCGACGGCAAAGTTGATCTCCTTGCCACTGCGCATAGCCTCCATGCCCATGGCGTTAGAGAAGGAAGGCAGAAGCTGCAGTGTCAGGCAGGCAATGGCAAAGAACACCGTAGCTCCCCCGGGAAATAGGGCGACGGCAAAGCAGGATATTCCGTTGGCCAATGCAGATAGGATACAGACCTTACGGGTATCCAGAGAGCTATGATCCACTATGGATGCCAAAAGGGGCTGGAGCAGGAAGGACAATCCCGTTGCCAAGCCAAGGACAAGACCTGCGGCACTGTCGGAAAGCCCCAATTGTTTTGTCAAATAGGGATTTGCATAGGAGAATAGACAACCGTATTGTGCCCACAGCATGATTTGCTGGAGGGAATAGGAGAATGTTAATTTCTGTTTCATAAGATCCTCTCATAGTACCACATGGTGAGCAGAGCCGCAATACTGTCGTGATTGGGTCCGCCTTCTTCGGATTGGAAGGTCTCGGCATAGGAATCCCGGAGATCCTCCTGGAAATGGGACATGGTTTTACGCCAGCCGCTATCTTCAATGTCCAGCCTCCGGGCGCAATCCTGCCGTACCTGCCGGGAGACACCCTGCCATACAGCACGGGCAGCCTCCGGGTCTCGGGCATAGAGGGCATTGTAGCAGAAGCTGAAGGCGTTAAAATAGCCGGAATAACGGAGCTCAGGCGAATCAGAGGAACTACATGCCAAAAAGGCGGCAAACTCTGCCTCCCCACGGGAAATGAAGCCGTTTCCGTGGCCCATCTCCCGACACATGGTAAAGGGGATGCAGACAGAATAGGTGTCCGGGGACACACTGCTCTCCCCGGTAAAGGGGATGAAGATCCCATCCATGCCTAATAATTCCCCCAGGATCATCCTCTTAGGGCGGAAACGGGGACCACGGAAGCAATCATATTTGACTGCAAGGAGCATGTATCCATCATTAGAGGCATTGGCAAGCTCACGGAAGGAATCATAGACCATGTCTCCGTCATCATCACGGGTGATGCTATTGGCAGCTTGGTTGGCTCGATCCCGATAATAGATGGTGGCTTGCTTAAGCTGGCTTACGGAATAATCCTTGCCACTGAGATCCATCCGCTGATGCATGGGAGGGCTATAGTAGTTCAGCCCCCATAGGAGGGTTACGGCGAACACACCTACACTGATGCACAGGGCGAAGCCTGTGATCCAGCGCAGGAATTGCAGCTCCGATACATCACGTATAAGGGTATATAGGGTCCAGATGAACAGTGCCAGAGCAAGGAGCTCCCACATGGCCAGGGGGAATACGGAGAAGAAGCCTCCTACTACCCGTAAGATATTCTGAGAAATGGCGGGGTAGAACAGGAATACAAATTCCGGTGCATATCTGCCCAGTAGGTGAAGGATCAATGTCAAAAGTGCAAAGAAACAGGTCAGCAGGACCCGCATAATATTGCGAAGCAAGTAAGGCACACTTCCTTTCTGAGAGAAATATCCTTTCTACAACAGAGTATACCTTATTTCTCCGTATTTTGCAAGCCGTCTTTGAAAAAAGAAAAGCCTGCGGACATTGCCGCAGGCTTGTGTGGGAGAAATTAGGGAAACTCTGAATAAATAGCCGTCGGCACTCAGCGAATCTTTTGTCCCAACTTTTCGGTTTGAAAAACTTGAAATACACAAAGTATTCCTGCGTTTTCCAAACCTCAATTTGGAACAAAATCTCTCGCCGATTGC
>JAZRGR010000167.1:0-9061 GCA_045644345.1 Faecousia sp. | reverse complement strand
TGGAGCAGTTCAATTTCCGAATTTGTTCGTAGGGGGGACCTGTGGTCGCCCGCAAAATGTTTCGATTTTGTCGGAAATCTCGTGATAATCCCGTAATTTCGTCATTGTCGTTTAACGACAATGACCGGGCGACCACAGGTCGCCCCTACGGTGTTATACGACAAACAGCTCCATAAATCCGAATTGGTCGAGGGCAGCAATATACGGTGGTATGAATCGGGCAGACATCGGTTTGCAAATTTCCTGCGACATCCATCGATGGTGACGGAGGAATTCGACCCATGGTGGATCAGAAACGGGAAATTTTTGTCTTGCTATATCCTGAAATGTGGGGTACAATAAGAGAAAAAAACAAATTAGGTGATGGAAATGAATAGAGATTACAGTATTTCCGCAATACGCGGCATAGCTATGCTCTGCATCGTAGTATGTCATATTATGCAATACTTAAATTGGGAATTGGCAGGGTGGTTCAATGTGGGGGTACAGATTTTCCTGTGTATTTCCGGTTATCTGTACGGCAGGAGGGAAACCACCCAATGGGGTCCTTTTTTAAAGAGAGGGTTTCGGAAGATTTTGGTAGGCTACTATATTACCTACATTCCCTTCGCTTTTGTCTTTCTTTTCGTTATGAGGATCGCATCCGTGGATCAGATATTCCGTGGACTGCTCTTTAACGAGACCCTAAGAGGCGGCGAACATCTGTGGTTCATTCCTACCATATTATTCTGCTACTGTATCACGGTATTTCTGTCTTTGATTTTTCCCTTACAGGACAGGGAGGATCACCGTCTCATTAAGCTGGGGATCGTCGGGATCTTGGGCTTCTTTGCGATCAGGCTGTTCTTTTACTTCTTTCAGCCTGCATGGATCTTCTGCTATGTTTTAGGCTTCTATTTAGGCAGGATCCGGGATCGGAAGATGTACAACCGTGTATCCTGTGTATTATGTGCAGGAGCCCTTCTGTGTAATGGGGTGCAGATCCTCTGTGACTATATCCTCCACATTACCTTGCCAATGCACGACGTTTTCTGCAATTATTCCCATGTGTTCTTAGGGGCATCCCTTTTTGTGATCCTGCGCTATGTGTTCCGAAATGCCGGGGACTGTACGCTCCTGCGCCTGTCGGATCGCTATTCCTACGAGGTGTATTTGGTGCATCAATTTTTTATTTTGGGACCTTTGAGTCTTATGTCGATTACGGAAAACAAGGTGCTCAATCTGTTCTTGGTTTTTGCATCCATTGCGGTTTCCACTTTTGCGGTGAAGAAGCTTACAGAACAGGTAAACCGCCATGTATTTCCTGAGAAAAAGGGATCATAAACAGGGAATATATTACGTATAAAGAGAGGATGCTATATATGACCGAATTTCAAGGCTTTTACCCCCAAACCATAGACTTCCTTTGGGGCATTCGTTTTAACAACAATCGTCAGTGGTTCAATGATCATAAGTCGGACTATCAGACCTATCTTCTGGAGCCTATGAAGGCTCTTGCGACTTCTGTAGCAGAGGTCTTTGCAGAGGACGAGGCTACCAAGCTGCACCTGTCACGGATCTACCGTGATATGCGGATGCATCCTACTACATTTTATAAGGAGAGTCTGTGGTTCTGTATCCGCCGTCCCGGGTCCGCTTGGCTGGAGAAGCCGGGTCTGTGCTTTGAAGTCCGTCCGGAGGGTTACCGCTTCGGCTTCCTTTTCGTCCACCCCAAAGCGGCTACTATGGAGCTTATGCGCATCAAGATGGCAGATCATAAAGACGAATTCCTCAAAATCGTGAAAACGGCAGAAGCAGAAAGCGGTCTTACCCTCACCGGTGATCTCTATGCTCGACAGAAGCCCTGCCCTTTCCCGGAGCTGCAGCCTTATTTTAATATGAAAAATTTCTTTGCGTTAGAAGATTGTCCTCCCGATGAACGCCTATACTCCCCCGACTTAGCAGACCGTGTCCGCCGGGTTCTCAGAGCATGGAAGCCTCTGTATGACTTCTGCCAAGATTTGTGATAAGATTATGTAAACTCGTTATGTAAACTGAAGCTGTCTGTTTCATTGATGTTAACAGACAGCTTCAAATTCCGATATGTCGTTCTGTTGATTTCCGAATTTGTTCGTAGGGGCGACCTGTGGTCGCCCGCAAAATGTTTCGATTTTGTCGGAGATCTCGTGATAATCCCGCAATTTCGTCATTGTCGTTTAACGACAATGACCGGGCGACCGCAGGTCGCCCCTACGGTGTTATACGATAAACAGCTCCATAAATTCCGATTTATGGAGCTGTTTGAGATTTGCACAGACCAAAGCCTTCTCCTTGAGGAGAAGGTGCCCCGGAGGGGCGGATGAGGTGGAAAATGTTTCGAATTCGCCGTAGATTTCTATAAATACGCAACATTTTACCGCACACCTCATCAGTCTCGCTCCGCTCGACAGCTTCTCCTCAAGGAGAAGCCTTGGCCCCTACCATGCCTTCGACCTGCTCGATAAATCGGAATTTGGAGCATTGAAATTGCATGAAAAAGGAACTGTCTCATTGAATGAGGCAGTTCCTAATTTTATAGTTTCATGGAGAATCCGTGTACGTTGAGTTGGTGATACGCCGCAGGCGACGGATCATCTGCGGATCTCGGAGAGGATCATGGGATCCTTGATCTTGTGATCCTCGGCAAAGAGGAGAACCTTAGAAAGGACCTCTGCAGTTTTGGGATCCTCGTCAATAAAGGGAAGGAAGATCCTGCCTCGGTGCTGGGAGTGGATCGGGAGAACGGGGATCATGGCGCCACCGATTTGATGGACAACACCGCTGCCCAGATGGACGGAGTATTCTCCCAGCTTGCCTTGAATAATAGCATGGTGTCCCTCTACCCGAACATTGGACAGGCGGAACATGGGCAGGAGGAAGGTCAGGATCGCACCCCGCATTTCTACGGTGGAATGGCTGGCTTCCGGATCCACACCGCCTACATGGGCTACGCTCACAGCCAAGTCCACATCCCGCATGACCTCGGAGAAGAGAATGGGGGGAACCTCCCTGATAGGTAGCTCCTGTCCGGTTTTACGGTGGGTGAAGCAGACCCATTCCAGGGTGGGAGCTTCGATATCTGCGGGGGAGAACCAATCTGCCAGGGCATAGATGTGAGCCACGATATTTTCTTTGTAATCGATTTTCTGCAGACCGTCTTCCACATCGGCGACCCAATGGCGGCTCTTGAGAGTGGCAAGGGTCTTAGCAGGCTGGATTTGATTACCGGCATAGCGGAGGGAGTGGAAGAGAGGCTCCTCATCCGGGGTCTTCAGATACAGCTCGCGGAAGACCTGACGGAAGGGCTGGGTGATCCTGTGGGTATAGAGGTAGCCTTGGTAGTCCCTCCAAGAGCCCAAACGGTATAGATCGTAAGGATGGGCGAGGGTGAGCTGTGCATCCGGTTCCATGGGGTGGAGGTTGCCGCTCGGATCTGTCAGACCCTCGGAGCACAGGAAGCCTGCCGGCTCCCCACAGAGGAATACCAGGTTCTTCAGCATAGGGGCTACAATGGGATGGGCAGAGAGGGCAGAGAGATCACGGAAGGTAAAGACCGTCTGATCCTCCATAGCCTCCTCCAGGAGCTTCCGTGTGCGGCGGTACTGCTCTGTGAGGGTCTTGACCATGGCGGTTAGGGAAAGGACGGTTTCATGCTTCTTGAGCTTTGAGGGGATGGATTTCAGGGCCTTTCCATCCTTGGACACTGCAAGGGAGACCTTGCCGGTTTCATCTATGAGAATTTGGAAGGAGGTATCTTCTACGGTGTGGACCTCCAACAGATCCCGACGGTCTTCGATGATCTTGGTCTCCATACGGAGAGTCAGATGCATGGGATCGCTGTAGCCTGCATTGGTGGCAAGGTTCCGCAGTGCCATGTCGGCGGCTTTGCTCTCGTTGACACTGCGTTGTGAACCGAAGGTCTTGGCTTCCTTACGGAAGGCTTGGATATAGAGATAACGGCTGCATAGATCCTCCTCATTCTGCAAGGGGATCAAGGCATAGGCCATGAGGAGATCCTTGTTCCGCTTTTGGGCGATGGCCTGTTTACAGGCTCCCGGATCCATCTTCCCCAGGACGGCATCGGCATATTTCCTGGCACGGGTGTGCTTGGCGCCGTCGGTAATGTATTTGGCGGCCTCGTAGACCAGGTCAAAGTCTGCTTCCCCAATGTCCCCATAGGCACTGCGGAACCACTGCACATCAAAGGCACCCAAATTCAGCTCCTCCGGGGTCAGGGGGGTATATTGGGCGATCATAGCCTTCCGCTTGTCGTCAAAGTCCTCCTTCATATGTGCCATGAAGTAATAGCACACAGAGGGAAAAGAGGGGAGCTGCAGATATTCGCCTATGATGGGGATCCATTCCGGGGAGAAAAGGGCGGCTTCGATCAGGCGCTTCTTGGAAATGCCTTTCCCCACCAAGGCCGCTTTGAGACTCTGGGCAGTGTCATCCCTTCTTGGAATACACACAGACAGCAGGTAGGATAGAACACTCCTGCGATTATCGGGAGAATGCCAAGAGGAGAGAATCGTCCGATCCAACGGATCCTTCCCCATGGCATGGAGGATCTGTACCAAGGTAGAAGCACCGTAGATCCGATGGATGGTATCAATACCGTGGGTATAGGCGGTGGGGCTGTCTCCACGCTGTAATTCGGTAGAAAGGACTATGGGGAGCAGGTCTTCATAGACACCTGCAACGAAGGTAATGAGTGTCTCATCCTCCTGTGTCAGATCTTCCTTTTTGCCGAGGAATTCCTTTACGGTTCTTTCTGCACGGAGTGCCTTGTAGGCATTGTGGGTAGAAATGGTCTTGCCCCGATCATAATGGGCAGAGGCCACGGCGGAAATCACCTTGAGAGAGCCACCCAAATTTATGGGAGCTAAGAGCTGGGTGTAGAGCTGTGCTTTGGACAGGATCCCTTGGCAGGCGGCATAGAGATATGCTTGGGGAGGGGCATAGGCACCTTCCCGAATGCGGTGATCCAAACCGGAGGTAGACAATTCCCCATCTACATGATAGGAATGGTCATTTTTTGGGGTTTCCGGGAAGCTCTTGCGAGCCTCTGCGATCCGTTGATCGCAAGCAACAGCCAGGGGGAAGGTATGGTGTAGGGTCTCGTCATATCGGCATTGCAGACTTTCCAGAATCAGGTGGAACTGTCGTTGCTGTGACAGGGGGCATAGGAAGTGGAAATGATCCGGTCGAGGGAGGATCCACCGATCTGTGGGAACACAGCGGACAAGCCATAAAGCAAGGGCGCGGGCTAATTGGGTGCGATCCTCTTGGGGAAGGGACTTCCGCAGCCAGGTGAGGATCTCATCCATGACAAAATAGTGAGAAAGGGTTTTACAATAGACAAAGCCCTTCCCGAAAACATCCTCTAAGAGGGGGGAATATGCCTCTGTCTCCGGGCTCTTCTGAGAGAAACCATGGAAGAAAATAGATGCCCCCAGGATCCGCTTGTGGGTAATGCCGTTAGTGTGTACCCATTCCTCCCACAGATCTTGAAGCTGGATGCCTTCATTGGTCTTGAGACAATGGGAGTGTACATTCCCTAAGAGGACCGTATTTCCGTAGAACTCTTTTATAGGGAGGGTCCTGTGGTCTTCGATCCATTTATGGAGGGAGAGAAGATCCTGTGCCGCAACAGCAGCAGTGGCACAGCAAGGGGTATTCTCTCCTTGGGGAGAGCCAAGTTCGGTCTTGTCGGGGAAAACCATAGACGGCAATTTAGACTCCGGGAAATAGGCAGCAAAGGTCTCTGTACACAGACGGAGGTCGTCTGTGTCAAAATCCTTGGGGCAATAGACTTCCCCATCGGGAAGGGGCGTTTGCTCTGCGTGGGGAAGGAGTCGGTCTAAGAGGATCTTCTCCTTTGGAGGGAGGGTGTCGTCTTTGGAACGGTCCTTCAGAAGCTCCCCGAAGGAATCTGCAAGGTAGGCTCTCTTGGGATCCTCCTTAAGCTGTAGAAGCATGTCCAAGGCACCCAGGCGGATCTCCTCCTTCTTGCTACTGAGGAGTCGGGTCAGGCTGTCCCGAAGGGGCTGATCGCCCTGCTTCATAAGCAGGGACAGGGTGTTCTTGCGAATATCCGGGTTCTTATATCGGAGGAAATCCTCTACGGTGCGGTACTCCTCCGGGGTGAGGGTGAGCTTGGTAACGATTTCGTAGGCACGGCTACGGGTCTCAGATTCCTTATCTGCCAGGCCGTCTATCAGGGTCCTCCGTTGCATGGGACTTTGTGGATCACGGAGGAGGGCGAAGAAGTAGAAGGATCTGCTGTTGGGGCCGCAATCCTTCACGATGGCACAGGCCTCATCTATGAGCTCCCGATCCTCAGACAGAATCGCCAGGGTACACAGGATCTGCGCAAAATCATCTCTGCAGACCTTGGCCTCGTGCCAGGGGAAAACACAGGGGGAAATGGTGATGGCTTTCCCGGGGAAACGGGAAGAAAGCGCCTTCATCAGTGCATACTGCTCCACGATTTCCTCTCGGCTTTGGAACCAAAGACGGTAGTCTATTCTGCGGTTTTCCCGTATGGCGGCATATATGGCATAGAGCCGATGAGGGAGATAGCAGGGGAGCCAGACGGCGAGGATATCATCCCGGTCTCCATGTTCCTTCAGTACAGCTTTGGCAAGCCGATTGGCAGCTCCGGGAAGGTTCAAATGTTGGGCAAAGTACCCGGCTACAAGGATCTGTTGTTTGGTTCCCTCCGAGGTCAGCCGGGTGATCTGGTCCAAAGCGCTTTCAACATCGTAGACCGCATAGCTCCATAGGGCGATGTGGATGGCCATAGCATCCTGAGAACTCAGACATTCCCGACGGAGGGTCTCTGACTCCAGGCAATCCACCACCAGACGGAGGCTCTTGCCACTGATCCGATCCAAATCACGGGTCTCTTCTGTGATCAGACCCAACCACACACCTACCGCCCGTTTGACGGAGGAATAGCGGATCAGGTCATTGTCTGCAATGACCTGCACAATGGTACGGAAGGCTTCTATAGTGCCACAATCGGCACATTCGCATATGGTTTGCCGCAGACCCTCTTGGAGCTTGGCGGCAAGGAGGAGCTTCCCTAAGAGCGCGTGGAACTCGGCTCTGTGGGACAGGCAGATGCCGTAGATCAGATTACGGGTCAAGCTGTTGGAACTGTTTTCCTCCGTAAGAATACGGATAACTGCATCCTCCACGGCTTTGTTCTTCCCGTCTAAGGCATAGGCGATCTGCCAACCGGTATAAACGCAGCAGGCACTGTTCTCATCCATGTAGGCAAGGGGTGCCGGAGGCAGGTCGCGGTTAAGGATCCGCTCTAAGGGAGCGTTGAAAAGCACATCCCGATCCCCTACATAGGGCATCAAAATGGAACCGAATTTATCCACATAGGCAGGGTTGCTCCGGACGCGGAAGGGTCTACGTGCATAGCTCTCGGCATAGGGATAATCGGTTAAATGATCGATGTAATGGCGGATCATAGCCCTGTCACAGGAGGGGACAGTAAGATCCAGGAGCCAACCGAGCCGTTCCTCCAGTGCTACAGAGGGGACGGGGGCTTCCAGAATGGGAAGGACATCTCTGCTAATGTTGTGGTATGTGACCTTTCCAAAGCCGTTGTCATATTCCGGGTGCATGGACAGGATCTGAGCGCTGATCTTGGCTTGATTCTGCTTCACCCGCTGTGCAAACTGATTTGCAAGGGCTTTTTTCGCAAGGGATTCTGTGTACTGCTCTGTCATAGTGCAACCTCCTTACCACATACGCCCGGAGAGCATGGTGAGTCTGACAAAGGTGAGGACTTGGCCTTCCTCTAAGAGGAGAGGAGCAGAGAGTTCTGTTAGCTCCTCTGTACCACGGAAGATCCGTACAAGCCCGTCCTCTACTGCAGAGAGGGCTGTTGCGACAGCCCGTCCTTCGTCTACAGGGGTGGCTGTCTCATGGACACCGAAGGTGAATCTGCCTACCTCCTCCATGGCATCCCATTCTGCCTCAGTTAAGGGTGTTATTCTGTGTCCCTGCTGTCTGCGTATCTCGTAGCTACGGACGCAAGTCTGTACCGTAAGCTCTATGAGCTCACGGAGGGTACGAGGTGTGGAGGGGAGGAGAATAGAATGGGGTTGCACTTTCCGCGTCAGATTGCCGGGATGCTTCAGCGCCACCGTGATCCGAAAGGGCTGTGTGTAGTCCATAAGCGCCTCCTTACAAATGATATCTACTACGATTATAATCCACAAAGGAGTATTTTGCAACTGCTTTTATAGAGCGAGCATTGATTTTTGAAATCTTCAAATTCCGATTTATGGTGATGTTCGATTTCCGAATTTGTTTGTAGGGGGGAGCTGTGGTCGCCCCCAAAAAGTTTCGATTTTGTCGGAAATCTCGTGATAATCCCATAATTTCGTCATTGTCGTTTAACGTCAATGACCGGGCGACCACAGGTCGCCCCTACGGTGTTATACGATAAACAGCTCCATAAATCGGAATTTGACAAAAAAGGGGCTGTCTCGATTTTGAGACAGCCCACTTTTCGTGGAATGTTGATTAGCGATCTTCGTAGAAGACCTTCATGCCCTTGTAGGTCATGTAGGTATCCAGCTTGGAGACCAGCTCCATGGGAGCGTGCATGGACAGGACGGGAACGCCTGCGTCCACGGTCTCGATGTTGCGATTGGCCATATAGCAGGCAACGGTGCCGCCGCCGCCCTGGTCTACCTTGCCCAGCTCGCCGGTCTGCCAGATCACATCATTCTTGGCGAAGAGGGTGCGGACATAGCCCATGTCCTCTGCTGCTGCGTCGGAGGAGCCGGACTTGCGGCGGGAGCGGGTGTACTTGAAGATGCCGGTGCCGTAGTTGATACGGGTGTTGTTGCGGCGGTCGCAGGTCTCTGCATACAGGGGATCGAAAGCGTTACTCACATCAGCGGACAGGCAGAAGGAGTTCTCGAAGCAACGGCGAAGGCTTGCACCGGTAGCCTCGCACAGGTCAGCCATAAAGTCGGAGGCCAAGCGGTCTAGGAAGCAACAGGTCAATCCAACT
>JAZRGR010000166.1:0-9147 GCA_045644345.1 Faecousia sp. | reverse complement strand
GGTAAAAAATAAGGGAAATACCTCCCTTATTTTTAACCTTAATATCTAAAATTCGTAAATTTAGTCTTTTTCCCGAAACAAATTTGCAGAGACGAAACGATAGAACAATATGATCCACAAAAATCGCAATTTTTTCAGTGGCTTCGACACAGCCTCGCCCCTACAAGGCATATGCGATATTTCGACATAACACAATATCTGTGGACTTGCTTACTAAAGTATATAACCTAAATTGGGATTTAGCTATGGACCTTCCCGTTGGGATGATCCATTATTCTTTATCTTTTTCTGTCGAAAGAAATTTCTAAAATTAGGCTTGCATTTTTCATCCATCGGTGATATAATGTAGCCAATGCAGGTGTAATTCATCGGTAGAATGTCAGCTTCCCAAGCTGAATAGGGGGGTTCGACTCCCCTCACCTGCTCCAGAAAAGAACCCACACTTGTCGTAGACAAGTGTGGGTTCTTTTCAACTAAATCCACCCTTTCGGGTGGGTGAAATCATCTTCGATGGTGAAATCTCCTGCGGGGATGAAATCCGCCTCGACGGCGGATGGGTGGATTTCATTTCATCTGCGAAGCAGATTTCATCCGAACAGAGTGAGGATTTCATCGCGCATTGCGCGATTTCATTAAAAAGCGTTGGAATCTGTGGTATAATATAAAAAACGAGGTGATTTCAATGGCAGAAAATAAATTGGCGGATTTATCAACAGAATTTGCAATTCAAATCTTAAAACTAACTGAAAACATCAAGGGGCATTATTCCCTGTCTGATCAGCTTGAACGAAGCGGAACGAGTATTGGGGCAAATATCCGTGAAGCAAAATACGCACACAGCCGTCCCGATTTTATTGCCAAGCTGCAGATTGCCCTGAAGGAATGCTACGAAACAGAATATTGGATCGAAATAGCACAAAAAGCAGATATTATAAGCATTGATTCTGCAAAAAGTGTTTTGCACGATTGTGGGGCCATTCGCAGAATGCTTATCTCCTCCATTAACACCGCAAAGGAGAATGTGAAATGATTTACCGTCTGGTAAAGAAATTCGATGACGAGGATATACCGATTATTCTTTCTGTGTATAAGCAGCCATTGGTTTCACAATTTATCAGCATAGATGAAGATAACTATTGGAGATACATAACGACTACCGATCATATTGCTGCACGATATTCACTGCTTAAAACTCCTGCCCCGATCGGGGCAGGAGTTTTGCATTCTATCAAGCTTCCTGTTGCTCCGTTTCCACAGGCATGGCAAGACCCGCTACATCGGATACCGGCAGGGAGAAGACGATCCCCTGTGCCTTCTTCTGCATACCCATCTGCTTATAGAGGGCGTGGAACACACCGTCACGGATGTCCTTCTCCACTACCAGCATAAGGAGCTCCTTATCTGCGTGGATATTGATACCGAAGAAGGCGGCATCCTTCTCACGGGCTACCCCTCTGCCGTTAATGATGGTGCCTCCACGGGCTCCCTGCTCACGGGCAACTGCCATGGCCTCCTCTGCAAAGCCTGCATTCACAATGGCAAAAATCACTTCATGGTTCTTAGTCGTCATAGTGCTTCCTCCCTTCCCTGCTTGTTATTGCTCAGGAACTGATATAGATTGACGCCGATGATCCCGGACAGAGGCACTGCAAAGGCGATACCCTTGCCGTTGCGGATGGTGTGGAATTTCTCTTCCAGGCACTTCATGATCTCATCCACCAGATCTTCACGGACCACACTGAGGAGAACAGCCTTATGGGTATTCAGACCCAGCATCTCCACGATCTCGGAATGGGCGGTACCCTTTCCGCCGGTAGCCAGTTGAAAATTGACCTCGAACTGACTGAGTACATCAAGGTAGAACTCTGCTTTGTTCCGGTCTACTACGGTAATGACCAGCTTTAATTTCTTGATTGCTGTTGCGTCGATTGCATTTGCCACAGCTCTACCTCCTTACATAAAGTTAATGATCTGCTCATCATCCGCAGACAAGATCCGCTCCATTGCCCGTTTCTCCTTGACTCTATTGGACACAATGGCCTTAAAGCCCAGGAGCTGAATGGTGATCAGAGGTGTCATGGCAACCAATGCCACAACGCCAAATCCATCCCGTAACACCGCACTCTCTCCCTGCAGGGCAACACATACACCGATGGCAAAGGGCAGGATGAAGCCGGAGGTCATAGGACCGCTGGCAACACCGCCGGAGTCAAAGGCAATGGCCGTATACACGGGAGGGACGAACAAGGACAGCGCCAGGGAAATAAAATACCCCGGAATGATATAATACACCAAGGAGAAGTCGAAAATGATCCGCACCACGCTGAGAGCAATGGCAAGACCTACGCCCACACACAGACCGATCATCATAGACCGCTTCTTCACATAGCCGGCGGTCACATCCTCTACCTGGGCATTGAGCACATGGATGGCAGGCTCAGCCAAGACTACAAGAATGCCCATTATCAAACCCAATCCAACCAGCACACCCTTAGGCAGCTCCGCTGTCTGCAAGCCCATAGCATAGCCCACAGGCATATATCCTACATTGACACCGGTGAGGAATAGGACCAAACCCAAATAAGTAAACAGAACACCTACGCCGATCTTCACGAGATGCTTCTTAGGCAGTTTCAGGAAGAAGATCTGACACAGGAGGAAGAACACGACGATAAGCCCCAGTGCAAGGGCTACCTCCTTAGCAACATGACCCATATTCTCTAAGTATGCCACAAGGATACTGTCGCCTACAGAGCCGTAATTGACCGTATAGCTCAAGTCTCCATTTGCAAAGATCCCCAGGATCAGCACCGCAAGAACAGGACCGATGGAGCACAGTGCTACCAAGCCGAAGCTGTTCTCTTGGCTCCGTTTATCACCTAAAACAGCGGAAATACCTACACCCAATGCCATAATAAAGGGCACCGTAATGGGTCCCGTGGTCACTCCCCCGGAATCAAATGCCATAGGTAGCAGATCCAAATTCCCGTTTACCGCCAGCATGAGAGCCATGGCAAAGAGAAGCATATAGAAGAGCATCAGCAGAATAGAAAGCCGACGACGGAACACAATACGCAGAATGGCAAAGAGCAGGAAGGCACCAACACCGAAGCCTACTGCATACACAAGGAGCTTTCCGTTCATAACAGAGCTGACCTGATTGGCAAGAACCTGGAGATCCGGCTCTGCAATGGTAATGAGCATCCCCAGTACGAAGCAGACAGTCAGGAGCAGCCCCAGCTTCTTCTGTCGGGACAGACCGGCACCTACATGAGTGCCCATAGGAGTCATAGCAATGTCCGCACCCAAGTTAAACAGCCCAATGCCCAGCACCAGCAGTACCGCACCTACAGTAAAGCTGATCATTTCTCCCTGTGTAAAGGAAAATCCGGGCAACAGAGCGATCAAATATACGATCAGGGTAATGGGCAGTGCCGATACCAGAGCCTCCCGAATCTTATCCCATAATTCTCTCAAGCTTTTCACCTACCTCATAATCATTCACCTAAAGTATACCATAAAACACCCCTTCTGCCAAGGGCAAAAGAGGTGTTTTATGGGAATTTCACATTTACAGATTGCTTTCCTTTCGGTTAGCGGCTCTGCGGAGATAGTTGCCGATGTTGGTCAGGCACAGGAGGAGCGTCACCAGGAATAGTCCGGGGATCACTACGATCCACCATTCCCCCGACAGCAGGGCCTTATCCCCCAGGGACAACATGCTGCCCCAGGAGATGATCTCCACAGGCAGACCCATACCCATGAAGCTGAGGGTAGACTCTGCACCGATGGCACCTCGGACATTCATAACCACCATGAACATAATGGATGCAATGAAGTTGGGAGCCAGATGCTTCCTTAATACATGGAAGAAGCCCCCACCCATACAACGGGAGGCTACCACATATTCACTGCTTCGGAGCTGCCGCACCTCTGTGCGGACCACCTTGGCAATACTCGCCCAGCTCGTAACACCGATGACTACAGACAGGCTCAGCACATTGGCTTCTCCCAAAATTGCCTGGAAGAACAGCACCAGCAAGAGTCCCGGCACACTGAGGAACACCTCTGCAAACCGCATCATAAGAGCATCCAACCAAGACGGTGCGATCCCACTGACAGAACCGTAGATCACGGCGAGCACCGTAGAGATCAGCGTAGCTAAGAATCCAACGGTCACAGAGATCCGCCCTCCGTACCAAATACCGGAGAAGATGTCTCTGCCCAGAGAGTCCGTGCCGAAGAGAAACTCCCCGTTAGGTGCCGTGCTGAAATGTTCCAAGTCCAAATACCCGGGATCCTTGGTCATGAGCACCTCTGCAAAGAGGCAGCACAGTACGATGATCCCTAACAGAACTGCAGAGATCCGGGGGAAATCCCGTCTCTTTTTGGTCTTCTTATGGGGAGCGTAGGGCTGTGGACGAATGCCCACCACGGCAAACAGTTCCTTCTCTGTCATGCTACGCTCACCTCCGTTGTCTCCACGATTTCCGTAGCCTTCATACGGGGATCGATCCGTTCATTGATGATCTGCCCTAACAGATTACAGAAGATCACCAGAATGCCGGTCATCATACACAGTACCATCAGCAGATTGTAGTCGTGGAATCGTGCACTTTCGTAGGACAGCGCGCCGATACCGGGATAGCTGAACACAGTCTCTACAATATAAGTCCCACCTACCACATGAGGGACAGAAATGGCCATAATGCTGATATAAGAGGGCAGAACATTCCGCAGACAGTGCTTGAACAGGATATCCTTCTTAGACAGTCCCTTGGATCTCCCCAAGAGGACATAGTCTGCCCGTACCTCCTCTAAGAGCTTGTTGCGGATCATGTAAGCATAGTACCACATATGCTGGACCACAACAATGGTCAGTGGCAGGATCAGATGCACGATCCGATTGAGCACATCCTTCTTGTACCCCACATCATAGGCACCGCTACCCGGGAGCCAATGGAGCCCCACTGCAAAAATCAAAATCAGCAGGAGCGACAGCCAAAATTCCGGAATACAGCTCAGCACCGTACCACCCTTGCACAGGATCCTGTCTATCCACCTGTCCTCGTGCCATGCGCACAAGAGCCCCAGGAGCAGAGCTCCCGCAAAGGTGAGCACAAATCCGATCCCACCTAAGATCAAGGTAAATCCGATCCGTTGCCCAATGACCTCCATCACATCCTGCTTGTACCGTAAAGAAATGCCAAAGTCTCCCTTCAGCGCATTCTCTGCCCAGCGAATATATTGGATATGAATGGGATCATTGAGACCCAACCGTTCTCTGGCAGATACTTTCTCCTCTACGGACATTTTCTCTACTCTTTCCCCATAGTAGCTCATAAGAGGATCCCCGGGAGCCAAACGTGAAATGTAAAAGATCGCAACAGACAGAAAGAGTACACTGAGCACGAATGCCATCAGCTTCCTGCCGTAATAGACGAAAGGACGCTTTCTCATGCTTCCTCCTCCTTCCGCAGTACATAGTGACCGGGGCTGACTTCTGTCAATGTACCATCCCATTGCATATCCAATTCACAGAAGTCTACCCGTTGCCTGTTCCGTTCTGCAATGGGGTCCGGAATGGGAATAGCAGACAGGAGAGCCTTGGTGTAGGGATGGAGGGGATTGGCATATAGCTCTGCCGTAGGAGCTACCTCCACCAGCTTGCCCCGATACATGACCCCGACCCGATCGCAGAGATATTCCACCATAGACAGATCGTGGGCAATAAACAGGATGGAACAGCCGTGCTCTTGGTTACAGTGCCGCAACAGATTGACAATTTGAGCCTGAATAGACACATCTAAAGAGGCTATGGGCTCGTCCGCCACCAGAAGCTCCGGCTCCATAGACAGTGCACGGGCAATGGCAACCCGTTGCCGCTGTCCCCCGGAGAGCTCCGTGGGGTACTTGTCCAGATAGCTTGCATCCATGCCCACATAGGAAAGCTGGAACTCTGCCTCTGCGCGGAGGCTCCCTCTGGGAGGCTTGATGCGGTGGATAGACATAGGCTCAGCTATGATATCCGCCACAGTCATCCGCCCGTTCAGGCTGGAGGCAGAATCCTGGAAGATGATCTGCCGATCTGCCTCCAACAGCTTGTGATGCTTGCGGAATTCTTTTCTGTCGCAGGTGTTGATCCCATTGTAGAGCACGGCTCCTGCGGTGGGACGATAGATATTCATAATGCAGCGGGCAACGGTGGACTTACCGCAACCGGATTCTCCTACGAGACCGAAGATCTCCCCCTTCCTGATTTGGAAGGACACATCATTCACCGCACGAATCACTGCTCGCTTGCTGAGCTTGAAAGCATGGGACAGGTGCTGTACATCAAGGAGTATTTCAGACATTTCTCTTCCCTCCTATAGGCGGCTGTATCTTGGGAGCTCTGGGATCCAGTAGCCAGGTAGCCGCATAGTGGGTGTCCGTAACGCGGAACATGGGAGGAGTCTGCCGATAGTCGATTTCCAGTGCATATTCATTCCTGTAAGCAAAGGCATCCCCCATCGGAGGATCGATCAGTGTGGGTGGCATGCCCGGGATGGTCTTCAACTCCTTGGCTCCCCGGTTGAGGGCCGGGAGAGATTGCATGAGACCCCAAGTGTAGGGGTGACGGGGATCATAAAATACCTCCTCCGCTGTGCCGATCTCTACGATCTTCCCTGCGTACATAATGGCTACCCGATCGGCACATCGGGCAACGACGCCCAAATCATGGGACACCAGAATGGTTGCGGTCCCCAGCTTCACCTGGATCTCCTTCAATAGATCCAGGATCTGTGCCTGTACCGTTACATCTAAGGCAGTGGTAGGCTCGTCTGCCAGGAGGATCTTGGGATTCGAAGCCAAAGCGATAGCCATAACGCTCCGCTGTCGCATGCCTCCGGAGAAATTATAGGGATAGAGCTTACAGAACTCATGGGGATCACGGATCCCCACAAGCTCCATGAGGGATATGACCCGATCATAGACCTGTGCTCTGGTCAGCTTAGGGGCGTGGACGGTAACGGCTTCTGCGATCTGCTTGCCGATGGGGATGGTAGGGTTCAGTGCGGTCATGGGATCCTGGAAGATCATGGAGAAGAGCTTCCCACGGAGCTTCCTCATATCCCGTTCGGAATAGTCCGTAATATCCGCACCGTTGGCAAGGATCCTGCCTCCATCGATCTTGGCAGACTTAGGCAGCAGCTTCATAATAGCCTTGCACAGCATAGATTTTCCGCAGCCGCTTTCTCCCACAATGGCGAGGATCTCCTCGGACTTCAGTTCCAAGCTCACATCCCGAACTGCCTGCACCTTACCCATAGGGGAATCAATGCCCACAGACAGATTCTCGATTCTTAATAATGCTTCCATTCTATCTTTCCTTACTACATGGCTCAAAAATTCGAATAAGGGGTCGGTTCACGACCCCTTATCATTA
The DNA here is from genome assembly GCA_045644345.1 of Faecousia sp. Taxonomy (GTDB): domain Bacteria; phylum Bacillota; class Clostridia; order Oscillospirales; family Oscillospiraceae; genus JAZOXB01. The sequence goes on along the minus strand of JAZRGR010000166.1, from coordinate 1,718 downwards.
TAATTCCAAATCAGCTTGGTGTCAATTACTCTACAGTCCACTCCGTGACATTCCAGAAGATGCCTACACCATGGTGACCCAGGACGGTATCGGGATCAATGCCCTTGATGGCATTGTCAGCCACAAACATGGCATCGATATAGGCAAAGAAGGTATAGGCAGGAGCCTCTGCCATAGCCATCTGGAATTCCCTATAGTACTCCGCTCTCTTAGCATCGTCATTGGTCTGACGGGCCAGCTTCAGCCACTTGTCCACCTCTGCATTGGAGTAGCCGGAGTAGTTGGCTCCTGCATCTGTGGAGAAAACCTTGTAGGTATGGTCGTCTGCATCGTAAGGAGAGCCCCAGCCAATGATACAGCATTCCTGTCCGCCCCAGTCAATGCCCTCTGCAGGGACATTTGCCTTGACATCCAGCCCAGCCTCGCGGAGCTGTTGGGCAGCGATCTGTGCCATGTCGATACGAACCTGATCGCCGGGTGTTGCGTTGATGGTGAAAGCAATTCGCTCCCCGTTGCGGCACCAGTAGCCCTCTGCATCCTTCTCACAGCCTGCACTGAGGAAGGCGGCTTCTGCCTTGGTCAGGTCGAAGCCGTATTGCTCCATACCCTCGTAGTTGTACTTGTTGAGCTGAATGGGGCTATAGGCAACAAAGCCCTCTCCTAACAGAACAGCATCTACAATGGCTTGACGGTCGATGCAATAGCTGATCGCCGGGATCAGATCTCCGTTTGCCTGCCAGTAGGGATTCCAGAAGTTATACAAGATCCCACGGTAGTCGGCAGTGTTCATGTCCAGGACAGTCATTCCCTCCACATTCTTGAAGCCCTGTGCATCCTTGGGGGTGACCTGTGCCAGATCCAAGGCACCCTCCTTGAGCTGGAGGGCCTTGGCAGCATCGTCGGTAACGATCTTGAAGATAATGGTATCGATCTTTGCCGCACCTGCAAAATAGTTCTCATTCTTCACCATAACGATGGCCTGTCCCACGTCCCAGGAATCCAGCTTATAGGGGCCGGTGCCAATAGGATTCTTAAAATATGCAGATTCCCACATATCCTCCCCGCGAAGCTTGTGCTCCGGGAGAATGGACATAGTCATGTAGTCCAAGAATGCATAATTGGGCTCAGAAAGCACGAAAGCGATCTCTGTATCCGAGTTGACCTTGATCTCCGCTACCTCTATGTAGTTGGGGTAGTTCTCAGATCCGTTATCGGGATCCATGATGGCCTCTATCGTAAACTTAACATCCTCGGCGGTAAATGCTTCTCCGTCATGCCACTTTACGTCACTGCGGAGCTTGAAGGTATAGGTCAAGGTTGCATCATCATAGGTCCAGCTCTCTGCCAGGCTCGCTACGGGGTTGCCGTCCCGATCCAGCTTAACCAGGGAGTCAAAGAGCAGATGCTTGATCTCGCAATGCTCGTTCATAATGGGATTGATGGAATCGTAGTCCCCGGAGCCGTATACAAGAGTAGATCCCTTGTCAGACCTTCCGGTACCACAGGCCGTGAGACTCAGTAGCAGAGCTACGGTCAAGATCAGTGCAAAAAGCTTTTTCATAGTTCCATTCTCCTTCTAATACTATTATTCAATTAAAAGTAGACAACTTTTAATTGAATCTTTTTGTACCGAAAGGCACAAAAAGCGTCTCATACGAGTTTCTACGCCCTGAAGGGCTATAAAAAGTAGCCATTTGCGAATGTCTACTTTTTAAAGA
>JAZRGR010000165.1:0-14915 GCA_045644345.1 Faecousia sp. | reverse complement strand
AGATTGTATCGACAATATGTTGCTCTATTTTAAACCCACCCGGAAGGGATACCGAAATTTTACATTATCCATTTTCCATTTTCCATTATTCCGATTTCCGCGACCGAAGGGAGGGATAAATCGGAATTCGGTGTCTTACTTCATAACGGACTTGGGCACAGGTGTGGGAGTCTTATTCGCTCTACGGTAGTAGATAGAATCCCCACGGGTGTACTGCTCGATCTCCCCTGCCGCCAGGAGCTCTGCAAGGCGGTCATCGTCAATGGGGCCGTAGCCCAAGGCAAGGACACTCTGCCTGTCAATGACCTTCTGCCCACCGGTGGTGTAATCCTTGCCGAAGGCATTCCGCGCCCAAGTATCGAAGGCGGCTACGTCGTAGCCCTGTGCCGCGAACATACTCCGCAATTGCAGGAAATCCGACAGATCCTCTGCCTTTGCCCCCTTCTGATAGGTGGTACGGAGCTTATCCCACATGGTATTGGTCAGGGTCTTGTCATTCTTGGATGCGTTACTTGCCGTGCCGGTCTTGCCGGAGTTCCCGGAAGATTTGCCTGCAGAGGCAGTGGTCTTGTCCTTGGGCAGATTGGCAGCGTAGAGCTTGTCTGCATCGGACTTGTCAATGCCGGACTTGCCCAGGATGGAGTCCGAGGGCATCAGTCCCTCCTTGAGCATGGACAGTGCCAGGGAATATGCCTTCTCCTGCTCCTCCTTCTGCTGTTTGTATGCCAGCTCCTCCTTGGCAAGGAGGCGGTCTTGTTCCTCCCGATCCAGACGCTGTGCGTTCTCCTGCTGCCGCTGCAGATCCTCTGCAAGGCGATCATATTGGGCGAGGATCTCCTGCCCCTCACGGTCATAGTCCTCCCGTGCCTGATCATAGAGCTCCGGCACCAGGCTTGTCAGACGGTCCAACTCCCTGTCATAAGCCTCTTGCCCTGCTGTCTGACCGTAGGAATTGCCGTAACCCCCTGTAAGGCTTGCAGCCTGTGCCGCCGCATCCTCACGGGCAAGGGCTCCTGCCTTGCTGTAGCGGTCTTTGTAGCGAGCATAGAGCTGATCCTCCTGCGGATCGTAGGAGAAGGGTTGGCGGCTGTGGAGCTTCTGCAGGACCTGCTCCATACGCTGTGCCGTGGTCTTGGGCAAATATGCCTCGTAATCATGGGTCAGGGCATATTGGCTCAAGCCCTCCCCGCGGATCTTTTCGTTCCGCTTTTCCTCGTAGTATGCAGCCTGCTCCATGTCTCCGCGGTTGACGGCTTGTTGGATCTTCTGCATATAGTCTACGGATGCATCATAGTTCTTCCCCATGCTTTTCCTCCAATTCTTGTATGATCCCCTCTAAATCGTATACCAGACGGTACAGATACCGCTCCAGGGAATCCACTCGTTCCTTCAGATCCCCGCTTCCGTGAAGCCGGGGCTTTTCTAACGTCATCTGTCATCCCTCCATGATCATCATAATGGCGTGGACGGTTACATTGCCCCGTCCATCAAATTTTAGCCGCAGGTGGTCACATCTCTTGAGTCGGAGATGGATCTCCCGACAGTTGAGCCGCCCATTTTCCATGGTTCCCAGGGGCTCCCACCCATCTTGGGAGTCGTATTGGGCATATACCGTCAGACTGCTGCCTATGTCCATGCTCAGCCGTAGCTTGAGCCCTGCTAAATAGCCGTGATCCGCCTCATCCTCCCGTAGGATGCCCGTAACAGCCTCGAAGGGAACCGGCTCCTCATAGGGCTGTCCCTCTGTGCCTCCCATGGCATAGAGTCCGTCCCCTCCGGTATAGTACAGGGTATTGCCCACAGTGACCATCCGCCTTGCCCCCATGGGGCTGTGACGGTGCCACAATCTGTGCTCCCTGTCATAGCACAGGGTCACAGGAACCCCATCCTCTAAGAGGTCTATATAATACAGCCCTCCCAGCACACCGCCTACGCCTTGACTGTAGTGCTTGCTGTCTAAGTCCCCACTGATCTTGAAGGGTAGGGATCCGTCATAGAGATAGAACCCATCCCGTCCCAGGTACACGAGACTGTTATCAAGGATCGCCGTTGTCCTCTCACTGCCCGGTGCCACCCCCACGCAGGGGGTGGATTGGATGTGGTAATTGGATGGTCTGTTACCGGAAATCCTGCACAGGCTGTTCTCCTTAAAGAACACGGGATAGCCACCCACCACAGCCGCCCCGGTAAAGGGCCCCTCGGTGCCCAAGGAGGCAACATAGCTGTCCGTGGCAATGCCTCGGAAGCTGTACCAGCTCCCCGGATCCCCCAGGGCGGAGCTGTAGATCTCGTTGACGAAGGCACCGTTGTGATCCGTACCGTAACGGCAGCCCCACAGACGGTTCTCGTGCTGCAGGAGGAAATCCATCTTAGGCACAGGACAGCGGATCTCCCACTGCTTGCCCCTGAGCTCCTTGCGGATGGCATTTAACCGCCCATCCAGCACCAGGAAGTCTCTGTCTGCATACAGGATCTCATGGAGCCCCGGACCTAAGATCCTCTCGATCTCCTCATCCCCGGTGATTAGCACCTGATTCCCTGTGGCAAAGGGGATACCGATCCCGTCTGCTATGACCTTGATCCGTGTGTCCGTCAGCTCATACCACAGCTTTGTTTCCTCGGACCATGCTTTGAGGGCGGGCTCTGCAGAGGTATCCAGCCAGAACTGCTCCACATTCTCCGGGGGCTCCGTTCCCTCTACCACCGGCTCCAAGGGTTCTGCGTAGCTGTCACACCACACCATGCCCATGTCCCCTGCGAACTGCTCTGCCACGGAGCAGGAGCCATAGCTGTGGTCTACGGTGTTGACCCATATCATGTCCGGTGCAATGATGAGCATTGCGCCGAAGGGGATCAACTCCTTCTCCCCCGGGCTTAGAGGCAGATCCATGGTGTACGCTCCGTAATGGAGGACAGAGCCTGTAATATAGCACAGCTCTCCCAAGGCTCCCAGCCCCTCTATGGGCATATCCAGGATCCTCCTACGGGAGGATCTGGGACAGAGCAAGGGGAAGGCATGACTGCTTAAGTTCTCCTCTGTGAACCATTCCCCATGGCTGATCCGAAGGGCAGGATGGTAGCCTAAGAAGCCACGGAGGATCCGTGTGGATCGGGCAATATGCCGTGCTTTGGTAAATTCCATATTCCTGCCTCCTACCGGTATTTTCGGTCTTGACCCAGGGGCTTGTGGGTCCTGTGATACCATCGGCTGAACTCCCTGTGTAGTGTCATGAACCGATCCATGGCATTGTTATAGCGCACCGTGTCCCCGTCGTAATAGTCTACCTGGGACTCCAGCCATGCAAGGTACAGCTCCGTACCGTAGGGCTCCGGCACCAGCATGGTTCTGTTCCCCTCTTCTACGCCGTAGGGAGAAAATGCCTCGCCCCCTGCCTCATGGGTCAGCACCGACAGACTGTAGATCTTACCATCCAAGGCATTGAGCCAAGCGACCTTCTCTCCACGGCTATAGTTGTTGGGCTTTAGGGTGTCCAGCCGCTGTAGAACCTCATCCAAGGTAACATAGTCCATGGCGTTACTGTCCTACCCGTGTCTCGTAGGCGAGAGCCTCCTGTGCCATGTCCTCGGAGTGCTGCAGCACCTCTGCCACACAGGCGGGAACCTCTACGGTCTCCCCCCTGCGGATCAGCCAGGAACGCTGATTGACGGAGACGAACACATCATCCCGGAGCTCCTTGGTCTTGGGCAGACGGATGGTAACGGTCTTCTTCTTTTCCATATCTTACCCTCCTTAGTTTGCCTGTGCCGTGGCGGAGAATCGCTTGGAGCAGGACTCCACACGGACCAGATAGTTGGGGATCAAGAGCTCTGCGGTCTTCAGTGCCTTCCAGCCCACGGAGCTGCGCTGGTTCAGGGGATCGGAGGTACCGCCGGAGCCCTTCTGCTTGACGATGGTTTCCAGACCGCCCCCCTGGATCTCCGTTACACCGTAGGCACCGTCACCGAAGAACAGAGAGCCGAATACCGCAAGACCTGCGGGACAGCCCTCACCCGCATATACCTTTGCCTCCGTAGTCTGGACGAAGCGGACACCGCCCATTTCACCGATTTCCCCTTCGTACAGGCACTGTGCCGCGGCGTACTTGTGGGCATCGATCCACTCGGGATCCCGCATGAGATCATAGGCAACATAGGGATGGATAATGGCGATGTACTTGCCGTCGATGGTAGGAGCGTTCTGGGCGCGGAGCTTGGCAACCACCTGATTGACCACGTCTACGGTGAGCATGGCAGTTTCGTCCAACTGTGCACGGGAGGTCACCTCGGTCTCGGTGCCGTCTGCGGCTCTCTTGGGGCAGTAGCTTACGTTGGTGCCGGTGTGGAGTACATTGCGTACCACCGTATCCAGGGTCACACCTGCCTGTCTGCCCAGGAGCTTAGCCGCTTCCAGAATGGTGTTATCCAGGGCAGTCAGCTCCAGTACATCGGACTGGACGATATAATCGCCGTACTGATTCACCGTGGCGGTAACGGTGGACACGTTGAGGCTGTTGCCGTTGGGGGTCACACCCTCGGTCAGGGGCTGGGTAGCCTTGGGCAGGGGGGAGAACTTGCGGAATTCGATGGTCGTACCGCCGCCTGCAGGGATGGGACGCTTCTGACCGAACTGATCGTGGACCAGATTGGGACTTGCCTCGTCAATCAGGTTCATGTCGTAGAAGGTCTTCATTTCCGCAGAGAGACCCTCCATAGTGGTATCCTGGGTTGCAAAAAGCTGAATGTTCATAGTCATCATATTCCATTTCTCCTTTCTGTCAAAAAGTGATCTTTTCACCCATACGGACACGGCGGATAATATCCTTCCGATCCTGTCGGGTCATTGCCTTCACGTCTGTCTTGGAAACAGCGGGGCCGTGATCCCCACCGTTCTCCATGGGGCGCTTGCCCTCTGCCATGAGCTTGTTGGTCATCATCCGTTCTACCTCACGGGCGGCATACTCCATAGAGGCACAGAGGATCTCATCCTTGTGTACCACCTCGAAGGCAGAACGGACATCCAATCCGCACTTAAGGAGCTCTGCAAAACGGGGATCCTTCAGCTCCTCCTTGAGACTGAGCTTGGGATACAGCTCCCGTGCCTCTGCCTCCTGCTTACGGAGCTTGGCAAGGAGGGCAGCGGCAGCCTCCCTGTTATACTCCTCCTTTGCAGGGGCTGCGGGAGGGGTCCCTTCCTTGGTCAAGGCAGATAGCTTGGACTCAAGCTCCGCCAGTCGTTCCTCTAAGCCGATGGGCTTGTCTGTACCCTCACGGCTCGCCTCTGCAGGGGTTTCCTCCTTGGGAGCCTCCTCTGCAAATAACTGTAGATCCATCAACATCATCCTTTTCTCCTTTCTGTTTTCGTTCCGGTTTATCTCTCGGTGTGTAAGCCCCCATATTCTCAAATACCTCATATTCAGCACATCACCGACACTGCCTTGGGGAAGCTCTCTGCCATGAGGCGCAAGCCTGCAAGCAGGAACCTTCCCAGATGATCCACCACCTCCTTTCCATCTCTGTTTCCACGTCCCTCCAGGAGAGCAAACCCCGGCTCCAATCGGATCACAGGGGGTGCTGCCAGCCTTGCCTCAGCATCCAGCTCTTCTATCATCCTTGCCCCGGTGTAGGCCAAGGCTGACAGCCCTGCGCACACAGGATCTGCCCCATAGGGACCGACCCCCGCATGACCCTCCATGGTGAGACGGAACCACCCATCCCCCCTTTCTATACGAATGTGTGTCATATGCTCACCCCCTTAACAGGAACGATTCGGTCAACAGGTTTTCACCCCTCCCCTGCCAATGCAGTCTGCTCTCGGACCCGAGCCATGGGATCGTAGGAGGGGTGAACTGCCTTAGCCGCCTGCTGTTCCCCGGTCTCTTGTCGAAACGCTGCGGCATTCCCGGCAATGGCCTCCATGATCGCTCCCTTCCGTCGGAAATCCATCATATCCAGACATAGCAGAGCCTGATCTGCCCGACGGGGATCGAAGAAGCCCTGGGCATAGAACTGCAAGGCAAGCTCATTCTGGCTGAGAGTGGCATAGGGAGATTCCTTCTGTGCCGCCACCTGGATATCGAAGAGAGGCAAGCGGCGCCCCATTGAGATCCCGAAGGCTTCCCCCTGGGTCTGGGGTCTGAGCCCGTTGTTGCAGTATCGGGCGAACTCCACACCACCGTTCCTGCCTAAGATCCGGAAGGTACGTGGCACATCATAGAACTGACGGATCAGCTCGATCATGAGCAGGACAATCTTACGGAAGGCACGGTAGCTGCCCTTGTTGGCATCTCGGGTCAGCTTGCTCCCTGCTTCCTGTAGGGCGGCAATGGCTGAGGCGGCGGTAACACCGCTGACCGTGCCCCCAGCAGAGATATCACGGTTGCCCGTGGTCTCCTTCAGCTCGTCGATCTTGTTGTTCAGAATGTGGACGTAGATAGAGGGCAGGCTGTTACCCTGAACGGGCAGGATGCTGTCCTTGCCTAACTGACCGTCAACATGGATCAACGGACGGGTCAGATCCAGATACTCCTCCTCATTCACAGATCCGTCGGAACGGATGAAATGACGGGGCGTTGCATTGGCAAGGAGGTTCTTCATCACCGCCTGATTACAGCGGTCGATGTATTCCTGTGCGGACTTTGCCACATCGATGTAGCCGAAGCCACAGGGACTGCCCTTGACCTTGAACAGGGGATCTACCACGAAAGGGTACTCCCCGTGGTCATACCATCCTCTGTCAGCCAGCTCCGGCACATTCTCCGAGGCAAATAGGATCTCCTCCCCTACGAACTTGCAGTAATGGAGCACTCCACCCTTGTGATAGTACCAGTCCACCACAGCTCTCAGATCGGCGGTGTCTACAGTGTCGTCATAAATATACTTGGAGACATCTGCACCGCCGGCGGTGAGCTTGCCACGGAGCCGAGGGAACCGTTCTTCCAGGGTCTCGCTGTCCTGCAATTCCACATGGAATACATGTCTGCTGTCACGGAGCCTGTTGATCCCCGGTTGCCAGAACAGGTGCAGGGGATCTACCCGTCTCACTGTCACATCCCCCAGTCCCCCCATTGCCATAGGATCCCAGAATACCCCATAGATGGCTGTGCCGCTACGGAGCTTGTCATCCCAGCCGTCGGAGTAGATCTGCTCGAACTCCGACTGATCCAACAGTATGGGGATCACCGAGGACAGGAGCCTTGCCTCCTCCCGATCCTCCTGCTCTCGGGGCAGGAGCACAGGGGCAGGATAATTGTCCATGGCATCTGCATGCTTGTTGGCGATGCAGTTGAACAGCCATCCGCTGACAGGCTCCACCTGTTCCTGCTTAGAGCCACGGAGATAGTCCCAGTGACGGAGCTTGAACCACTGCTCGTTGGCAATGAGCCGCGCCTCTAAATTGGCTTTCCCCGCCCGATATTTCCGCAGAGTCTCCGCCGCTCTGCGTACAGCATTCTTGTCTATCAAACGATTTCCTCCTTCATTACACGATTTCCATTCGGGGGATCCTGTAGCTTCGAGGCAGGGTAGGAATATCCAACAGCAGCTCTGCCTCCCTATAGACGCTCTTGTCCTCCTGCATTCTCGGAGCAATGGGTCTGCTCATGAGGAAATATCGTACCTCGTCTGCCACATGATCCTCTCCCTTGGTGTCTAAATCCTCGGGGATCTGCTCGTCATATTGGAGCATGGGAATGGTGCGGATAAAAGCCCTGCAGTTGGAGAAGACGTACAGCATGGGGATCCCCTCCTCATCGAACTGCATACGGTAATGGACCTGCATCCAGCCGGGGATCCGCTTGTTATCCCCACGGGAGAAGAACACCTGATGCCGAGCCGCCACATCTGCAATGCTCTCACCGGTCTCTGCATCCCAGATTGCCGGGTCAGCCACCCCTATGATGTGCTTCCCTGCCAGCCATGGGTGCTCTGTCTCGATGCGGTGGATCTCTGCAAAGACCCTGTGCGGCTGCCACTTGACCCCCTCGTTGGGACTCCCGGTACAACCGTACAGCTCTAAGATCCGATAACACGTCCCCTCCGGGGATACCGCCCACCAGCCACAAGAGAAGGGTCTGTGATACCCCCAGTCGAAGGATCGGTAGATCCGCCAGTTGGGATCAATGGGGAAGGGATCTATGACATGGGTCCACCTCCGATCCCCATAATGCTCCGGCCTGTCGGCAAATTCCTCGAAGAACTGCCCCTCGAACACGTTCCAGTCCCCCTCCAGCCAGGCACGGCGGAGCTTAGGTGGCAGACCTTGGAGCTGTTTGACATATTCCGGCTGTTGCCTTAGGAGGGCATGGTTATCCGTCACCAGGGAGCGGATGAAGGTGTAATCCTCCGGGTCCTCCCCCTCTTCATAGTGCCTGTCTACGAAGATCCGCTTAATATACCTGTGACCCTGTCCCCCGGGATTGCAGGTGTAGTAGATCCGTTTCGGGAAGCTGTTGACCCCTCGCAGACAGGCTACAATGGTCTTCATCTGGAATTCCGAGAACTGCGTTGCCTCATCGATAAAGATCACATCGTATTCCACACCCTGGAGCCTGTCTAAGTCCCCGTCACGGGCGCAGTAGGTAAAGCTGATGGTAGACCCGTTAGGGAAGCTCAGTGCCTTCTGCTTGTCGTTGTATTGGGCAATGCCGCTCAGCTCCCGACGAAGGATCAGGATGTGGTTGTTCATCAGCTCCGGGTAGGACCGTCGCAGGATCAGGATCCGTATCCCCCCGTACCTCAACGCAAGTAAGATTGCCTTGGTGCGCACCGCCCAGGATTTGCCTCCTCCACGGGCACCGCCGAAGCCGATGTGCTTGCCCTTTGCCTTGAGGAATTCGATCTGCTTAGGCTGCGCCGGCGGTAATTGTAATTGCTTCATTCCATTCCCCCTTTTCGTTGCGGTTTAGCGGAACTCACTCACTGCATCCTTCCGTCTCTGTGCTGAACTCCACACGCAGAGCCCGATCCGTTCCTTCCTCACAGGTTTCCCGTTGGAGCTTGGCGATCTTTGCCTCCTGCTCCTGCAGATCCAAGGGATCACGGAGCATCTGCACGTCCTTCACATCCTTCAAGGCGGCGGCAAGGAGCTTGATGCCGTTTCGGTCAATGGGTGTCTTGACCCGTACCAAATTTTCCCGTTCCGTAATGATCTCCTTGGTAGCCTTGTCCGCACGCTGGGGATTTTCGTAGAGGATTTCCTTCTCCTTCACCACCTCACGGAGAACCTGTTGGTCAAGCTCCCCTATGGCATGGCTGATCCGCTCCAACAGCTCACGGCTGACCACCTCCATCCGTGCCAGCTTCTCGGCACGGTATTCCTCCATGAGAGCAAGTGCCCGATCCAGGGTGGCATCTTGATGTGCCTTGCGCAGGGATTTCCAATCCTCCTTGGCGGCTGTGCGCTGGATCGCTCGCTCCGAGATCCCGTAACGAGCAGCAATTTCTCGAACCGTCAGATCTCCTGCAATATAGTCCCTCTTGATCAAGATCCACTGCGCCATAGTATCACACCCCATACTTGGCATTGAGCATTTTGGCAACGGGACAGTTCTCCCAGCACATGCTGTAGCAGTAGTCCATACGGTATTTGGCGCAGGTACCTTCTGTTTTGAATTTCATGTGGAGCCTGTTTCTCTCTACCACACCCTCACAGATAACGGTACGTCGGCTTTCCTTCTCATAGAAAGGACACTGGGGTAAAGGTTTCTCATAAGCCATAGTTCTCTCTCCTTTCATAGTTCCTCAGCAAGTGCTTCAGCAATGGCTTGTAATTCCAGGGCAGTGTAGCTGGTTTGGTTGTGGGTAGCGTAGACCCCATTGCGATCATTCTTCTTTTCCCTGTGGTGGCGGTGGTTGTTCTCTGCTTGGGGGCGATCTTTAACCCCGTTCCTGTCCAGATCCCGTAGGATCCCACGGACGTAGCTCCAGTTGCCCCGTCCCTCCTCCGCTCCACGCTCTACAGCAAAGAGGCAGGTGTCCACACCCAGTCGATCCACATACTGCCGTAATTCTTCCATAACAGGCTTGGTCAGCCGTACACCCAAGAGCCTTTGTAATGCCTGGGCAACCGTTGCCTGCGGACTGTTACCATAGGATACCTCCTCTCTGCCGGGGGCGGCGGGACTGATAGATGGGGAGGCGCCTGCCGCCTCCCTATTGGAGTTGGAATCGGAATTGGAGTTGGAATCGGAATTGGAATCGGAATTGGGATCGGAATTGGAATCGGAATTGGAATTGGTATAGTTGGAATTTTTCAACACATGTTCCTTTTGTTCAACAAAAGTACTCTCATCCTTCTTTACATCTTGGGTTTCGCTCTTGCGCCTGCGAGCTTCCCCACTCTTCTGCCCTGCCTTTTTCCGCTTCTGAGTCAGTTCCTCCCAGTCTCGGTAGAAGCGGATCTGTCGCCCGATCACACGGTCTACATAGTGGCACAGGGTACCTTTTCCCTCCAGAACCTTGCCCGTCAGATTGAAGTGCAGCAGGATACGGATCAAACGTCCGAACTCCTCATCGGTTAGGAACCGCATTTCCTTGTAATATTCCAGTGGCAGAGGAGCGTACATCCGGCTGGAGGGCTCATACTCCTCCTGCTCGTCGAAAACCAGATAGTCCTCCATCTCTACACCCCCCATCCCTGATCCATATCACGGAAGTCTGCATCTCGCAGATCCTCCGGGTCCTCATAGCAACGGGGAATGCACTCCCAAGGGTCCTCAACGGGTCGGGTGCAGTCATCCTCCCCGTGTTCACGCAAATAGCTTATCAGATCCATAAAAAAACCTCCGTATCATAAAATATTCTTACTAAAGTCCCGTTTATAGGACAGGTCATATGGTATAATGTACTTGTTCTCCAATAAAAATCACGCCGAAACCCGAACTTTTACACGTGATTCTCTTATAAATGACCATAAATCACGCTCTACTTCAAAAAAAAGATCGTTCTGCAGCCCTTTTGCACCTCCGTCACCCGTACGAACCTACATTCATACGAATGCACCCACAAGCTTGTTCGTAGGGAACGACCCTGTGTCGTTCCGTCGTACCTCCGTCACCCGTATGAACCTTCATAAACACGCACCCACCCCCGATCCTGCACACGCTCTTGCCTCTCCCCTTGGGAGAGGTGCCTCGGAGAGGCGGAGAGGGTAAATTGCATCTCCGTCACCCGTATGAACCTACATTCATACGAATGCAACCGCAATGCTGCACCGCCGTCACCCGTACGAACCTACATTCATACGAATGCACCCACAAGCTTGTTCGTAGGGAACGACCCTGTGTCGTTCCGCAAAGGTAACAATATACGTTGGAACACATTCCAAAGGAACCAACCACCTAATTTCATCAAATACCGGTCATCGTCCAAACATAACAACCTTTACGGGTAAAGATGATTCCACGGAACGACACAAGGTCGTTCCCTACGAACAAATTTGTTACCGTCTGCGTGATGTCGTAATGCACACGGGTTGCGATCATGCCGCGGAACGACACAGGGTCGTTCCCTACGAACAAATTTGTATCTGCCTACGTTCCAACGCAAAACAAACGGGTTACGATGATCCCGCGGAACGACACAGGGTCGTTCCCTACGAACAAATTTGTTGCCGTGTGCGTAGCTACACAATGCAAACAGGTTACGTGATCCCTAACCACAAATCTGTCACCACACCGGTGGTGAACTCCTCTTACGGTCGATTGGAGTCGGCAGGTTTAAGAACTTTTGTTCGATGACCATCGGTCACGACATAGTATAGCAGATTTGTGACCGTTTGTCAAGGGACTTTTGGTAGCACTTCAAAATATTTTTTAAATTAGATTTTTCGGTGATGAAAGCGTGATTTTCGTATTTTTTACTAAACACTTGTTTGATTATCACGCCTTTTTATTTTCATATTTGAAAGAGCACTAAATTTTCTAATTGACATCATGTCACTGTTGTGGTATCATATCCTTGCCAATCACTATCGGTGATCAATCAATATGAATGGAGGGAATGATATGTTCGATCCCAAGGATCGCATCCGTGAACGACGGGAGGCTCTCAAGCTGTCCCAGTTAGACCTGTCCCAGCGTCTGGGGTACACCGACCGTTCCACAATTGCCAAGTTAGAGGCCGGTGTCAATCACGTCAACACCAAGAAGCTGCCTAACCTTGCCCACGCTTTGGAGACTACCGTATCCTATCTCATGGGCGAGACCGATGATTATTATGACTATGATCGGGACTTAGAGGACCGCCGTCTTCAGATCCCCGAGCCTATTTATGCCAACCTGCACCGTATGTATAAGGGTAGCTTCCGTGGCATTTGGGCAGGGTATCTCCGTGGCGAGGGTCATCCTCCCCAGGCCGTACCTGTAGAGGATATTAAGTTTGCTCTTTTCGGCGGCAATGCAGATGTGACAGACGCAATGTACGAAGAAGTGGTGCAGTTTGCCCACTTTGTCAAAGATCGGGAGGCTCGCAAGCGCTCCTCCCAATAACCCATCCGTTGCGCCAATCTCCACACAGACTGCCTCATGTGTAGCCCCATGGCTCACGTATCGGGAGATTTACGTCAGCGGTTGCTCATCATAAGGAGTTGACATGAATAAGCTGAGATCCCTGTACACCCGGGCAGAACAAGAGAACATCCAGATCCTTCCCTATTCCCTGCCTCAGACCGAGTCTCTGGCTGTGGAGCTGGAGGGCAGGTGCTATATCGGCATGGACTATGAGCGGCTGCAACAGCCCTCGGAGCTGCTGGTACACCTGGGTCACGAGCTGGGACACTGTATCTGCGGTGCCTTCTACAATCGATATGCCAAGATGGACCTTAGACAGCGCCAGGAGCTCAAGGCTGACAAATGGGCGATCCATGAGCTGATCCCTATGGACGCACTGGATGATGCCATTGCCGCAGGCTATACAGAGTTCTGGGAGCTTGCAGAGCATTTCGGTGTGACCGAGGATTTTATCCGCAAGGCTGTATGTCTCTATACCCACGGCAACTTAGAAGCAGATTTGTATTTCTGACCCCATTGCATCTGCTTATGAGTACACAACCCTATTACGATCTTGATTCTTTTGAATTTTTTGTAAAACGTGGAAATTCCCTTTACTTTTTCCCCGTTTTCGGTTATGATATTAGCAATATCCGTTGCATCGATTAAGGAGGTCGGACCTATGGATCATAACACCATTAAGTTCAGCACCGTTGTAGACAACACCGAGGAGATGAAGCAGATCCTTACCCAGGTCTATCGCTCCCTTACGGAGAAGGGCTACAACCCCATTAACCAGATCGTCGGTTACATCCTCTCCGAGGACCCCACCTACATCACCAACCACAACAACGCTCGTGCTTTGATCTGCAGACTGGATCGGGACGAGCTGCTGCAGGAGCTGGTCAGGCACTACCTTTTTGACTGATCCCTCTTAGCAGACTCCCATACGGAACTCTCCCACCTAACTTCCCACCCCTTGCGCCCTGGACCCATTGTAGCTGGCATATCTTGTTATTGACAAAAGTATGTCTATGTGTTACAATATGGTTACATTTTTATTAGGAGGCACCTATGTCCGAACAGAATAACGTCCTGATGTACAAGGGCAAGCCCTTGATCCGCAAGGACAATATGGTATATTACGGCTCCATGTCTGACGAGTACATCGTCCAGCTTCACATTCTGGAGACCACTGACCTCAAGGATCTCAAGATGGCCACCAAGGTCTCTGTCCAGATCCAGCGTACCGATCCCAATGCCCGTAGCAAGGATCGCATCCTCAAGAAGAGCGAGTACGACGGCTTCTATGCAGCTTTGGAAGTTGGCTGCATCTGGCTATCTCGCTACAACACCAAGAAATAACTTATGAACTCGGGAGGTTCCTATGAAACGCATTACCATTCAGCTCACAGCATTCCTATTGGCTGCTGTGATCACGACCGCACTGATCCTGTCTACAGCCGCCGCGCCTATGGCGACTCACATCGGCATCGTCAAGGCACGTGGAGGACTGCGCCTGCGTAGCGGTGCATCCACCTCTTCTACCATCTTAGATACCGCTCCCTACGGGGACAGCGTCGTCGTCTTGGAGAAGCATGGCGACTGGTACAAGGTCAACTACAACCTGCAGATCGGCTACATGAGTGGCGAGTATCTCACCCTCAAGGAGCGTGAGAATATCGACCTGGGCACCGGCTCCATTGACGGCTCTGTTGTCAATATGCGTAGCGGCCCCGGCACCGACAACCGCATCGTCACCCAGCTCAGACGGAGTAACAATGTGGAGATCTTCGGCTTTAACTGCGGCTGGTACAAGGTCCGCACCGCTGCCAATCAGATCGGCTATATCCGCTCTGACCTGCTCAAGCTTTTAGACAAGCCCGCAGACAACCGCGGTACCGGCGGCGGCAGTACCACCGGCACCGGCTCCTCCCTCTCCGCAGGTGAGAAGCTGGCAGCCTATGCCAAGACCTTTGTCGGATATCCCTACGTCTACGGTGGCTCTTCCCCCAATGGCTTTGATTGCTCCGGCTTTACCCAGTATTGCTCCCGTCAGATGGGCTATACCATCCAGCGTACCGCAACAGCCCAGCTTTCCAACGGTACCAAGGTTTCCCGTGACGAGCTGCAGCCCGGTGATCTGGTATTCTTCGGCTACGGCAGTACCGCCAGCCACGTAGGCATCTACATCGGCGACGGCAACTTTGTCCACGCTCAGAATTCCTCTACCGGAGTCGTCATCACTGCCCTGTCTCAGAGCTACTATGATAGCCGTTACTTAACTGCACGCCGCATCACCGGCTGATCCATTGCCTCCCTGATTCCATCAGGGAGGTTTTTTATACCCAATCCCACACCCCCGTCACCCGTATGCACCGGGGATAAAACGTATGCACCCCGATCCTATTCGTAGGGAACGACCCTGTG
>JAZRGR010000164.1:0-3092 GCA_045644345.1 Faecousia sp. | reverse complement strand
CTGACGAGGGAGGTGCCCCGAAGGGGCGGAGGGAGAGAGAATAGCACCGAAAGTTGGCACAAATATCCCAAATAACGTAAAATTTTGTATTTTTCTCTCCCTCACCGCCTGCGGCGGAGCTCCCTCATCAGAGGGAGCCACCGGTCTGTGCGAACTTGAAACTCACCGACAAATCGGAATTTGACTGTAAACGGTGGCATTTACAAATTGTTTTCATTTTTTCTCTTGACTTTGGGCAAAATCGTGGTATGATGAAGAAAAAGAGTTTAGCACTCTTGTTGGTAGAGTGCTAAAAAGATCCTTTGATCGGAAAGGAGTTCCTATGAATCAGAATAAGTATACCCAAAAGTCGCTGGAAGCGATCCGAGATGCACAGACTCTTACGGCTTCCTATCAGAATCAGACCATCGAACAGATCCACCTCCTCTTAGCCCTGCTGCAGCAGGAAAACGGCTTGATCCCTCAGCTCCTGCGGAAGATGGGCGTTACCGTAGAGAGCCTTGAGGCGGCAACGGTAGCAGGGGTCAAGAAGCTCCCTGCAGTTACCGGCAGCGGTCGGGAGGCAGACAAATTCTATATTTCCCGTTCCATGGACAGCCTGCTGGCACAGGCAGAGGAGCAGGCAAAGCAGATGCGGGACGACTTTGTTTCCGTCGAGCATCTGTTCCTGGCTATGCTGGACACAGCAGATCAGACCGTCCTTCCCCTGTTTACAGAGTACTGCATTACCAAGGAGGGGGTCCTGCGAGGTCTGCAGGGGATCCGCGGCTCTGCCCGTGTTACCACCGATGATCCCGAGGCAACCTACGAGGCACTGGAGAAATACGGTGTGGATCTGGTCAAGCGTGCCCGTGAGAAGGACGTGGATCCCATTATCGGACGGGACGAGGAGATCCGCAATGTGATCCGCATCCTGTCCCGTAAGACGAAGAACAACCCCTGTCTCATCGGTGAGCCCGGTGTGGGCAAGACTGCCATTGCAGAGGGCTTGGCTCAGCGGATCGTCCGTGGGGATGTGCCCAAGAACCTGCTGGACAAGTCTGTTTTCTCCTTAGATATGGGAGCCCTCATTGCAGGGGCTAAGTACCGGGGAGAGTTCGAGGAGCGGTTCAAGGCTGTCCTGAGCGAGGTCAAAGCCTCCGAGGGTAGAGTGATCCTCTTTATTGACGAGATCCACACCATTGTAGGCGCAGGTAAGTCTGAGGGAAGTATGGATGCAGGCAATCTCCTTAAGCCCATGCTGGCAAGGGGCGAGCTCCACTGTATCGGTGCCACCACCCTGGACGAATATCGCAAATATATCGAGAAGGATCCTGCATTGGAGCGCCGTTTCCAGACGGTTCTGGTTGCGGAGCCTACGGTAGAGGATACCATTGCCATCCTACGAGGCTTGGATGAGCGGTACGAGGTCTTCCACGGGGTCAAGATCACGGATCAAGCCATTGTGACTGCCGTTGCCCTATCGGATCGGTATATTACAGACCGCTTCCTGCCGGACAAGGCCATTGACCTCATTGACGAAGCCTGTGCCATGATCCGTACAGAGATGGACTCTATGCCTACGGAGCTGGATGTGATCCGCAGACGGATCATCCAGATGGAGATCGAGGAGGCTTCCCTAAAGAATGAAACAGATGAGCTCTCTATGGGTCGCCTGGCTGAGCTCCGTCGGGAGCTGGCTGAGCAGAAGGACAGCTTCAATGCCATGAAGACCCGCTGGGAGAATGAGAAGAATGCCATCACCAAGGTCCAGCAGCTCCGTGAACGGATCGAGCAATTAGGTCGGGAGATTGAGAAGGCAGAGCAGGAATACGACCTGGAAACCGCCGCCCGACTCAAATACGGCGAGCTCCCCGAGGCAAAGAAGCTCCTTGCCCATGAGGAGGAGCTTGCCCAGAGTCATCGGGAGGAGAGTCTCCTCCGTGACAAGGTCACCCCGGAAGAGATCGCCAAGATCGTTGAGCGTTGGACCGGGATCCCCGTTGCCAAGCTGGTAGAGGGAGAACGGGAGAAGCTCCTCCGTCTGGATGAGATCCTCCACAGACGGGTGGTAGGACAGGATGAAGCTGTCACCTCCGTAACCGAGGCCATCCAGCGATCCCGTGCAGGAATTCAGGATCCCAACCGTCCTCTGGGCTCCTTCCTGTTCTTAGGCCCCACCGGTGTGGGCAAGACGGAGCTGGCAAAGGCCCTTGCCGAAGCCCTCTTCGACGACGAGAAGAACCTGATCCGTATCGATATGTCCGAGTATATGGAGAAGTTCTCCGTGTCCCGTCTCATCGGTGCGCCTCCGGGATATGTAGGCTATGATGAGGGCGGTCAGCTTACGGAGGCTGTTCGCCGCCGCCCCTACAGTGTAGTCCTCTTCGATGAGGTAGAGAAGGCCCATCCCGATGTATTCAATATCTTGCTTCAGGTTCTGGATGACGGCAGGATCACGGACTCTCAGGGCAGAACCGTGGACTTTAAGAACACCATTCTGATCCTCACCAGCAATTTAGGCTCGGAATATTTCCTCAGCGGAGAGACCGAGAAGGTAGAGCCCCTCTTGAAGAGAAGCTTCCGTCCGGAATTCCTGAACCGCTTGGATGAGATCGTCTACTACAAGCCTCTGACCAAGGAAAATATGACAATGATCATGGACATCCAGATCGATGCCTTGAACAAGCGTCTACGGGAGAAGCAGATCTCCTGCGAGCTGACCGAGGATGCCAAGACTTATGTGATCGACACCGCCTATGATCCTCTCTACGGAGCCCGTCCC
Organism: Faecousia sp.; assembly: GCA_045644345.1. Taxonomy (GTDB): domain Bacteria; phylum Bacillota; class Clostridia; order Oscillospirales; family Oscillospiraceae; genus JAZOXB01. The sequence continues at coordinate 328 of JAZRGR010000164.1, read as the reverse complement.
CTGCGCCGCTTCCTCCAGCATACGGTGCAGACCCTGATCGCTAAGCGGATCCTCCGTGGCGACATAGCCCCCAATACCGTCCTCACCGTAGATGCAGGCGACGAGGGTCTGGTCATTCAATAATTCCCCCCGATCCCGACATGGTTCCCCCATGTCGGGATCGGTTTGTCAAATTCCGATTTGTCGATCTGTTTGAGATTTGCACAGACCAAAGCCTTCTCCTTGAGGAGAAGGTGCCCCGAAGGGGCGGATGAGGTGGAAAATGTTTCGAATTCGCTGTAGATTTCTATAAATACGCAACATTTTACCGCACACCTCATCAGTCTCG
>JAZRGR010000163.1:0-12562 GCA_045644345.1 Faecousia sp. | reverse complement strand
TTTAAAATAGAACAACATATTGTCGATACAATCTGTGGTATTTCCAAAATTTTCTGCGAAAATGAAAATATTTTATGATTAGAATTTCCAGTTAGGATCATTTTCCATTTTCCATTTTCAATTTTCCATTTGCGACAGCATGATGGAGCGATAAATCGGAATTTGGTCGTCTCGGGTGCAGAACTGCCCACAGCCTTGAGGAAAGCTGTGGGCAGATGGGATCTTATCACTTTTCCTGTTCAAGGAGCTCGTCCAGAAGCCGGGCGGCTATAGCACAGAGCTCACCGCAGGGACGCTTCTTGTAATACTGCTCCGTCCGTTCCTCGGGAGCAGAGCCCTTGGACACAGGGACTCCCTCCAATAGCTCTCTGCAGAGGTAGGACCCGTTCTCCTCCCGAAAGCGAGCTGCAAGGCCGCGGATCTTGTCATAATGGGCAGCCTTATCCTCCTGGGTAGGAACATGGTCATCTGCATAGATCATACCTGCCGCCATAAAAGCGCCGGTCAAGGCTCCGCAGACCTCACGGAGCTTGCCCATGCCGCCACCGAAAGAGGCAGCCATCTTCATAGCAGTCCCCTCCTCCAATCCTGTCAGATCAGAGAAAGCCAAGAGCACCGCTTGGGCGCAATTGCAACCGGATTCAAAATTCTTCTTCGCAAGCTCGCTATGGTTCATTGTGTGACCTCCTTAGGCATATCTACGCCATTAAACTTAAGCATGTAGCGCAGAGGGTAGAGCCCCTGCAGATAGTATTCCTCGTACCATTCGTAGGTAGCGTCCGGCAGATGGACCAACTCCGGAGCATCGCAACGGAACAGCTCGAAGGTAGTACGGTCCCCGGACAAAAGTGCGGCGATCAACTCCACCTGCCCATCCTTGGCAAGACGGTCGAAGCAGGCATCCATCAGCGTCACGCAGATCAGCTCCTCGCGGGTTGCTCTGCTCTCCTTAGTGCCATACCAATAGAGGAAGTCCCCCCGAGTAAATGCCTTGCGGGTAGTGACCAGTGCCAGCTTCTGGAATTCATCCTCTGCCTGCCGCTTAAGGATGTCTATGAGATAGTACATCAGTTTCTCATCCAGGCTGCAACAATCAATCAGAACCTCGTATACAGAACGGGGACCGTCCGGCTCAGAGATCTGCGGCGGTGCAGAGGGATCCTCCTCCGGCTCCGGCTCTGCCACATCTTCTGATGGTGCAAGCATTGCCTGGAGTGCTGCCATCAGATCCTCCTGCCGGAAATTGTCCAGCTCCCGTGGTGCAAGGGTCTCTCCATCCATCGCAGCACAGCGACTGACGAAGGTAGGCACTCCCATCTCCATGATCTGTGCCTGCAGCTCCCCTGCTCTGGCAAGGGGGGAATCCTGTGTCAGAACGATGCCCTCCGGAACCTGTCGAGTTCCGTCGCTGATTTGTTGCAAATATAAAAAATATCGATCGATAATATTCATGGCATAACACCTCATTATAACTATAACACATCGGACAGATAAAATCAACTGTACTTGACAGAAATTCCCTAAAATTATATAATTTCTTTCAGAACATAATACACTGTATACCTATATTTTACTTTAAAGGTGGAGCAAACGATGTATATCAGAATTTCTTCAGACAGCACCTGTGATCTCTCCCCCCTACAGATCAAGGAGCACAACATTTCTATCAAGGCTCTCATTGTAAACATGGGCGACAAGAGCTACCGTGACGGCATAGATATTACCCCCGAGATGATCTATGCTCATGTGGCAGCCGGCAATCCCCTGTGTACCACTTCCGCCATCCCCGTAGGAGAATACGAGGAATACTTTGCCGAGCACAGCAAGGATTGTGATGCTCTGATCCATATTACTCTGGGCTCCGGCTTTTCCTCCTGCTACCAGAATGCCTGCATCGCCGCGCAGGAGTTTTCCAACGTCTATGTCGTAGACTCCCGGAACCTATCCACCGGCCAGGGTCATGTGGTCCTGGAGGCTTGCCGTTTGACACGGGTGGAGCAGGATCCCAAGGAGCTGTGCAACAAGCTCTCTGACTTTGCCCATCGGGTAGATGCCAGCTTCCTCCTGGATCGACTGGACTACATGGTCAAGGGCGGTCGCTGCTCCATGGTCAAGGCACTGGGTGCCAACCTCCTGCGGCTCAAGCCCTGCATCGAGGTTGTGGATAACAAGATGATAATCGGCAAAAAATACCGTGGCAGCTACAACAAGAGCATCGAGGCGTACGTCCGTGACCGTCTCTCTCAGCCCGAGGATCTGGAGAAACACGAGATCTTCGTGACCCACACCAAGGTAGAGCCTGACACTGTAGATCTGGTTAAGAGCACTATCACCGAGTGTTGCGACTTTGCCCACTTGTACGAAACCATCGCCGGCAGTACCGTTACCTGCCACTGCGGCGAGGGCTGTCTGGGTATCCTGTATGTAAGAAAGGCATAATATTTCCGGCACCCCTCTTGTTTTCCGAGGGGTGCTGTGCTATAATAGTCCCGTTCTTCAGGGAAACAGGTGCAAGTCCTGTACGAGACCGTCGCCGTGAGGCACACAGACAGAGATTCTCTTACCCATAGCCGCAATATGGGGACAATGCCATTGGAACCCTTCCGAGAAGGCAGAGACCCTCCGTGCCGAGTCGAAAGACCTGCTGAACGCTCCTCTGCCATAGCTCGCGGCTCCGAGCTGCAGAGATCAAATTCATTTTAAAAGGAGAATGCACAATGAAGAAGCACAGCATCAAGTCTATGCTGTCGCTGTTCCTGTGCGCAGTGCTGATTGCGGCTATGGCACTGAGCTTTACCGGATGTAGCGACAACATCAAGCCCCAGTGGGAGACCAAGACCTTCAAGGACGGAGATACCCTGGGTACAGGTAGTAAGGAGTTCACCCTGGCCGTAACAGACGCTGAGGGCAACACCGCCACTGCCACCATCCGCACTGACAAGACCATCGTAGGCGATGCCCTGTTGGAGCTGGAGCTCATTGCAGGCGAGCCCCAGGACATGGGTCTGTATGTCAAATGCGTCAACGGTAAGACCTATGATTACGACACAGACGGCAAGTACTGGGCATTCTATATTGATGGCGAATATGCCATGACCGGCATCGACGCCACCGAGATCGTTCCCGGCACAGCTTATAGCCTTAAGGCTGAATAACCAAAGATACCCCGGCCGGAGGACCCCATAAAGGTCTTCCGGCTCCTATTTTCCCGAAACCAAGCACCACATTTTTTCAGACACCAAATTCCGATTTGTCGAGCAGTTTAATTTTCGAATTTGTTCGTAGGGGCGACCTGTGGTCGCCCGCAAAATGTTTCGATTTTGTCGGAAATCTCGTGATAATCCCGTAATTTCGTCATTGTCGTTTAACGACAATGACCGGGCGACCACAGGTCGCCCCTACTGTGTTATACGATAAACAGAGCGATAAATCGAAATTTGATTATCGGTGAAATTACGAAAATTGGGAGTTTCCACAAGAGGAATTCTGTGATATAATGGGCGAAAAGGGGGGAATGTTCCGTGTTAGAACAGATCATAGACATTTTAAAAGAAAGATACCCGGACCCTAAATGCGCACTGAACTATCATACAGACTATGAGCTTATGATCGCTGTTCGTCTGTCAGCCCAGTGTACCGATGCAAGAGTCAATCTGATAACTCCGGCACTTTTTGACCGATATCCTACTTTGGATGCTTTTGCAGATGCAAACTTAGAGGATGTGGAGGAGCTGGTCCACTCCTGTGGCTTCTACAAGCACAAGGCAAGAGACATCATCCTTGCCTGTCAGATGCTGCGGGACGTATACAATAGGCGCGTGCCGGATTCCATGGAGGAGCTCTTAAGACTCCCCGGTGTAGGCAGAAAAACCGCCAATCTTCTCTTGGGCGATCTGTATCGCCAGCCGGCAGTCGTGTGCGATACCCATGTGATCCGTATCTCCAACCGTTTAGGGCTTGCTGTAGGGAAGGACCCGGAGAAGGTGGAGACCCAACTCCGAGCCATACTGCCCGCAGAAGAAAGTTCGGATTTCTGCCACAGGGTAGTCCTGTTCGGCAGGGATACCTGTATGGCAAGAAGCCCCAAATGCAGCGATTGCCCCCTAAGACCCTTCTGTAAATTCTTCGCAGGACAATAAGGAGATTTCCGTTTCGGCAGTTTGTTGGAAATTATTTTCCTGATACTGTCATACTGTACTTGACAAAAGACCTCCTAATCGTTATACTATTTACAGTATAACGATTAGGAGGTTATATATCAAACATGAAAAAAGAATCCTTCATCAAGCGCAATTGGCTGGTGATGCTGTGCGGTCTGCTGGTAGGCGCCGCTGCTGTGATCCTCACTGCCAAGGGCAACCCCGGCAATATGGGCTTCTGTATTGCCTGCTTCCTTCGTGACATCGCAGGTGCTCTGGGTCTCCAGGGTGCCAGCTCGACTAACGAAGCCGGCGAAACACTCCGCACTCTGTCCAACTTCCGTCCCGAGATCGTAGGCTTGATCGTCGGCGCCTTCATTATGGCAGTTGTCGGCAAGGAATTCAAGCCCAAGGGCGGTAGCTCCCCCTTCACCCGTTTTGTTCTGGGTATGGTGGTTATGGTCGGCGCTCTGGTATTCCTGGGCTGCCCCCTGCGTATGGTCATCCGTATCGGCGGTGGCGACCTGAATGCCATCATCGGTCTGGCAGGCTTTATTGTAGGTATCCTGATCGGCATTTTCTTCCTCAAGTTCAACTTCTCCCTGGGCCGTGCATACAAGCAGTCCAAGGCTGAGGGTCTGGTATTCCCCGTTGTTATGGTCGCTCTCTTCATCCTGTCCGTAGCAGGCTCTGTTCTCTACGTCTCCGGTGCAGCTCCCGGCAACAAGGCAGCTCCCGTTGCTCTGGCTCTGATCATTGCCATCGTTGTTGGCGTCCTGGCACAGAGAAGCCGTCTGTGCATGGTCGGTGGCATTCGCGACAGCATCATGTTCAAGGAATTCGGTCTGCTGACCGGCTTCGGCTGTGTCCTGGTTGCTGTTCTGGTTGGCAACGCCATTCGTGGCTCTCTCAACTGGGGCTTCGAGGGTCAGCCCGTTGCACATACCGAGTGGCTGTGGAACTTCCTGGGCATGGCTATCGTAGGCTGGGGTTCCTGCCTCCTGGGCGGCTGCCCCCTGCGTCAGTTGATCCTTGCCGGCGAAGGCAACACCGACTCCGCTGTTACCGTATTCGGTATGATCGTAGGCGGCGGTCTGGCTCACACCCTCAAGACTGCTTCCTCCGGTGCAGGTCACGGTGCTAACGGCCCTGCCGCTGTGATCATCTGCCTGGTGATCCTGGTACTGGTTTCCGTCACCAATCTCAGAAAGGAGAAATAATATGGTCGATGCAAGAGGTCTCGCCTGCCCCCTTCCCGTACTGAAGGTCCAGCAGGAAGTAAAGAAGAACGCTCCCAAGACCCTGGAGGTCCTGGTAGACAACAACACCGCACTGCAGAATGTCACCCGTTTTGCTCACAGTGCCGGCTATGAGGTCAAGGTAAAGGAGCTGGAGGATGACGAATTCTCCATGACCCTGACCAAATGACACAATACATAGCCACCTTCCACACCCACCTATCCGCACTCAAGACCCATCGAGCTCTGAGTAAGCTGGGTGTGGAGGCACGCATGGCACCCGTACCCCGTAAGATCTCCTCCTCCTGCGGAACCTGCGTGTTCTACAGAGCAGAGGATCCCTGCTACACATCCCTTGACGAGGATGCAGAGGCTGTCTACTCCACAGACGGCGACGAGGTAAGGACCCTGCGAGTATTTGAAGAATAACCAAAATTGCCCGAAACACGGTTCACATTCCGTGTTTCGGGCAATTGCTTTACCATGTAGCATCTCCGTTGACATTATACAGGATCATAGGTCTTTCTTTTCCCTCCATACAAACCGCCCACAGGGCACTGTCGTAGTGGGTACGGCTATGTTCCCTATCATTTACATTTTTCTGCCAGGTACGTCCCTTTGTTTCCAGCATCAAAGAGTAATGTCTTCTGGGTGTATCGGAATCTATGTCCCTGTTGACAGATACTGTTTTTTCTACCACATGCGTTGGGCAGAGCTCCCATTTATGACGATTTACCCGATAGATCCGCCGAAGGGCAATGCAGAGCATCCATAGGAAAATCCCGTCTGTTACAATAGTCACCCCAAGAATCCACCAAGCTAATTGAGAAGCGTATCGGACATAAAAGACAGTATAAGAAACCGCCATTAACGCAAAAATCGGTGTTTTGGCCCAAATGCACATCCTCAAATCCCGTCGGATCTTCTTTTCCTCCGGCGCGCCAACCGCGCCTTTGGTACACAAGCTTCTGGTGAACAGCATGATCCCGAAAGCAAACCAAGGGGATGCAAACGCAGGACCGGCTATGGCTGCACTTATGGCTTCATTCATCATTTTAGCAGTTTTCGTGTGCCGCTCCATAATTCCCATTCCGTATACCATAGATGCACCACATATGGCGAAGGCCGCACTTAGGAGTAGCACAGCTCCAATGATTTGCACCCACCGTCTTGCTGCAGGATTGCCTTTCGGTTTTCCCGTCATTTTGGGTCTTTCTCCGGCTTGATGCTCCCGATCCGGTGTTCCGGGCATATTCCTATCTATCATAAAGAAACCCCCTCTATAACAACAATTCTGTCTTAGATTTTACGATCTTTTATCCAAAAATCAGGAAATACAGCAGAACCAATACACCCAGGCCGATGCGGTACCAGCCGAATACGGAGAAGTCGTGCTTCTTAATATAGCCCACTAAGAACTTGATAGCGATTACAGAAACAACGAAGGCCACTGCCATACCTGCCAGGAGCACCAGGAACTGAACACCTGTGAAGGCGAAGCCGAACTTCACCAACTTCAGGAAGGATGCGCCGAACATTACGGGGATGGCAAGGAAGAAGGTATATTCCGCCGCCATCTCACGGGTGGTGCCGATCAGGATGCCACCTAAGATGGTTGCACCGGAACGGGAGGTTCCCGGCACCAGGGACAGGACCTGGAACAGGCCGATGAGAGCCGCATCCACCCAGCTCAGAGTCTTGATACTGCGGATCCGAGGGGATCGGGTCTTGTTGAACTTCTCCACAAAGAGGAAACCTACGCCGTAGAGGATCAGCATGGCGGCTACCACATAGGAATTATACAGATGCTCATCCATCCAATCGTCCAAGAGCAGACCGAATATCATTGCCGGGAGACAGGACACTGCGATCTTTGCCCACATAAGGAGCTTATCCAAATAGCAGTATTTGTCACAGAAGTCCTGGAGCCGACGGAGGGGAGCTATGGTGCTCTTCTTTTGGAATTGGGAATACTTGCGGACACGCTTCTTGGAGTGGAAGGGCCACAGCTTAGGGAAGTACAGCCAAACCACAGCTAAGATGGCTCCCAACTGGATGACCACCGTGAACATTTCCATAAAGGCCGGGGTCAACACCCTATGTCCCTCGGTCTTCCAGATCTCATCCACCAATATCATATGTCCCGTAGAGCTGATGGGCAGCCATTCCGTAATGCCCTCTACGATACCCAAGAATAAGACCTTCAGCCAGTCCAGAAATACCATTTCTATCACTCTCCATTCTAATACTATGGGGAGTATACCACAGGAATACCCCTTTGTCAAAGAAATATTCTCCCATTCGTCCCATAAAGCGTGAAATTTCTTGCATTTCTCTCCTTTCTTTGATATACTTTATAAAGATATGACTATTTTTACTGAGAGGTTATTGATATGAGCACTATGCAAGCCTTCCGCGACCTTGGGGTCAGCGAGGAGATATTATTGGCCCTGGAGAAGCAGGGTGTCACCGAGCCTACCAAGGTCCAGCAGGAGGCAATCCCTCCCCTGCTGGGGTGGCGGGATGTGATCGCCAAGGCTCCCACGGGAACCGGCAAGACCTTCGCCTTCGGCATTCCCATGTTGGAGCACATTGATTTGGAAGAGCCCGGGGTACAGGGTCTGATCTTAGCCCCTACCCGTGAGCTGGCAATCCAGATCGGTGATGAATTGAGAGGTCTCCTTGCCTTCTATAAGGACATCCGTGTTGCTGTCCTCTACGGCGGACAGCGTATGGAGCCTCAGCTCAAGGCCCTCAAGACCAAGCCCCAGGTCATCGTTGCCACCCCCGGCAGACTCATGGACCATTACAACCGCAAGAACATCCGTTTCGACAAGATCAAGACCGTGATCTTAGACGAGGCAGATCGGATGCTGGATATGGGCTTCTTCGACGATGTGACCGCCATCCTCAATCGGATCAAGAATCGCAAGAACTTAGGCTTATTCTCTGCCACCATTTCCCAAGAGGTCATGACCGTCAGCTGGATGTACCAGCGTGACGAGGTAGAGATCACTGTTGCGGCAACGGAGGAGTCCAAGCCGGATATCGACCAGTATTCCATTACGGTCCCCAAGTTAGAGAAGACCCTTGCCCTCCTGCGGATCCTGCAGGCAGGAGTATTCGAGCAGGTCATTGTCTTCTGCAACACCAAGGTCATGTGCCAGCGGCTGTGCGAGGACCTGCAACGGGAGGGCATCAAGGTAGATTGCCTCCACGGGGATATCCCCCAGTCCAAGAGAGAACGGACCATGGACGCTTTCCGCAAGGGCAAGCTCCCTGTCCTCATTGCTACAGACGTTGCCTCCCGTGGCATTGACGTAGACGATGTAGACGGTGTCATCAACTTCGACGTTCCCGACGAGAATGAGTATTACATCCACCGCATCGGCAGAACCGGCAGAGCCGGGCGGAAGGGCATCTCCTTCACCCTCATCGGTTCCTTCCCCGAGAAGGCCAAGCTGGATGAGATCGCCAAGTTCTCCGGCTTCCATATCACCCCCATGTACTTCGACCAATACGGCACCCTCCTGCCCGTGGAGGAATAATACGCGTAGCGTATATCATCTGCAATGCAGATATCATACCCGTAGGGTATATCATCCGAAGGATATCATTGAAACCCTCTGAGTCGATTGACTCAGAGGGTTTCCTTGTTCCAAATACCGTATTTGATTTGGAGCCGCTTCAGTTTATACAGAAGGGGCTTGCCTAAAAGAAGGAGGGTCACAGCGGTAGAGATCCCGTGGGTCAGGTTTACAGGGAACCCGGCGGTAAAACAGGCAAGGGCAAAGCTCCATGACAGCTCACTGCTCATGGTGAACAAGCTACATGCATCCAGGACAGGGCCCACCAGCAGGAGCACCGCGAAGAATCCGAATACCCCTAAGCTCATGGAAAAGCCCTTCCTCTCTCCCCATCTATGCCATGCCCTGTGGAATACCACTCCTGCAAGGAAGCCCCCCAGACCGTAGGACAGCATCTGCCAAGGAGTAAAAGGTCCCTGACCAAAGAAAAAGTTGCTGGCAAAGGCGGATATGGCTCCCGTTAAGAAGCCCACTTCCCCACCGTAGGCGATCCCTGCGATCATAACAATAGCCACAATGGGCTTGAAGTGGGGAATAAAGGCAAAGGCTCCCCGAGACACTGCCGCCAGTGCCGCCAACACACCCACGGTCACCAGCTCACGTGCCTGGGGCTTCCGTGTCTCAAAGGTGAAGAAGAAGGGGATCATTGCCTCCACCACCATAAGGGTAGCGGTCAGATAGTACCACCGCCCCCGTAGGCGACTGCCTAAGAGCAGGGTCATCGGAATCAAGACGCACAGGCATAGAACTGTGCAAAGGGTCGCTTTCCTCCTATGACTCATAGCACCGCCTCCCGATTCTTCTCGTGCAAATCCAGGACATCCCTCACTGTTACTGCGTTGGTAAACAGATGCCGACTCATTCGGTTGGCGGCGGTGGTGTAGAAGCTGTTCTGTCCAAAAAACTGTTTCGGCTCTGCAGTGGCAAGGATCTGTCCGTCGAAGAACATCCCCACCGAGTCAGCATACTCTCCGCAGAATTCCACATCGTGGGATACCATTAGGATGGTCATACCCCCATCCCGTAGTTCCTTTAGGATCTGTGCAAACACCTTCTTAAAACCTCCGTCCAACCCCTTGGTAGGCTCATCCAACAGGAGAAGGCGGGGCTTGGTCAGCAGGACTTTCGCAAGGGCTACCCGTTGCTGTTCGCCCCCGGACAAGTCGTAGGGATGCTGTTCTAAGAGGGCTTCGATCCGGCAGAGTCTTGCCATAGCCTCCCGTTCCTCGTAAGAAGATGTCATTTCCACCAGCTCCTCCCTTACCGTTTTCTTGGCAAAGAGGCTCTTGGGATCCTGTGGCAGGAGGGTGATGCACCCACGGAACAGCTCCTTGGAGGTGTACTTTTTCAGGGGCTTGCCGAAGAGCTCGATCTTCCCCTTATAGGCTCTGCAAATGCCGCAGAGAGCCTTTAGGAAGGTGGATTTTCCCGTGCCGTTCCCTCCCACCAGGGCGAACAGGGACCCTTGGGGAATTTCTGCTTCTACCCCTTGGAGAATATCCGTGCCGTCTTTTTCATAGCGGAACCACAGCTCCTTGACCTTCACCGCAAGCTCCTTGGACGGGACAGGTTCCTGCCCCTGCAGCTCACGGATCGACAGTGCTTTCCCGTTGAAAGCCTTTGATAGCCAGGTTCTTCCCTCCCGCACGGTGAGGGGGCATTCTCCCTCAGAGCCGCTTCCGTAGAAAATACGAGCCGGTGTGGGCAGAGCGGAGAACAGTTCCTTTCCCTCTGCGTACAGGATCTGTGCCACCCGTCGAGGGGTGTCATTGGCAATGACCCTGCCCTGTTCCATGACGATCACTCGATCAGCATAAGGGTAAACCTCCTCTAAGCGGTGCTCCGTAATGAGAACGGTGGTCCCTAAGTCCCGATTGATCTTTTTTACCGTATTCAAAAAGTCCGATGCCGCAATGGGGTCTAACTGACCGGTGGGCTCATCCAATATCAGGATCTCCGGCTGCATTGCCATAACGGAAGCTAAGTTCAATAGCTGCTTCTGTCCCCCGGACAGCTCCGAGGTCTGCCTGTGGAACCAATTCTGGATGCCGAAATAGGACGCCATCTCCCCAACCCGGAGTCGCATGATCTTCTGTTCCACACCAAGACTCTCCAACCCGAAGGCCAGCTCGTGCCACACCTTGTCCGTCACGATCTGATCATCCGGATCCTGCATAACGAAGCCGATTACAGATGCCTGCTCACGGCTGTCTAAGGAGGACAGCTCCCGTCCCATGATCCGAATGGAGCCGGATCGGTTTCCATGAGGTGTCAGGACCGTCTTTAAATGTCGGAGGAGGGTGGTCTTGCCACTGCCGCTGTGACCGCAGAGAACCACAAATTCTCCCTGTTCAATGGATAGATCGATATGGTCTAAGCCGGTTTTGCCCGAGCCGGGGTAAGAAAAACTCAGATCTCGGATCGCAATCTGTGCCACAGGATCGCCTCCTTTATGTGTAATAGAATGGGCAGGGACAGGAAACTGCAATAGGCAACAAAGCCCCATCCCGGGGATGCCATTTGAACCGTTCTGTTAAAGTCTGCCCGGAAGCTCCCCAGTGTCAAGGTCGTAATCCCAAGGACAAGCACCAAAAGGAACATCACCCAATCACCGGGCTTCATGTCTCGCTTTGCAAAAGAGGTTCGCTTGCCACAGCCGTACCCACGTGCCTTCATGGAGTCTCCCTTGATGATACTGCCCTCCAGAGCCTTGTCTGTCAGTGCGGAGAGAGCGGTCATGCCATGTCGGAGCTTCTCTCCCTTTGTGTTCTGTTCCGTGACTCCCATACCGATGCCGCTACGGGCGTTCAGGATCTGCTTCAGCCGTCGGCTCAGATCCCCGATCATCCCCAGGACCATAACCAGCAACAGGGACAGCGCAGGGATCAGGTTTCCGAAGAGGGTCGTAAATTTATCCCCCGTCAGCACTACATTGTAACACCCGAACCACAGGAAGGTCAGTGCAAAGATCCCGGCGGTCACAGCACCGTAACACAGAGCCTCCAGCGTAAAGGGTCTGCCCCACAGGGAAAACAGAACATGTTCCCCACGGGTGTTGAGCAGGGGATTCAGTACCGTCACCAAGATCAGCAGCGGCAGCAGCCCCAGGAGCATAGTCCATAATGCCCTGCCCTTCAGCAATCCATAATACACCGCCCCCAGTACGCAGGAAGCCCCCACATAAATGGGGTGTCGGATCACCGTCCCCATTAGGATCGCCCCCACGAAATACAGGAAGCACACCGCCGGATGATATTGAGAAAAAGGATCCCGTCGATCCATGGTAATACCTCCCCTCCAAATCCCGATTTAGCGAGCTGTTATGCTGTCGCAAATGGAAAATTGAAAATGGAAAATGGAAAATGATCCTAACTGGAAATTCTAATCATAAAATATTTTCATTTTCGCAGAAAATTTTGGAAATACCAAAGATTGTGTCGACAATATGTTGCTCTATTTTATACTAGTTCTTGATAAAAATGTTTAAAACATTTTTATAGCACCGTAGGTGCGTCAAGAACTGCATGAGACGGGATTTTGCAATTTTCTATATCAAAAATTGCAAAATCGCAACGCGTTAGCGGTGCTCTTTCTGATA
>JAZRGR010000162.1:0-3629 GCA_045644345.1 Faecousia sp. | reverse complement strand
GTAGGTATCTACGGGTGAGATGTATACCTGCCCGTCCTTGACTCCGTACAGAGTGGTAGCAATGGAGTCATTCATCTGTACGGCAGTAAGACCTGTGAGGGTGAAGTAATAGTGGATCCCCTTGTCTACAGGCTCCAGCCTCATGGTCTGTATGCCTGTTTTCTCATTTTCCTCATAGGTATCCAATACGCACTCTACATAGATGGAATCGGGATCGAAGCCTTCCAAATTCTGCTTAAGGATCACGTAGTTTACAGAGATGTCACTTGCTAAATTCAGTGTATGCCCTAACTTAAGAGTGGGAAGCTCTACAGGCTCCTTACTCTCCTTCTCTCCGCAGATGCAGACTCCCTCTGCATAGCTGTGAACAGACTCCGCAGCAAAGTCACAATTGTTGCAGGATACACGGTGACTATGCTCGCTGAACACGGTATAAACATAGCTGTGTCCTTCTGCCGGAATAGTTGTCCGGGCTGTCATAGTCACTCCGCAGAGAGAGCATTGGGCCCCATCAGTGAGACCGTCAGCCACACAGGTAGCCTCATAGCCCGCAACCGTCTCGGGGATGTGGATCTTATGGGCGGAATTGTAGGACGAGATCCAACTGCGAACCTTGTAATAAGCACCTGTATCATGCTTGTGGGTCATGCCATAGAATTTCCCCTCATCCCTGAGGGTAACGAATACCCGATCGGAATCATGGGTCAAATAGGTATTGTTGGGGAATACGTGGATGGTTGTGTGGGAATCCGGGAAGCTGCTGATTCCTTTCGTTCCCTTACGGGCAATCACATTCCCGTACTCATATGTAAGAAGGAATTGCTTGGTGGGAATGTCGTACTGGTAAATGGCATCGGAGCTGACCCACAGACGATTCTTGTTACCGTATACGGGAGACAGGTCATGTCCGTTGGCACCTGCAACACTTACCCGATACTTGGTCGCCTCCGTCAGAGTGGGAGCTGCCGCACTCCCCCCTATGGTATATGCAGTAATTATCTCATCTCCAAGCCCCCACAGGACCTTTCGATCAGGATCCCACAGAACACCATGGGCACCTGCCAAGGTAACTTCCGCATATTTGGTGCTTGAACTTCCTTGAGACGAGGTATAAATGCGGATCCAGTTCCCCAGACTTGCTGCTACAGCAACATTTCCATTAGGCAGGTACTCAATGGCATGAGGATTGGGATTCCCGGTCAGACTCACCTGCCAGATCTTCTTGCCGGTAGCGAAGTCCACCACTCCCATAAAACCACGGGAGGAACAAACTGCCACCACATACTTTTTCAGAGAGGTGCTGTAGCGGATCTTTGCATCCGTAGGAGAATTGAAGGTTGCAAGATCTGTAAAGCCCAATGCAGTGGTAGGCTTCCAGGACCAGGCAGTTTCCGCACTGTTCAGGTTGTCTCCACGGACATCAATCACGTCGATCCGCTGATTGTACTGATCCATAAAGGCAGCCAGTTCCCGCGTACCTACCGCCCGATAGGTTACGGTATTCTTCATAGAGATACCGTCCTGGGTGGTATTCCCCATACTGCCTACCACACACCGGATCTTGTCCCCTTCCCGCACGTCAGCGTCAACACGAATGGTGGTCTCTGTGGTAGAGGTAAGCTCCTTCTGTCCCCCATTTACGGGCCAGATCTGCTCGTTGTTCTTGTAGACCCGGAGAGAGGTGGGATTCTTGCTTCCCTCCTCCACGAATTCAAAGGAGCGTGCGACCTTCATGGTCATTTCGATCCGTCCGTCGTAGGGAACGGTATAAGTCTTTACTGCATCACGGTCTTTCGCAGGGTGAAGCTTCAGTCCATTATCATCTACATAGTTGTATGCATGGGCAGACCAGTCAGTGGCATACATGTATCTGCCGTACTTCTCCACATACTGATAAGTCATTTTTCCGAAGGTATCGTTGGCATCCCGATACTCAAAGCTCCAGTTGCCCATATCATTATTTGCAAATTGGGCATCGGTAGCAGAGAAGGTTTCCTTGTCATCCACGCAAATTTTCGGTGTGGTCAAATCTGTATAGGTAACAGTATTAGACATTTTTACCGCATCACCGGTGACCTGTCCCATTCCGCCGATGACAATGCGGATTTTATCTCCCTTGGTCACAGGGAGGGACACATCAAATTCCTTAGGTGTAGCAGATTCCAGCACGAGTTGACCGGAATACAAAGGATAAACCCGGGTATTGTTCACCAGAATCCGTAAGGATGTACCGTTGGCCGCAGAGTTATTCACATCTGCAAGATTATTGTAGCGGGAAACCACTGTATGGAGCTGTACCGTTCCGCTATAGGGAACTGTAAAGGTCTTTACCGTATCAGCGGTTTCCGCAGGGTGGAGCTTCTCCCCCTTGGAATCTACATAGTTATAGGGATGGGTTGCCCAATCGGAGGCATACATTTCTCTGCCATATTTCTCCACATACTGCCAAGTCATGGGATGGAAAGTGGTCTTTCCTGCAAGAGCCCATTCCCAGGACCAGTTAGGATCTGCTTTGCCGAAATCGTCAGCCGTTTTCTCATAGGTATATGTCTTTCCTATATAGAGGGGATCAGTTCCCTCCTCTACGGTATCATAGGTTACCGTAGTCTGCAAAATCACAGCATCAGAGGTCTGATTGCCTATGGCTCCCACTACGAATCGAAGGGTTTCTCCCTTTTTTACGAAGACACGGACAGAAATTTCCTCTGCCGTTTTAGAATCCAGGATCTTGTAATCACCCGTTGTGGGATAAACCGTGGCATTCTCCAGCAGAATGCGGAAGGAAGTAGGAGTATTATTGGTGGCAGGAGTCATTTCACTTGCACGAGCCACAGACACATCCGCAGTGACCCAACCGGAGACTGGAGCGGTAAAGGCTCGGGCCGCATCGGCATTGGTGTTGGGATGGACATTCATGCCGCCGCTACGAGCACAGCAATAGGGATAGGTCTCCCAGTCAGCAACATAGATCTCTCCCTGCCCCTCCACATTGGTATAGGTCATATCCGCGAATTCCGTAGAGTCATATGGTGCCCACTGCCATGACCAGATATCATTCTCCTTGCCCCAATGCTCCTCCCGGGTGTAGGTATAGCTGTCTCCAACTTTCACCTCATTCCCTGCCACACAGGCACTCGGAAGTATCGATCCCAGTAGCGCCGCTATGAGGATCATACTGATGATTCTTTTAAACTTCACAGGAAAACATCCCCTTTCTGTTTCATACAGGTTCCTTTATGCTTATCATACCATATATACCAATATATAACAATATGCATTTCTCATATTGCCCAACATTTTCAAACAGGATCTTAGCTCTCGATAAAATGCTACGACCCCTCCGACAGAGATTCTGTCGGAGGGGCACTTGGAAAATTGGACTATTCTATCAAGAGGAGAATACCATATTCACGCTGATATGATAGCACATACCGTCGGTGGCATCTGCATCCGTGATCATGTGCTCACAGGCATCGGGGGCAAAATACCCACGGACTGCGATCATCTTCATCCCGGCTGTGGAGTCCACATCACCCAGGACGCACTTCTGATCATGGAAGCCGATGAGCACACTGCAATTGGAGAGAGTCTGGGTCAGAGCGAAACGCTCTACCAGCAGTTCAGGCTTT